>NZ_JBEPTL010000019.1:0-66431 GCF_040549465.1 Glaciihabitans sp. UYNi722 | reverse complement strand
GCACTCCTGAGTCAACGCGAATCTTGAACAATCCGTGTTTAACAGGGCTTGTGCCTGTCCTACATCAACGACGCACCCCACCTATTGACGCAATCCCTTAGTCGTCACGGTAATGGACATTACTGCCGACGAGGACTATCTCGATCCTCTTGTCGAAGCTGGCTACGAAGTGCGAGTCCGGGAGCCCGGGCACCGAATGGTGCGCACGCCCGCTCGAGATGTCCACGTGCACATCCTCGATCGAGACGATCCGGCCGTTTATGAGTACCTTCTCTTTCGTGATCACCTGCGATTAGATGCGGATGACTGTGCACTATACGAGCGCACCAAACAGGCTCTGCTCGCCGAGGACTGGGATGATATGAACGCCTACGCGGACGCTAAAACAGAAGTGATAACCGCGATCAAAGAACGCGCACGCGCCAAGCGCAGTTAGCCGATCACACCTTTCTCAATAAAGGTTCGGCTTACGGAGATTCACAATTCCCGAATGGTTTTGAAACGACGAGCGCCGCGAGGCGCTGGAGCTGCTGATCAAGGTGCCACGGCCGGAGCGGACGCATAATTGCACTATCGCAATCGGCACGGTGAAATTCTTCAAATTTGACAAAGGGTGGGGTGCCATCTCCTCCGATGACCTGCCTACCGGGCACGATGTGTTTGTTCACTTCTCTGTGATTCAAACAGACGGATACCGCGCCTTTGAAGTGGACGACGAAGTAGATTTCGACTTCGAGCCAGCCATTCAAGATAGCTTTCGGTTTGCCGCCACTCGAGCACGCAAAATAGCCTCGGGCTCATAGTCCGCTCGGAAACGAATTCTCCAGACAACGATCCAAAAACAGCCCGAAAGGCGCTCTTTTCCCCTGGGAATCGTCGCCGGGGACAGTTCTGGCTAGGTCTGTCCAACCTGCGTCGCAGGAGGTTCCTCTGCGAGCACCCCTCGAATTCATGGAGCGCCCTCAAAACCGTCTCCGGGAGCTCCGTCAAAATCGGCCCGGCGAGCGTCCGGCTTGCGGGCGCAATCGGTCTGAGCCTTCCCGGTCACCGAGACAGAGGGCACGAAATCTGGCAGATCTCGATGGCGTTCTCATCGAATGATGGGTGTTCGTTTGTGGCGGCGCTCTTCCTTCGTCCGAGCGTGGCTCGTGCTCTTAGGGCAGATTGGCATCGACAAATCTCGGGACTAAAGGCCCGTTTTCCGCACGTGTTGGGGCTTACTTTCAGTTATTCGAACAGCCGGGAGGTTGGCATGCACGCTCTATTGGCGTCGGTGACGGGAGACGTCCCGACCATCTATCTGGGTTGGGGCGCTTTCACCATCCAACTCGGAAACTTCATCGTCATCGCGGTGATGGTGGTCCTGTTCGTCCTGGCGCTCGTGTTGCCCTTCCCGGCGGGACGGAAACGCAAATGACCTCCATCGTGTCACCGCCCACCAACGAGGCGCCCGATTCGGACGAGGAGACAGCCTCTGAGGGCGAGTTCTACACCTGGACCGGCAAGGCGCGGCGGTGGATGCTCAAGACCCTCCCGCCGCAAAAGCTGCTTCCGCAGACGCAGCCGAGTTATGTCGCTTCGTGGATCTACGTCTTCGGGATGGGGGCCATCGCCTCGCTTGCGGTCATCATCGTGTCGGGCATCATCCTGAGCCTGAACGGACCGTCCTGGTGGCATATCTCATCCCTCGGCCACTTCGTCAATTCCACCCATCTGTGGAGCGTCGAGTTCTTCTTCCTCTTCATGGTCGTGCACCTGTGGGGCAAGTTCTGGATGGCGTCATGGCGTGGCGGGCGACTGCTCACCTGGATCACGGGCGTCGTCTCCTTCGCGGTGTCCATTGCGGCGGCCTTCACCGGGTATTTGCTGCAGACCAACTTCGAGTCGGAGTGGGTGTCTTTCGAGGCCAAGGACGCGCTGAACGCCGCCGGAATCGGTGCCTGGTTCAACGTGGCCAACGTGGGCCAGATGTTCATGTGGCACATCACGCTGCTGCCGATTGCGGTCGCAGCGATCGTGGCCCTTCACGTGCTGCTCGTACGGGTGCATGGCGTGGTGTCGCCCATCGATGCCGCCAAGACCGACACCCAGTTGCGTGACGCGACCTTCCCCGACCATCACGACACCGATCTCACAGGCAAGACCATCTGATGAGCAAGAAAATCAGCCCCATGTCGTGGCGCAAAGGAAACGGCATCGCAGGGCGGTCCTGGAAGGGCACCAACCGCGAGTACGACCTCTTCAAGGAACTGACTGTTGGAGTGGTCGTGGTCAGCCTGCTTGTGGTGGCCGCATCGGCGATCTTCAGCTCTCCCGACGACCACAGCGTTACCCTCAAGTCCTGGGCGACCAGTCAGCCGGGGGACTTCGTCGTCACCGCGAATGCCGAGCTGGGAGGCACAAGCGACACCGCGGGATACGGACCTCCGTACAACTCGACTTCGGGCTCGACCCAGACGATCGGTGCTCTCGACTTGCAGAGTCTCGCCGGCGTGAAGATCCCGATCGACACGTCGAAGGACTTCGTGATCGACCCGCTCAAGACTCTTCCGAATCCACCCGCCGCCATTGCGACCTGGACCGCCGCATCGAGCGACGAACAGGCCGCATGGACGCTGGCATACGGCAAGGCGCTCGACAAAGCCAAGAACAACAACCCGTCGAATGTTGCGACGGGCAACTACGGTCCCGTGCCCGCGCTGACCAACTCGCTCCTCACAATGGCGAAGCAGGGCTCTCTCGACAGCGTCCTGCAATCGGGCGGATCGTTCTACAACTTCAACTACACGCGATCGGTACTGTTCCTCGGCGACGGGGCGTACCTCAATAACCTCGCCTCGACCCTCCATCTTGGCGGCGACCAGTGGGGCATGATGAACGAGACGGGCAACTATCCCGGCCAGTCCTGGCTGTGGCTCTTCTCCGCCTTCTACCAGGTCGAGCCATTCAAGTCCCTCCCCAACGCCGACCTCGTTGTGCTGATGATCGTCGTCGCACTCACCGTGCTGCTCATGCTCGTGCCACTCATCCCCGGTCTGCGATCGCTGCCGAAGATCATCCCGATCCACCGCCTGATCTGGCGCAACTACTACAAACGGCGGTAACACCCACACTCGTCATGGAGAGTTGGAAGCTCGGACTGCAAAATCACATGGTGACGACTGCTCGACGACCTATCGCACTGAAAGATCCCCTGCGGGCACCCCTCGAAGTCCAACTTCGCCCTCAAATCAGCCTTCGGGAGCACAGTCAACTACGGCCCGCTGATCGTCCCTTGGGTTCTTGCGGTGATTGCAACACTTATTGGATGGGTGTTGTCGTGGCGAAGTATTCGATCTTTATCCGGTCGGATCTGACTCAGCTGTTCTGGGGGCGGATGCAGGCCGGAGATTTCATTTCGGAAGCGGTCGAGTTGATCGACACGAGCAGGCGGACCGGGCGGCGGATTTTGGCCGGTGCTGGCAGTGTTCGACCGCGTCGCGGTCGGGACCTGAAGGGCCGATGTTTGACGTTCGCGGAACGGGAAGACATCGCGGTTCGCCGTGCCATCGGGCAGTCGTTGAGAGTGATCGGGGCTGCGGTGGGTCGGTCGGCGTCGACGATTTCGCGGGAGCTGCGCCGTAACAATGTGCCAGGTTCTGGGTATCGCGCCACGACTGCGCATGCTCTGGCGTATGAGCGGGCGTCGAGGCCGAAACCGGCGAAACTTCATGTGAATGTCGAGCTGCGTGCGAAGGTGGAGAAGGACTTCCAAAAGAAGTACTCACCCGAGCAGATCGCGGGACGACTCAAGCGGGAGTTCCCCGGACGGGAGGAGATGTGGGTGTCGCCGGAGACGATCTACCAGTCCCTCTACGTCCAGTCCCGTGGAGCGTTGACACAGGAACTGACCAGGTATTTACGTACTGGACGGGGTTTACGGCATCCGTCGAGGAAGACGGGTCAGAGGAAGAATCGGATCCCCGACATGATCAACATCTCACAGCGCCCGGCCGAGGTGAAAGACCGCGCGGTGCCGGGGCATTGGGAGGGCGATCTGATCATCGGGAAAGGCAACCAGACTGCGATCGGGACTCTCGTCGAACGGTCAACGAACTACACAATGCTCGTGCATTTGCCGAACGGTTACACGGCGGAGAAGATGCGCGACGCCCTGACGGTGAAGATCAAAACCCTCCCCGAAGCGTTGAGAGGAACGTTGACCTGGGACCAGGGCGTCGAGATGCGCGAATGGAAGAAAATTGCCCTCGATGCCGGCATCGAGATCTTCTTCTGCGACCCGCACTCGCCTTGGCAGCGCGGCATCAACGAGAACACCAACGGGCTGCTGCGTCAATACTTCCCCAAGGGCAGCGACCTCGGGGTCCACTCCGAGGAAGACCTCAACTGGGTCGCCGCTGAACTCAACGATCGCCCCCGCAAACGGCTATCGTTTGAGAAACCGATCGAAGCGATCGGGAAACTCTTGTTGCAATAACCGCTTGAATCCACCGTCCCTCTTGCGGGCGAACTCTCCGGGGGCGGTGAGATTGGCTCCCGAATTGCCTGTCGGTGGTGGGGAGGGTCTCCGAGAGGTGTCGCGTGATTGCCAATAAGCATCTCTTGGCCGGTGCATCCGACCACAGAGGGAAGCTCGATTACGATCTCCATGTCGAGCAATGAAGGGTATTACATCATCTATACGCGCCTCCATGAACGCGCTTTCCGTCGGCGCTTCGGCGAGTTAGTAGAAGAGTTTCGAGTGCGACTCGCCTGACCGATGCTTCCAGCAAATCAAGGTCAAAGATCCGTTTACGAAACGGTGCAGCCAAGCGGTCATCGTTCCGCTACTGGGCATCCTCACCTATCAAGAAGCAGTCGCCATCGCACCGTCGCAAATTGCTGCAACGGCATCCGCGGTTCGTTCCCGTGCGAGCACCCCTCGAAGCTCAAAAACACCCTTGAATTATCTTCGCGGCGCACGGTCAAATATCGATTGATGAGCGTCCGGCAACTGGACACGACTGGACGCCGACAAACGCGTTCGTCTTCAAAGATGTGAGGAAACACATGCGAATGTGTCGATGCGTGCGGCTTTCGCATAGCTCCAACTGCAACTGTGGATCACAGAAAACCAATCGACTCGCCCTGGAAGGGGATGAAATGATCACCACGATGCTTCCGCAACAACGAGGGACGCTCGCCCGGTCTTTACCGACATCTCAGCGCGAGCGCTTCCGACGTGGGGTACTTGGGGAAACAACAATTGTGCTGCCCGGTTCCCACGAGGGCGAGAATATTCTTGGGGATGAGATGGAGCAACTCGCACTTGACCGCGGTGCCCATTTTTGCGGCTTCGTTGGTCGCCGATCTCGTCGCGCGTACTCGTGGTTGCCGGTCCGCGATGTCGAACGCAAGTTTTCGCTCAAGTCGATTTTTCTTGATCTGAAGAGCTCCGACCTCTATATTTGCGGGTCGCTGGCGCGGGCGAACGGGGTGCTCGTGGACGTGCGGGCGTATGGACCTCCCGACCACCAAATTCACAGGGAAAGGTTTGAGTGGTGAGAACTCGCGCTGTATTGGGCAGCATCTTTGCATCCGTTTCGATCCTCGTCATCGGATGGCAGGCTGGTGCCACAGCGGCGAACAAATTCGCCGCGATATCGACGACAAACCGGTCTTCCTCGACATCGCCGAGTCCCAAATCGAACCCGATCTCGCCGAGTTCAGGATCGACGCCATCGTCTACACCGGTACCCGCACCGGCACCGGCACCGGTTCCGGTTCCGAGTTCGACACAATCTGCGGGCCTCTCCGGGACTTTCGTAGGGTCAACGTTGGACACACCGTACGGACCGGTTCAGGTGGAAATAGTCGTGGCGAACAGCAAGATCACTAATGTTAAAGCGCTCCAGTTGACCAATGTGGGCGGCCGTTCGGTCGAAATTGACAACTACGCAGTTCCGATCCTCCGCGACGAAGTTATCAAATCCCAGTCCGCGAAAGTCAACGCTGTAGGCGGCGCGACCTACACCAGCGAGGGATATCAGACTTCAGTTCAGGCGGCGATCGACAAAGCGAAGCTGTAACCGACCGCCGGCTCAGTTAAGAACCTGGCGTTCCCACGTAACGCACGTCGAGCTCCGCAATGCGACGGTCGCTTTCGCTCTCGAATTGCTTCGTAGGCCGTCCCTGAGCGGACGGTCGATCCCCCGACCTGGTCCACTCCATCCGGATATTGCGAGGAGTTCGATCGCGGCCCACGGATTGATCCGGCTCGGAATTCGACAGACAGGAATGTCGAACATATTCAGCCCAGTGGACTTCGCAAGTTACGGCCCTCGGCAAGCATCCGCAGCGCACGCTCACGAAACTCGATCGGATATCGGTTTGACATAGTTCCATCTTCCCAAAGCATTAGACGGAACAAAACCCAGGGCGATTCACCACCAACCTGCTCCTGAAAACGACCGCCGAGCAGATCCTCAATTGGCTAAAAGGACTTCCACAACGAATCGCCGACGCAAGAAACCAGAACTCGATGCCTGCCGACACTTCGCGAATTCTGAGCCCGAACCTTCGAATTCCTTCAGGTAATAGAGCCCAATCGCCCCCAGATTTCAGGTTTTCATCCAAATAGGCGGAGCAATCTGAAATCGATGTCAATTCGATCGGACGGACTCTCCACGAGAAACCGGGTGCAAGACTCCGCCGTCACGCCCGTGCGGCGACCGGGCTACGACGTCCTCCGGGGACTCGCAATCGCCCTCGTGCTTCTGAGGCACACCTGGGACCAGACCTTTCCTGGTGCGGGCATTGTCGGTGTCGTGGTCTTCTTCACGCTCAGTGGCTACCTGATCACGGGGATCCTCGACCGCGAGGTTGGACGGACATCGCGGATCTCTTTCTCGCGCTTCTACATGCACCGCGTACTCCGGCTGTACCCGGCACTCCTTCTGATGCTGATCGTCTTCACCGTGGTGGAATCGATCCTCAACGTCCTCGGTGACCGAGCGATCGTGCCGCAGACGGTGGGCGCGGCGATGTTGTACCTCAGAGACTTCCCGCTTCCTTTTGCCACGTCTCCCGCGATCAACACACTGTGGACTCTTGCAGTCGAGGAGCAGTTTTATCTCGTCTGGCCGGCCCTGTTCCTCCTCGCGATGCGACGCAAAGCGATCAACACACTTCTGCTCTGGGCGTTCGTCACCCTGGTCGTTCTATGCACGGTCTCCGCCCTCATCTTCGCGCGCGATCCCGCGACCATTTACATCCTCCCCACCACCTGGTCGAGCACCATCGTGGTCGGAGCGGCCGCATACATCCATCGGGACAAGATCGACCGACTTGTGGAGCGGTCGCGGGTGATCCGCATGATGGGGCTCGTCGTCGCAGTGGGCGCCCTGCTCGGCCTGTCCATTTTCCCCGATGCCAAAAACTCCCTCTGGCTCTACCTTGTCGGCGGTCCGCTCATCGCGGTGCTGACGGTGCTGCTGATCTCCATCTGTGGGCGGTGGTCGGTCCTGCCGACCCGATTCCTCGAGCCCCTTCGGCTGCTGGGCATCATCTCCTATGCGGTGTACGCCTGGAACGCGCTCATCCTGGACTGGTTACGCGCGGTCGGCGGCTTCCCGCACTGGGTCGAGATCCCCTCGACCATCCTGGTCGCGATACTCAGCTGGATCACTGTCGAAGCATGGGGCCGCCGTGCCCGCCGACGATTCGACGTCACAATCGCCCCGCGGCCCTCTGCGGGTTGACCGGTATCGGAACAGTGGTTGCCGCTGATCCTGAGCGACTAACTGTCAGATGAGGCAATCTAGTGTCGTTCCGCTACCACGCGATTGGACCCGGTGAGCCAGGTACAGGCCGACGCCCGCACCGCACTAGGGCGTGTTGCTAAACGTGTTTTGGGGTGTGATCGGCGATTCTTGATGTGTGTCGCGTGATGTTATTTCTGATGATGCTTGGGCTGTGATCGGTCCGCTGTTTCCGAGGACGAAGTCGACGGGGCGTCCGCCGGTGGATCGACGGACCGTGGTCGAGGCGACGGCGTGGCGGTTCCGGACGGGTTCACCGTGGCGGGACCTGCCGGAGCGGTTCGGGAACTGGAACACGATCTACAAGAACTTCAACCGGTGGTCAGAGCAAGGGGTCTGGGCGCGGGTACTCGAGACGGTCCAGTCGTACGCTCAGCAGGCTGGCGATGTGGATTGGGTGGCGTCGATCGATTCCACGATCGTGCGTGTGCATCAGCACGGTGCGACCCTTCCGCGAATCACAGGGGGCAGGGCAGAATTACAAGAAATTCGGGCCGGAACCGCCTGATCATGCGATCGGCCGCTCCCGCGGTGGCCTGACGACAAAGAATCATCTGGTCTGTGACGGGCGCGGCCGTGCATTAGCGTTTCTCCTGACGCCTGGCCAGTCGGCCGATACGTCCTGGTTGCAGGCGACGCTCGCTGAGATCCGTGTCGCGGGAACCGCAGGGCGGCCACGCACCCGGCCGGATCGGGTGATGGCCGATAAGGGTTACCCCTCGAAGGCGAACCGTGCCTGGCTGAGGGAGCGTGGGATCGCAGCGACGATCCCTGAGCGCGATTGACCTGCTGCGGTGTTCTCGGATAGTGGGCCCTCTTAAAATGGGGGTGCTACTGAAGGAGAGAGCAGCATGTCCGCATCGCGTCGGCGATTCAGCCAAGAGTTCAAAGATGAGTTGTGCCGCGAGGTGATTACTACCTCCAAACCGATCAGGGACGTCGCGACGGCCTATGGTGTCGGTCCCGAGACGCTTCGCAACTGGCTGATGAAGTATCGGGAGGCCAACGGCGGGACGGAGACCGAGTTGACGGTCTCGGAACGGGCCCGGCTCAAGGAACTCGAACGCGAGAATCAGGAACTGAAAGCGGAGACCGCGTTCTTGAAAAAAGCGACGGCTTACTTCGCGCGGGAGCAGCGGTAGTGAGCAAGTACGAATACATCGACTCCCAGAAAAACGAGCAAGCGAACACGAACCCCGTGGTGAAAATGTGCCACTGGCTGGGAGTGTCAACGTCAGGGTTCTACCACTGGTTGACGCGCCCGCAGTCGGCGACAGCGGCGCGGCGCGACGCGTTGACGGCACGAGTTCGCTATTTCTTCCAAGAATCCGACGGGACTTACGGGTATCGGCGCATCCATGCCGATCTGGCCGATGAGGACACCGAGTGCTCTCCGGAGTTGGTGCGACAGATCATGCGTGAAACGGGCCTTATCGCCTGCCAGCCGCGCCCATTCCGGGTCACGACCGAGGCCGATGCTCAGGCCGCAGCCGACATGCCCGACCTCGTGCGGCGGGACTTCACCGCCGATCGCCCCGGGGTGAAGTTCGTCGGAGACATCACCTACATTCACACCTGGCAGGGCTTCATCTACCTGGCGACCGTCATCGACTGTTACTCGAAGAAGGTCGTCGGCTGGTCCATCGCCGACCACATGCGCACTGAGCTAGTCGAAGACGCGTTGAAGAACGCCGCGGCGACGACCGTGATCCACCCTCACGCGATCTGGCACTCGGACCGTGGCAGCGTCTACACCTCGGCTGATTTCCGGGCCTTGGTGGCCCGTCTGGGGATGCGCTCCTCGATGGGCAGAACAGGCGTGTGCTGGGACAATGCCATGGCGGAAAGTTTCTTCTCAGCGTTGAAGAACGAGCGCGTCTACCGAACCGTCTACGCCACCAAAGCACAAGCCCGTCGTGACGTCATCCGGTACATCGAGGGCTTCTACAACAGCCATCGCCGCCACTCAGCGCTCAAGTACCGACGCCCCAATGAAGTCCACTACGCTTACCAACAGTCGGCAACGGCAGCGTAGAAAACCAATCGAAACCGCTGTCCGAAATCACCGCAGCAGGTCAGATGATCAGATCGTGCATCGACGCAAACGACGAGGTCGCCCGATCGATTTCGGGGATGAACAGAAGGCCCGCTACCGCGGTCGGAACGTCGTGGAACGCTGCTTCGGCAAACTCAAGCAATGGCGCGGAATCGCCATGAGATCAGACAAGACCGCCCGCAACTACCACGCCGGCCTCTGCCTCGCCGCAACCCTCCACTGGATCACCAGCGGGTTTAGCAACACGTCCTAGTGCCGCTGCCCACCGGATTACCGCGCAGACGGTGAACAGGAGCCACGACGGCACGGGCGGTGCGAATGTGAGCATCAGCCAGAAGACCAGCGGGCGGGAGAGAATAACCATGAATCCGGCGTAGGACAATTGCGTTGCGACGCGGCTTGCCCCGTGCTCCTAGACGGTTGAACACGGATTCAGCCACCAGCAACAGCCCAAAGGAGATTACCCCGGCCACCACGATGCTGATAACGGGGGTTCCGAAGTCGCCCTTTTTGATGTCCAACGGGGCGCAGATGCCGCTTGCAACGCTGACAGCTGCGATCAGGAGCAACCCGAATCCGACTGGTGCCGCTGTCCTGATGTGCGGTCTCACCGTGCGCGCCACACCACCGAGCAGTAGGAAGCTGAGGCACGGCAGTGCGGAACCAGTCGACAGGGGCGTTCGGGCGAGTGTGCCGCCGATCGTGTAGCCCAACACAGCCCCGCGATACAGATCGCCCAGACGACGGAGCGCGGCAACATCCGGAGACATCGCAGTAGGACGACCGAGGAGAACAACACCGAGACGAACCAGAATGTGGAGTACGCCATAGCCGAGTTCGATCCGTTGACGAACGGGGCGAACAGCCGCACCCATGTGAGGCCAGGTACGGCACTCCGAGCGTTCGCGTGCGTCGAGTCAATTTTTCAGTCAACGTTCTGCGGGACGCGAAAGGTAACCGGCGAGGAAGAAAAACAACGGGACGTGCCAACTGTAAAGCAAGGGCGCACCATCGGTGTTCCCAGGGTGTGCCCGCGATGATGGCGGTGATGCCCAACACGCGCACCGCGTCGATGGCACCCTCGGTCGTGGCAATGCATGTAGAGCAACTCGCTGGTTTCGCACTCGCCCAGAGGCTCCGCGGGGGCGTCACTCTAATTCTGGCTGCCCATTTGCATAGCTGACCCATCGCTTGGCGTATTGCCGCGGAAACCTTCTAAGCGGCGACGTTCATGTGTTGGCGGAGGGCGATCAAACCATCACGCAACCGGGTCTTCCCCGTCCCGACGGGGGCCCCTACCCTTTCCGCGATTTCGGCCAGCGTCAAGCCCTGAATGTAGGCCAGGTCGATGACCTCTCGGTGTCCGATGGTCTCTCGGCGTCCGATGGTCAGGCCTTCCATGGCGGCCCGCACCCGCTGGTATTCCACGGCGGCCGCGACATCATCACGGGAGTTCTTCGCGGTCGCGGATGCCGACCCTCATGTCCCGGTCTCGGCTCGATTGCGACGCTCCTACCCGGTCGATCGCACGCCGGTGCGCCACCGTCAACGCCCACGACACAGCACCGCCCTTGCCGGGATCAAACCGGGTCGCCGTCTGCCACAACTCCAGAAACACTTCTTGGGCGACTCCTCGGATTGCGCCGGGTCCCTCATTACCCGCCGAATCAAACCCAGCACACGCGGGGCCGTGAGGTCATAGAACTCAGCAAAAGCCTCCCGCTCGCCCCGAGCGACGCCGACCAACAGTTCGTCTGTGGTCTTATACGGCTTAGGTGGCGGAGAAGAGATCAGCGTCATGAGAACAAGTCCTGGCCGTTGCGAGGTCTCGGCCTCTGCGATCTACACGAGCAACCCAGCGTCACTCAACCCCGACGCTACTCGACCATAGACAACATCGACTACCCCCAGAACAGGACTCCAGGTCCAAGTTGGGTGGCCGCTTTCGCGGTTGAACGGCGCCGCTGAAAGTCTCACTTGCGGGCACCCCTCGAAGTCGTGCGAGGTTAAGGAGATCTCCATCGACTGGTCAGCTGGTCTAAGAACGAAAGCCTCCGGTGTTTGCTCGGCTACGTACCGCGCGAGAAATTCGAGGCCCGGCATTATTGCGCTGGTAAAACCGACCTGTCAGCAAAAAGCCGAGAAAAGCCCAGCGGCCTCAACCCAAGAATGGTTCAGTTCGTCCTGTCGCGAGTTCTACTTCGCTCGCGCAACAAAGTGCTGGTCAAAGCTCCGCCTATTTCACCCTCATACCCCGGGCCTTGAGGACCATTGGTACAGCGGTTGGCGCTGAGCCGGCGAAGTTGCTCGCTCCATCCCGTGCGCACGGCCGAAGCGTGGATCCTGACCGCCCCGGGGCCCCATGAAAATTACCGAGACTCGATAGGCGAGTCGTACGATCGTCCGGCGCTGGTCAAACTGCCTGAGAGGGCCTCCGCCGGACTCCGTTTTATACATAAACCACAGCGAAGAACTGCGACACCTTAGCTAAGGAGATGCGGGGCGAAGAGGGAACCAATGACAGCTACGCAGTGTGCCGTCGCGCCGAGGCATCCCTTTTCGTTTCAGTTCGTGTCGATCCGAATGTCTGCGGTAACAAGCGGGTCAGATGCGTGCCGAGTGACGGCTTCGCCCTGTTCCACCGCAAACCCATTGCGCACCCAATACTCGTACCCGCCGATCATTTCGCGCACGTCGAATTCCTCGGCGAGGAGGCGGCGCGCGGTGTGGGTGGCACCGTTGCAACCAGGCCCCCAGCCATAGACGATGAGCGGACGCTCTCGCTGCAACGTCTTGAGGCGCACGTCGAGGCCGTCTGCGGGTAGATGCAGGGCGCCGGCAACATGTCCGTGATCCCAGGAGCGCTTCTTACGGGTATCGACGAGCACTGCCGCGCCATCAGCCTGGGCACGGAATGCTGCAACCACGTCGATCTCGTACCGGAGCTTCGCGTCCACAAACGTCAGCAAGTCGTCGGCAGAAACCATGATTACGATTCGGCCCGCTCGAAGCGACCGACTGGGCCGAGTAGCGCCGCAAGCCTGGGCAGCTGCGATGGCTCTTCGAGTGCCGAGCCGACGGCGACGACCCGCGCTCCCGCCCGCAGGAACTGCCCCGCATTGGCAGCGGTCATGCCACCCGTGGTCACGAACTTCGCCTGCGGGAAAGGCCCGTGCATAGCGCTGATCCAGGTCGTACCGAGCACCGATGCGGGGAACACCTTGAGCCAGGTGAGGCCTTCTTTCAGCGCGATCTGCACTTCGGTCGCGGTGGCAACCCCCGGCATCGACGGCATCCCCGCGTCGGAAGATTCCCGGACGACCTCGAGATCCAGTCCTGGACTCACGGTGAAATCTGCCCCGGCGTTCACGGCCTGCCGAACATGTTCGAGAGCGACGACCGTGCCCGCTCCGACGATCTTTCCCCGTTCCTTGCCGGCCAGCGCGACCACTCTCAAAGCCTCGATGTCATCCGGGGTCTGGATCGGCAGTTCGACGACGTGGAAGCCGAGATCCCAAGCAGTGTGCGCGATGGACAGACTGCGCTCCACTCCCATGCCGCGAAGAATCGCCATAAGGGGCGCCTCCTTGAAAATCTCGTTGAACCGTGCGTTTTCCACCATGGCTTAGGTCGTCCATTCATTCGGTGAGTCGGTCATTCGGTGAGTTCGGTTATGAAGTCGCTTGTCGAACGCAGCACCAGCCGGGCGCGTTCGTGGCCGGCGCGTAATCGATCCTTCGCGACATGACCTCTTAATAGACCAGAGAGGTAGCCAGCGGCGAATGCGTCGCCAGCACCGACGGCCTCCAGGACTTCAGTAGGGATGGCGGGCACGAAGACGGTGAGGTCCACGCTGAATTCGGTCGCACCGACATCACCGTCTTTCACGACGAGCCGCTCGGGTTTCGGCAGCAGTGAGCGGATGTCATCCGCACTGCGACAGCCCCACAGCGCCTCCGCTTCATCAAGACCGACAAAGACGAAGCCTGCGCGGTTGGCCAGTTCACGCAGCACTGAGCCGGCGACAGAGCGATCCGGCCAGAGTGATGGACGGAAGTTCACGTCGAAGCTCAGTATCGCGCTACTCGCAGCGACCCGATCGAATACAGCCTCCACCAGTGCCGCACAGCTCTCTGAGAGACCCGGGGTGATGCCTGAGAGATGCACGACATCGGCATCTTCAAGTGGAATGCTCGCCACAGTAGCTGGGCTCATCCGCGATGCGGCAGACGTGCTGCGGTAGTACAGCACTTCCTTTCCCGGGTCCTTGAAGTACACGCCCGTTGGCGCGGTGGTGTCGTAGGTGACCCAACGGGTATCGACACCGTGACCCTCGATAGCCGAGCTGATACGGTGACCGAACACGTCGTCACCGACCACGCCCACCCACGCCGATGAGAGTCCAGCGTGGGCCACATGGCACGCCACGTTGGACTCCGCGCCACCCGGGTGCAGTCGCACGTCTACCGCCGTGGCGAGCGACTCTGCGTTCGCCGGAGCGAACATCATCATCGTCTCTCCGATGGTTATTAAGCGTGGTGTTGCTTCGACCGTCATCGATCTACTATGACGGCCTATGTGCGAAATACGCAACTAACGTTGTCATATTTGCACAGCATGCATCGTCGCGACGTAAAGTGGATTGGCGCGGTGATCGACGCTGTTGCCCTGCACGCGAACTCGAAGGGGATGGGCATGACGGGAATGCTCCGATTGGACGAATTGCGGAATGATCGCTTGTCTGCGCGCGACAAAGGCCTGCCCGAGCGAGCGATCGGTATGACAGTTGCCGATTTCCTCGCGAGCGAGCCGCGGCTCTCAGAGTTCTGGACGCCGCTCGTCACACTCGACGACGAGGCGATCCAGAACAATCTGACGGTGATGGCAGGGTGGTGCGCGTCGAGAGGTCTGAAGCTCATGCCGCACGGCAAGACTACGATGGCCCCAGCTCTCTGGCAGAGGCAGCTCGACTCCGGGAGCATCGGCATCAGCCTCGCGACCATGGGCCAGGTGCGCACCGCACGAACCTTCGGCTTGAATTCGATCATGCTCGCCAATGCGGTCGTCGACGATCGCTCTCTCCGCTATCTGGCCGCCCAGCTTGGCGACCCGGAGTTTCACTTCGTCTGCTGGGCTGACTCACTCGCGACGATCGAGGCGATCGAACGCACTTTGCGCCACGCAGGCACTCCCCGCCCGGTCGATGTCTGCGTCGAACTGGGTGCCGCCGGAGGCCGCACCGGGGCTCGCACGGTTTCCGAGGCGACTCACATCGCCCGGCGAATCGCCTCGTCCGACGTTCTGCGCCTCGCAGGGGTCGCCGGATACGAGGGCAGCCTCGGGCACGACCGGTCGGAGGCTTCGCTGGCTGCCGTGCGCGGATACCTCAACGCGCAGCTCAAACTTCATCATCTCGTTCACGATCTCTACGACGACGGTCCCGTCTATGTGACAGCGGGCGGAAGCGCGTATTTCGACCTGGTTGCGGAGGTATTCGCCGACGCGATCGCCGAGGACCCCACCACGTTGTGGACGTTGCGCAGCGGCGCGTACATCGTGCACGATGACGGTTTCTACCGGCGGATCTCCCCGCTGGATGAAGCGGGCGGGACCGCTGCCCGGTTGCAATCCGCGCTGCGTGGCATCGGTCGCGTCGTGTCGCATCCCGAGCCCGGGCTGGCTCTTCTCGACGGAGGCAAGCGCGACTTTCCGTTCGACGAAGGGCTGCCGATTCCCCACGAGCTCGCGACCGACCTGGGCCAGGCGTGGATGCCATTGGCCGGCTCATCCATTCCCGCCATGAACGACCAGCACACTTATCTAGAGTTAACAGAACAGGATGCCGCAATCGGCTCAGTCGTTTCGCTGGGGCTTTCCCACCCGTGCACGACCTTTGACAAATGGCACTACCTCCCGGTCGTCGCCTCCCAGGGTTCCGACCACGTGGTCGACCTGGTTCGAACCTTCTTCTAGCCAGCAGAACCGAGAGGGGCCAACACGTGCGTTTACTGATGCGAGGCGGATCGATCGTTGACGGTGAAGGGCTTCGACGCGCTGATGTTGCCGTCGAGGGCACCATCGTCACAGCGATCGGTGACCTCACCCCCCGACTGGACGACGAGGTCGTCGACTGTGAGGGGCGGTACATTCTGCCCGGGTTCATCGATACCCACTCGCACGCCGACGGTCTTATGGAAGACGATTCGGTACAAAGATCCCTGTTGAAACAGGGTGTGACGACTGTTATTGCCGGGCAGGACGGCGTCTCATATGCTCCCGGCGACGGGGCATACGCGAGCGAATATTTCGCCGCTATCAACGGCGAGCACGAGGGCTACCGGGGCGGTGGGGTTGCCCGGTACCTCGCCTCGATCGACGGACGGTCGCGGGTGAACTTGGCCTATCTCGTTCCCGCTGGAACCATTCGATGGGAGGTGTGCGGCCGATCGAAGAACCCGGCGACAGCCGCGCAGCGCGCGACCATGGTCGCTCTCGTCGAGGAAGGGTTGCGCGAGGGCGCCGTCGGCCTCTCGACCGGGCTCGACTACGTCCCCGGCCTCTTCTCCACTACGGACGAGATAGCGGAGTTGTGTGATCCGGTCGCCCGAGCCGGCGGAATCTATGTCACGCACATGCGCGGCGGATATGAGAGCAATTCAGCGGCGGGTGTCGAGGAGATCGCGCGCATCTCAGCGGGGTCTGGCGCACGCATCCACATTTCACATTTTCATGCGCAGGCCTCTATCGTGCACGACCAGCTGCACGCTCTTGCACACGCCGGAGTCGACGCCACATTCGATGCATATCCGTACAGTCGAGGCTGCACCCTGCTGGGCATGCCACTCCTCCCACCGGAGCTCTCGGTACTTCCGGTCGACACCGTCATTGCGATCATCGCCGATCCTGTGGAGCGAGCGCGATTGCGTCGCGAGTGGTTGCCCATTGTTGAACGCAGCGCAAGCCTCGGCCCGGGATGGTCCTCGATGATCACGCTCGCGCATGTGGCAGCGCCGGAGTTCGGCTGGACGCACGGCCTCACCCTCGAAGAGGCCGCGGCAAGGGCCGGTACCGACGCACTCGATCTCACACTGGATGTGCTGGGCGCTTCCCGCCTCCAGGTCAATGCCGTCATGGCGGTGGCGCACGAACGTACCGCCACCGAGCTCGCCCGTATTTTCGCGCACCCCGGCCACATGGGGGGCTCGGACGGCATCTTCATCGGCGCACATCCACACCCGCGCGCTCGGGGCACCTTCGCCCGGTATCTCCGCGAGTTCGTGCGCGACAGGCAGGCATGGTCATGGTCCGATGCGGTACACCACCTCTCGACGACACCAGCGGAACGCTTCGGGCTAGGGCAACGGGGTAAAGTTTTGCCGGGCTGGATCGCCGACCTCATAGTCGTGAGCCCAGACACCGTTGCCGATACTGCCACCTACGCGGACCCACTCGGCGAGGCCATCGGCATCGAAGACGCGTTGGTAGCAGGTGAGCCGGTGCTCGCTCACGGTGCACTCGCGGGTGGCGCGCCGGGCCGCGGACTTCGACGCCAGATTACGGAAGGGTAGCGAAGGCATGTCGCAAACTGTCAAGAGGGCGGCGAGTATCATCGATTCGATAGCCACTCAGCCCAAGACGGTGGCCCAGCTGGCGAGCGAATTCGGGCTACACCGCTCAACCATGTTTCGAGAGCTGCAGACGCTAGAAGAAGTCGGCTACGCCCGGCGGCGCATAGACGGTACCTATGCACTTGCCTTTCGCCTGGTCGGGCTGGCGCAGGCGTCACTTGATAGCCTCGACTTGCGCCAGGCCTGCCACGACCATGTACGACGGTTGCATCAACTTGTCGGCAACACGGTGCACGTGGCCGGTCTCGTTGACGACGCCATTATCTATGTAGACAAGGTTGAAGACGCCAGTGGAGTGCGCATGTATTCCCGTATCGGATCCTCTGTGCGCCCATACTGCAGCGCCGTCGGGAAATCGATTCTCGCCGAGCTCGACACGGGCAGGCGCGATGCCATTCTTGCCGGAACCTCCTGGAAGAGATATACCGACACGACCATCACCAGCCGAAGTGCCCTGAACGCGGAATTGGATACCGCGGCCGAGCAGGGCTGGGCTGTGGATGACGGCGAATTCGAAGATTTTGTCAACTGTATTGCTGTGCCCATCCGAACCTCGGCCGGAATTGTCGGAGCTCTTTCGCTGACGGCAATTCGTATGAAACAGAACTTGGACCAGATCAAGCCTCGCCTCCCGCTCCTGCAGCGGACCGCCCTGCAGATCGGCCGCGAGATGGGCTAGTTGGTGCCCCGTTACGTGTTCCGAGATACGACCGCGACGACGTCGATCTCCACGAGGATATTTGCCAGCTGCGAGCCGACCGTTGTGCGCACGGGATAGGACTCCGAGAAGAATTCCGCGTAGACCTCGTTGAATGCGGCAAAGTCTGCCAGATCGGCGAGGTGCACCGTGCTCTTGACGCAGTCGTCTAGTGTCAACTCCCGCTCTGCGAGCACGGCCTCGATGTTGCGCAACACCTGCCTGGTCTGCTCCGCCACGGAATCGGCCACAGCTCCGGTAGCTGGGTCTTGCGGCCCGAATCCGGCCGTATAGAAGAATCCGTTCGCCTCGACACCTTGGCTGTAAGGGCCCGCCGGCTGCGGCGCATTGGTCGTACGAATGGCTATTTTCACCATAAATGTCGCTCCTTATTTTGGGACTGAATGCCGCGGGTCACCCACGCGTTAGGCCGGGGCGTGCAGTCGACCCGGGTTGTCTATATCGGGCCGAAGTGTTGCATACGCCGTGCCGATAACGCCGACGAGCACCACAACCGCGGCGAAGATGATGATCGGCCAGATCGAGCCGAAGGCCAGCGAGAGCGCCGTGGCGATCAACGGGGCGAAACCACCGAGCATGTTCGAGAACTGGTAACCGATGTTCACACCAGTGATGCGAGCTTCAACGTCGAACATCTCGGTGAGCATGGTCTGAAGGGTTGCCTGCATAGCCACACCGGGAATGACGAAGCCGACGATCATACCGAGCCAGATCAGGATCGCGATATCTGTGCTGAACAGCGCGAATGCGGGGTACAGCAGCAGCGCGAAGGCGATGGCCGCACTGATGTAGAACCTGCGGCGACCAACCTTATCGGACACCCAGCCCCAGAACGGCGCGGCGAAGATCTGAAGAACTCCGACAATCATGGTTCCTATAAAGCCGACCTGGGCGTGAGTTCCTTTGGACACCAGGAAGGCAAGACCGAAGGTCAAAACGATGTAGCCGGCAATACTTTGCGGGAGGCCGATGAGAATTCCGAGTATCGCGTTCTTCGGGTGGCGTAGAGCCTCTCTCAGCGGGTTTGTGCGCTTAATTTTCCCGACTTCGATGGCCTGCGTGTGAGCAGCGAACTCCTGCGGCTCCTCCAACTTCGAGCGAAGAACCACGGCAATAACGGCGAGTACGAGAGCAAAGACAAACGGAATGCGCCATCCCCAGGCCAGGAAAAATGCAGCGGATCCCGCACCGAGAATCGCCATGAAACCCGCTGATGCGACGTTCGCAATGCCGGCACCGGTGATCAGGAGCGCCCCGAACAGCCCACGTCGCCCCACCGGCGCATGTTCGATCACGAGAGTCGCGGCCGCACCCATTTCACCGCCAACGAAGAGTCCCTGAAGCAAGCGGAACAGCAGCAGCAGCAGCGGGGCGACAATCCCAATAGCCGCGAATGAGGGCGTCAGGCCGATGGCGGCCGTGCAGATGCCCATGCCGATGACCGTTGCCATCAGGGCTGGTTTGCGTCCGAAACGATCGCCGATGTAGCCCCAGAACAGTCCGCCAATCGGACGCAGCAGGAAGCCGAATGCGAAGCTGGCAAATGACTCGAGTGTGGCGACTGCTGGGTTGTCGTTCGGGAAGAAGACCGTCGGAAAGACAACTGCCGCCGCGAGTCCGTAGAGGTAGTAGTCGTAATACTCCATCAGTGTGCCGATGGCTCCGGCAGCGACCATCCGGCGTTGCTTGCCCGAGATATCGAATCCCCACAACGTGCGATTTTTCCGCGGTGTGACCACCATTGAGAGCCTCCTTGCCCTGGTTGCAAAAATGTGGCGCGGTGCCAGCCTGCATTCTGTTGGCGCGCGACTACTTGAGAAGCTAACAGAATATTGAACTGTTTATCTACGTACTTTATAATTAGTTAACTCCGAGGAAGTTGGTTATGTCTCGTAATACTGTTAATGCCGTGACTGACGGAGACATCATGCCCGCACTTTCGACGCCGTCTACCGGCGAACTCGCTCATATGGGCACCTACGAGTCGGTGGCCGATATTCTCAATGCCTTCCGCCCAGTTATCCACGCGGTGGCTGCGGCTGCAGGCCCCGGCTGTGAGGTTGTACTTCACGACCTTTCCGCCCCGGATCCCGACCTCAGCCACACGATTGCGGCTATCGAGAATGGACACGTCACTGGGCGCGAGGTCGGCGGGCCCTCAAGCAGCCTCGGCATCGGTGTGATCCACGACCAGGGAGCGGACCACAACGCTTTCGGATACCGAGGATTTGTCGGCGACGGACGTGAATTGCGATGTTCATCCGTCTATTTTCGAAATTCAGCGGGCCGGATAATCGCTGCGCTGTGCGTGAATTTCGACGTCAGCGCAATACAACAGGCTCGTGCGGTTCTTGACGGGCTACTGCCGCAGCCTGCCGCCAGCTCTCACGACCGGCCGAACGAGTTCTTCGGGCGCGACCTGGTGGCCGTCATGGATGCGATGGTTTCCGAGGCAATTCGCGAGATCGGTAAGCCCGTGAGCCAGATGAGTCGCACTGACCGAATCGCGGTGCTCACCCGTTTGGACCGACAGGGAGTGCTGCAGATGAGAAGGGGCGTCGAATCCATCGCCGCACGCCTAGGCATCTCGCGTGTCACGGCCTATTCCTACCTGGACGAGGCACGCAATGACAACCCTGAATAGGGTGTGCTCGGCCAAGGTCCGATGCTGTTTTCCAGCTTATGTCGCGCATCGAGCAGGAGATAATACAAGAGGGTGAAATCTTGGCTAGCGCCTCAAATATTGAAATTTCTGTCTCGATCGATTTGTAAAAGGTGTCGCCCGCGGTCAACTTCACTACGGGTGTTGATCCTTCGTCAGACTCGCGATGCACAAAAGGACTGCCCCTTCACGAACCTAAGTTCGGGCAATCGGTCCTGAGTCCAAATGCAGCTTTCCTGCCATTCACGTGGCCGACCGTGACCCAATCACCACACCTTCTGGCGATACGACGTTCGAGACTGAAGCGCACAGGTTTTCTGCCGCTCCTTTGCGGGTACGGCTCTCTGTTGAGGGTCGAGTCCCTCCGCGAAGAAAGTCATCGCCGCGCGGAGAATATCGACGTCCCCACGAAGTCGACGGTTCTCCGCCTTCAGCCGTCTAATCTCCGCCAGCTCCTCAGTCGTGACACCACCAGGCTGGACACCATCGACCTGGGCTTGCACGACCCACCGGCGGACAGTCTCACGGCCCACACCAACCTGCTCGCGAGCGCAACTGACGCCGCGGTCAAGGACGGGTACTCGCTGAAGTGATCAGCCGCCAACCGCACTGCGCGGGCCTGAACCTCGGGGTAAGTCTTCTTGGGCATGTGCTCACCCTTACAACTCAAAAGGATGGGGCATCAAACCTGGGGCGCTTCAACGATACTGCCTGAACTGGCTGCCGCCTGAACTAAAACAACTGACCCGCACGGTGTTGAGAAAACTCCACCACGGTCCGTCATCGCGGAATGTTGGCGGGGTCGTTTTGACTCAATTCGTCCAGTGTTTGGGAGTAATCCGATTAACCCGGGGATTGTCGCGAACACGTGGATGTGTCGCCGATGTGAATACTCTCAGACTCGCACCCCTTGCGCATCGGGAACAACTGCCTAGAGTCCCGAGGAGGGGGTGTGGTCCTCCGCTGATCATGGAGGTCTTATCGTGTCCGAGAACGTGAATCCGTCGGTGACTACAACAGATGCTGGTATCCCGGCTCCCAGTGATGAATTTTCGCTCACCGTCGGCCCGGGAGGCCCAGTGGTTTTGCATGACTCCTATGTCGTGCAAAAGATGCAGCAGTTCAACCGTGAGCGGGTGCCCGAACGTGTTGTTCATGCCAAAGGAAGCGGGGCTCACGGCTACTTCGAGGTGACAGCTGACGTTACATGGTTCACCAAGGCGAACTTCCTCGGCGAGATTGGGCGGCGTACTGAGATGTTCGCCCGGTTCTCTACCGTCGCTGGCGAACAGGGTTACCCCGACACGGTGCGCGACCCGCGGGGTTTTGCGTTGAAGTTTTATACCGCAGACGGCAACTTCGATATGGTCGGCAACAACACCCCCGTCTTTTTTATGCGTGACCCGTCGAAATTTCAGGACTTCATCCGGTCCCAGAAACGGTTGCCGGACTCGGGATTACGCTCAAACGATATGCAATGGGACTACTGGACTTTGTCTCCAGAAAGCACCCATCAGGTGATGATCCTGATGTCCGACCGCGGCACTCCGCGCTCACTACGCACCATGAACGGTTACTCCAGCCACACCTATTCGACCATCAACGCTGCTGGGGAACGGTTCTGGGTCAAGTGGCATTTCAAAACGGAGCAGGGTGCTGACAACTTCGCCGATGACGAGGCGAAGGCAATGGCGGCGAAGGATCCCGACTACCATCGTCGCGATTTGCGGGACGCGATCCAGTCGGGCAATCTGCCGTCGTGGCGGCTGGAGATGCAGGTGATGCCGTTCGCCGATGCCGCTGGCTACCGGTTCAATCCGTTCGATTTGACAAAGATTTGGCCTCATGAGGACTACCCGCCGGTGACCGTCGGTCGGATGGTTCTTGACCGCAACCCGGGAAACTATTTCGCCGAGGTGGAGCAGTCAAGCTTCTCCCCGGCGAACATGGTGCCCGGTATCGGGTTGAGTCCAGACAAAATGCTCCTCGGCCGGGTGTTCTCCTACCACGACACCCATCTGCACCGGATCGGCACGAACTATCAACAATTGCCGATCAACGCCTCGAAAGTGCCAGTACACAGTTACAGCAAGGACGGCTCGATGGCATACCGCCATTCTGGAGACCAGCCGGTCTACGCACCGAACTCCTATGGTGGGCCGCAGGCCGACCCGATCGCGGGTGCCGACCTTACCTGGTGGATTGACTCTGGTGAGCTGGGGAGATACGCCTACGAGGCGCACGCCGAAGACGACGACGTGACCCAACCCGGAACCCTCTACCGAGACGTGATGGATGATGTGGCCCGCGACCATCTGATAGCCAACATCATCGGACACGCGAGCGACGGTGTCTCGGCGGACGTGCGGCGCAGAGTCGTCGAGTACTGGCAGGCTGTCGACACCGACCTTGGCGCCCGGATCAAGGTTGGACTCGGAGTAGCCTAAAAACGCCGGCCGTTACTGAGCCACTTAATTCCTCTCGCTCCAATCTCGTGGCTGGTAGGACAGCCTGCGCAATCCACGAGAAAACGAAACGTGAAATCGGCCTCCTCCGACTTTGGCGGTCGTTACTTGAAGGGCATCGTAAACGGCGACGCGTGGGCAGCGGGTGCGTCAGCGCTACCTTCAGACTCGGTGCTCAATGAGGGTGAGTTGGGTGCCATCGGGATCCACGAGATACCCAGCCCTAAGCCCCCACTTCTGCATTCGAACAGGGTGCAGACGAGGCATCGCGGTAATGACGTCGGGTACCCCGGATCGACGGATGGCGTCGTGCAGATCGTCGACGTCGGCTACCCGCAGACAGCACATGAAATTGCTCGACAGTGGGTCGAGGCCAGGGAATGGGAAGAATTCCAACTGCAAGCCATCTCGGGTCAGGATCATCCAACCCGCGTCGCGAAACGCGCGCTCGAAACCGAAACCGCAGTAGAAGGCTTCCGTAGCGTCAAAGTTTCGTGACGGAAGGTTCGGCACAGCGTGGTCGAGCATAGGAGTCGTGGCCATGAAGCAATGATGGCAGGGGCTGATCCCCTCGACATCGCGACTTTGGAGGGTTACCAGCCGTGGGGACGTGGTCCACGCGACGATGATTATCGTGGACAAGCTCGGACGTCATCGAGCCACGGTCCTCATCGTCGCAAGGGAGTTTGAGGGTCATAGCCCCCCGTTCGGGGCGGACGCTAACGTGCCTAACCCCTCGACCGATAGCTAACAGTGAGCACGGATCGCTCATCGACAGGCCACGGATCGGCCATCAGTTCACTTGATGACGAACGGATAGCTGTGCTCGATTCGGTCACCTCTGCGGCGCTCAGCAGCGCACTGGATGGACTGGCGATGCGTCAACGAACCATTGCCAATAACATCGCGAACGTCAATACTCCCAACTACCACGCCAAGCGCGTGCTCTTCGAGGATGCTCTCGCCAAGTCTGTGCAGAACGGTGACGGGCGCGTGACCGCCGAGGTCGCCCGTTCGCTCGAGCCGACCGAACTCAACGGCAACAACGTCAACCTCGACACCGAGACCCTTTCCAACGTCGACACGGTGCTGCGGTACCAGTTCGCCAGCCAGGCCGTAGGCAACGAGTTCTCTGCCGTACGCGCCGCGATAAGGACGACCTGATGACTTTCGACGCGATCGGTATCGCCGCGACCGGACTCACCATGCACCGCAAATGGCTCGACGCGGTCTCCGACAACCTCGCCAACATCAACACCGTGAAACCGACGAGTGGTGCAGCCTTCCAGGCCCGCTACGTCGTCGCCCAGGAGGGCCAAGGCAACACAGGCGTCTACGTGCAGGGCGCGGCGTACGGATCGGCCGAAGGACGACTGACCTACAAGCCGGATGACCCGATGGCCGACGCCAACGGATACGTGCGACTGCCCGACATCGACCTCGCCTCGCAGATGGGCCAGCTCATCATGGCGCAGCGCGGCTACCAGGCGAATGCCGCGGTCGTCGACCGGGCCAAAGAGAGCTACCAGGCCGCAATTCAGATTGGACGTTCCTGATGGACATCTCCTCGATCAGTTCTGTGTCGTCGATGGGTTCTGTGCAAGGGGTCACCGGCACGGGGTACCTCAAACCGGCCGGTGGTACAAGCGCGACCAACGACTCGGGTTTCGCTGCGGAGTTCAGCGGCGCTGTCGACAATCTGCAGCAGCTGCAGTCGACATCCAACGACCTGGCCATCAAGGCTGTCACCGGGGACCTCCAAGACATCCACGCGGCGACCATCGCGTCGACGCGTGCCCAGGTGACGATGGAACTCGTGGCCGCCGTGCGCAATAAGGGCGTCGAAGCGTTCAACGACATCATGAGGATGCAGGCCTGATGCCCACCCAGGTAACAAGCGTTCTGCGGAGGCTGGCGAGCAGCATCCGCGAATTCACCATCGCGCAGCGGACGGTGGCCATCATCGGTGTGGCCGTGCTCGTACTCGGTGTCGCCGCCCTCGTCATGTGGGTGAGCAAGCCCTCTTACACCCCGCTTTTTTCCGGCCTCGCCGGAGCGGATGCGAACAGCATCGTCGACCAGTTGCGCACCGACGGTGTGCAGTACCAGCTCACCGACGGCGGAGGCACCATCCTGGTGCCGGAGGAGAGCGTCTACGACGAGCGCCTCAAGGCCGCTGCGGCCGGCCTCCCATCCTCAAACACCGGCGGCTACGCGCTGCTCGACAAGATGGGTGTCACCGCCTCGGAGTTCCAGCAGTCGGTCACCTACAAGCGTGCGCTCGAGGGCGAACTGGCTAACACCATCCAGGCGATGAAGGGCGTGAAGACCGCCTCCGTGCGGCTGGCCATTCCGAAGGATACAGTCTTTGTCGCTACGAAGGCCGACCCGACGGCATCCGTTTTCATCCAGACGCAGAACGGCGTCACCCTCAATGACGGCCAAGTGCAGGCGATCGTGCATCTGACCTCCGCATCGATCGACGGCATGAAGGCCGACGACGTCGCGGTCATCGACTCGACAGGCATCGTGCTCTCCGCTGTCGGCACAGGGGTTACCGGCGGCGCGGACAAGCAGTCCTCCGACTACGAGACCCGGGTGCGCAACTCTGTACAGGCCATGCTCGACAAGGTCGTGGGACCGGGCAACGCGACAGTCGTTGTCGCTGCCGACGTCAGCCACGACTCCGGCCAACGCACCGCGGAGACCTTCACCACCCCGGACGGCTCCCCGGCGCTCAACGAGTCGTTGAAGACCCAGACATCTGGCGGCGCCGGCAACTCGTCAACAGGCGTGCTCGGCCCCGACAACATCGCCGTGCCGAGCGGCACGACGCCGAATGGCGGCTCAGCCGCGGCCGAGACGACCAAGAACAACGCCATCAACAAGGTCACGGAGTCGACAACGATTCCGGCCGGGTCGATCAAGCGGCAGACAGTGTCAGTCGCGGTGAACGCGGCGGTCGCGGGCGGCCTCAACATGGCCAATATCAAGTCGCTCGTCTCGAGTGCCGCCGGCATCGATACCACTCGAGGCGACGCGGTGACCGTGGCGTCCGTGGCCTTCAACCAGGCCGGTGCAGCGGATGCCGCCAAGGCGATCGCCGCAGCGGACGCCGCAGCCGCAGCCGACCGGATGGCCAACATCGTGCGCACCGCCATCATCGTGCTCGGCATCGCCATCCCGGTGCTCATCGCCGCCGCCTTCCTGCTGCGTCGCGCTCGCCGCCGCAGGCAGGAGCTCGACGAGGCGCAGGAGATCGGTGAACTCGCCGAACTCCGCGCGATGATGAACGACCAGACCATCCCGATCGCGCTCACCCCGCCGCCGAGCGCAACGCCTCTGACCTACACGCAGCTTCCGCCGATGGAACCGGGCGATGTCGACCGCAAGCGCGCGGAGATCGACGCCCTCGCCGCGGCCGACCCGCAGCGCACCGCCGAATTCCTTCGCGGACTGATGGATGATCGGCAGTCGGTATGAGCGCCACGGTCGCCGCGCTTTCCGGCACCCAGAAGGTCGCCGTCGTTCTCATGAACATGGATCCGGTGCGCGCCGCCGAGGTCATGAAGCAGTTCAACGAGGCCGAAGCCGAGGAGATCGCCGCGGAGATCATCCGCCTGCGCCGGGTCGACAGCGCGGTCTCCGAGGCGACGATCATGGAGTTCCACGATCTCACCGTCAAGGGTGGCCGCAACTCTCGCGGCGGTCGCGACATCGCCTCCTCGCTGCTCGAGGCATCCTTTGGCAGCGAACGTGCCGCCGGCGTGATGAACCGCGTCGCATCGTCCATGGCAGGCAAGGCCTTCGAGTTCCTCGACACGGCAGAGCCAGGCCAGCTGGTCAGCCTGCTGGACGGCGAGCTGCCGCAGACTATCGCCCTCGTGCTCGCCCACCTGCGGGCGGAGCATGCTTCACCGGTACTCGCCGGCCTCGACAGTGCACTGCGCACCGATGTCGCCCAGGCCATCGGAACCATGGGGACCGCCGCCCCTGAGGCGGTGCGGGTCGTCGCCGAGACGCTCAAGGTGCGTGCAAGTGCCGTCGTCACCTCCCGGGATACGGAGGCCGCGGTTGGCGGCGTCCAGCCGCTGGTCGAGATCATCAACCGCTCCGACATCTCCATGGAACGCGCACTGCTCGACAGTCTCGACCAACTCGATCCGGAACTCGCCGAAGAGGTGCGCTCTCGGATGCTCACCTTCGCCGACCTGGTCAAGTTCGAGCGCAAGGACGTGCAGCAGGTGCTGCGCGGCATCGACGCCGGCGTGCTCGCGGTCGCCATGAAGGGCTCGCCGGAGCCGGTGATCGAGGTCATCAGGGCCAACATCTCCGAGCGCAATCGCGAGATCCTGGAAGACGAGATCCAGTCCCTCGGGCCGGTGCGGATGACCCAGGTCGAGGAGGCGCGCGCCGAAGTCGTGCGTGCCATCCGCGACCTCGAAGCGCAGGGCATTATCACGGTACAGCGTGGAGACGAGGACGAATATGTCGCTTGACACCCGGTTCTCCACCATCAGCTTCCCGTCGCTGCGCAGCGACCATCAGGAGACCCTCGACGTGCAGGCGCGGGCCAGCGGCCACGCGGCAGGATATGCGGCGGGTCTTCGCGCCGCGAGCCAGGAACTCGCCGAGCGGGTCGCCCGTCTCGACGAGGAACACGAGGCCACGCTGCGTCACGCGCAGGCGCGACTCGACCGCGCGATCGAACTGCTCACGGTGGCCGCGCGATCCCTGACCGAAGGCACAGTCCCGGTAGTGGCCGACGCGCAGGACACGCTGGCCGAGTCTGCGCTCGACCTCGCCGAGGCACTGCTCGGCACGGAGCTGAGCATCGGCGACACCTCGGCGACCGCTGCCATGAACCGCGCGCTCTCCTCGGTCGACACCGCTCTCGTTCACTTGGTGCGCATGAACCCGCTCGACCTCGCCGTCTTCGACGAGGAAACACTCGCGAAGACCGGTGTGACCTTCACCGCCGACCCGAATCTGGCCCGCGGCGACGCGATCACCGAGTTTCCCGTCGGCTACCTCGACGCCCGCATCAGCACCGCTGTCGCCAGGGCGAAGGCCGCGATCCTCGGGGAGGCGTCATGAGCATCGCCCTGCGCCCCCGGATGACGACCGCGCTCGCCGCTGCACGTCCGGAGCGCGTCGGCGTGGTCTCCTCCATCGTCGGTCTCGGCCTGGAGATCAACGGGCTGGACTGCGCGATCGGCGACCTCGTGACGATCGGGGACCGCAGCCCCGTGGATGCCGAGGTAATCGCTACGACGCGGTCCGGCATCCGCTGCATGCCGCTCGCCCGCATGACGGGCATCAACGCCGGCGCACCAGCACGCACCAAAGGCATGCCGATGCTCGTGCCGACCGGCGCCGGACTCTTCGGCCGGGTGATCGACGGCCTCGGTCGACCGATCGACGGCAAGGGTCCGCTGCGACCGGACGCGATGGTGACGCTGGACAACGACAGCCCTTCCGCGATGCACAGGGCCCGCATCGCCACACCGCTGCAGACCGGTGTGCGGGTGCTCGACACCCTCACGACCGTCGGCAAGGGCCAGCGTCTCGGACTTTTCGCCGGCTCCGGCGTCGGTAAATCCTCCCTTCTCTCGATGATCGCCAGGGGAACGGATGCCAGTGTCTCCGTGATCGCCCTCGTCGGTGAGCGCGGCCGTGAGGTGCGCGAGTTCCTCGAGGACGACCTCGGCGAAGCGGGTCTCGCTCGCTCGATCGTGGTCGTCTCCACCTCGGACGAGCCAGCCATGATGCGCCTGCGCGCCGCTTTTGTCGCCACCCGCATCGCCGAGTCGTTCCGCGACCAGGGTTCCGACGTCATGCTCATGATGGACTCGCTCACCCGCGTGGCGATGGCGCAGCGCGAGATCGGGCTCTCCGTCGGCGAACCGCCGGCCACCCGCGGCTACCCGCCGTCGACTTTCTCCCTGCTCGCCCAGCTGCTCGAGCGTGCGGGAACAGGCGAAACAGGTTCCGTTACCGGCATATATACGGTGCTGGTCGACGGTGACGATCACAACGAACCGATCGCGGATGCGGCCCGCTCCTTCCTCGACGGCCACGTCGTGCTCGATCGCAAACTCGCCGTCGCCGGTCACTTCCCCTCGATCGACGTGCTCGGTTCGATCTCGCGCGTCGCGTCGCGCGTGAATGCGCCGGAGCGGATGCAGGTAGCCAGCGTCCTGCGCCGCACCCTCGCCGCACGCAAGGGGGCACAGGATCTTCTCGATGTCGGGGCCTACCAGATCGGCGCCAACCCCCTGGTCGATGCTGCTGTGAAACATGAGACGGAGATCAACGCCTTCCTGCAACAGCGGATGGATGAGCAGACCACCGTCCCAGAAGCCTGGGATCGACTCAGCAGACTCACTGCCACTCTCGGAGGTGTCTAATGCCACGCATGTTCCCTCTCGCCGGCCTACTGCGCCTGCGTCAGATCCAGAAAGACCAGGCGGCAAGCGACCTTTCGGCGGCCAATGCTCGACTGAACGAGAGCAGTGCTCGCCAGCGTCAGGCGCGAACCGCTCTCGGCAGCGTCACGAACGACGTGACCGACACCAGCGTGCTCTATGCGGTGGCAGCGGCGCGGGCATCCTCCCGCAGCATGCTCGCCGAGCTCGAAGCACTCGACTGCGAGCACCGCGAACTACGGGACCAGGCCTCGGCCGAGTTCACTGCGGCACGGGCGCGCTCGATCGGCCTGGAGAAGCTCGAAGACCGCCACATCGAGACGGTCGTCGGCGGCGAACTCAGGGCGGAGCAGGCGATGCTGGACGAGATCGCGTCGACCGGATGGCACCGCACGGCGGAAGGCGGAACCCAGTGACCCTCATCGGACTCTTCACCGGCACCGCTCCAGCGAAGCCACCGACCGGTTCGGCGACCGGCCAGCAAGCAGCGGCCGGCTTCGGCGCGGCGATGCTGGACGCACAGGTTGCCCTGTTCTCACCCGCGCCGGCGGCCGCACTCGCACCTGCACCAGGACCCGCACCGTCGGCAACCGCGGTCAAAGGCCAGGCTGCCGAACAGCCTGCCACCGACGGGCTCTCGCAGCTGGTTGCACAGCTCCCCGGGAAGCCTACGGATGCAGCCAAGCCCGAGACCGCCCCGGCGAGCGATGGCGATGCTTCGGACGATTCCGCACCCCTCGTGGCAGTCGCGGCGACCGTCACTCCGACCGCGCTGCCTATGCCGGCACCAGCGGCGGCAACCACTACGACCCCCGCGGAAGGAACGGCGACACCGGCTGTAGCAGCCGCCGTCACCGGTGCCGTGGCCGCAACTGCGACGACAACCGTCTCCGCTTCCGCTTCCGCTTCCGCTTCCGCCGAACTTGTCGCGCCACCCGTGCAGGCACCGCGATCCGGCACGAAGGCTGAAGCCAAGCCCACAGCCGCAACCGCTGCACCGGGCGCACCCGCAACTCCGGTCGCCGCGGTTCCTGCCCTGCCGACTGTGATTACCGCGGGCGCGCCGACCCCTGCAGCCACGACGACACCGGTTCCGCTGGAGACGCTTCCGGCCGTCGCCGTGAAATCCGCCAAGCCAGAGGTCGCACCTGTCGTGATGACGGCGGTCGCCGCACAGGACGCGCCCTCGCCGACACCCGTGATCGTCTCGGTGACGCCGGCCGCGGCATCCGCAGCTCTGGTCACGGTTGCGCCGACCGCACCGATGGTGCCACAGCATTTCGCCGCGCAGCTGTCGAAACCGATCTTCAGCCTCGCCGCCGCCGGACCGGGAGAACACGTCGTCACCGTGAGCGTCACGCCGGACAACCTCGGGCCGGTCACGGTGCGCGCCCACGTCGGCGCCGAGGGAATGCGGGTGGAACTCTTCGCCCCGAGTGACATCGGGCGGGACGCCATTCGCTCGATCCTTCCCGACCTGCGTAAGGATCTCGCCGGGCAGGGGCTGAGTGCCAACCTCGACCTGTCGTCGCAGAACCAGCCGACCGACAGCAGCTTCGACGGCTCCGGCCGCGAGCGCCGCGTCGCCGAACTGCAAGAAACATCCGTCACCACCGCCGCCGAGACCGAGGTCACGCCCGCATCCGGCCGGATGCGGGACGCGCACTCGACAACCCTCGACGTGCTGGTCTGAGAGAAGGAGTACCACCGATGACAGTCGCACCCGTAGACACGGCAACCAATGCCAGCCTCTACACCACACAGACCGCGCGGGTTCCGAAACAGACCATGGACTCCGCTGTCTTCATGCAGCTGCTCGTCACGCAGTTGCGCAACCAGGACCCCTCGTCGCCGATGGATACCAACCAGATGATCTCGCAGACCACCCAGCTGGCGATGATGGAGAAGATGACCGAGCTCTCGACCACGAGCACGGAAGACTTCTCACTCCAGATGCGGATCGCGGCCGCCGGCATCGTCGGCAAACAGGTCAGCTATCTCGACAAGGACGGCAAGCCCGTCTCCGGCACCGCGACGAGCGTCTCCTTCGCCGGCCCAGTACCCAAGGTCACCGTCGGGGGCGTCGACGTGGCGCTCGACCTCATCTCCGGCATCACCACCACCAACCCCTGAACTTCACGCACACCAACCGAAAGGCAGTAGACAATGCTTCGTTCCCTGTACTCCGGAATCTCCGGACTCCGCTCGCACCAGACCATGCTCGACGTCACCGGTAACAACATCGCCAACGTCAACACCACGGCGTTCAAGGCATCCGCCGTCCAGTTTCAGGACACGCTCTCGCAACTGACGAAGGGCGCAAGCGGTGCACAGGCCGGCGTTGGCGGTACCAACCCGGCCCAGGTCGGTCTCGGCGTGCTCGTGGCCGGCATCTCGACCAACTTCGCCCAGGGTTCGACCCAGGCGACCGGCCGACCGACCGACCTGATGATCTCCGGTGACGGATTCTTCGTCACCAAGTCGGGCAACCAGACGCTCTACACGCGCGCCGGCTCCTTCGACTTCGACGACGCGGGCCAGCTGGTCGCACCAGATGGTTCGCTGGTGCAGGGTTGGGGTGCAATCAACGGTGTCGTCAACGACGGCGGAGCAACCGGCAACATCGTGCTGCCGCGTGGGGCCGTCGTACCCGCCGTCGCCACCACCTCGTCGACGGTGGCCGGCAACCTTCCCGACGACGCCGCGGTTGGCACAGCACTCGTGCGCGACGTGCAGGCTTTCGACGGTTCGGGTACGGCACGCGCTGTCACACTCACCTACACGCGCACCGCGACCGGATGGGATGTCGCGGGCGTCGATGCGAACGGCGCGACCGCCAACACCTCACTGGCCTTCACCAACGGCGCGCTCACCACGGGCGGAACTCTCGCCATCGGCGGCATCGCCGTAGACATGACGAAGGTAACAGGATTCGCCAAGCTCACCACCGTCGCCGCGACTGCCAACGGCCGAGCCGCGGGATCGCTCGAGACCTATACCCTGTCGAGCGACGGCACGCTCATCGGCCAGTTCAGCAATGGCGCATCCCAGGCCATCGGGCGCATCGTGCTGGCGACCTTCGTCAACCCCGGCGGCCTCGAGAAGGCAGGCTCCTCGTCCTACAAGGCCACGCTCAACTCCGGTAACGCCGAAGTCGGTGCTCCCGGCAGCGGAAGTGTCGGCTCGCTCGTCGCCGGCGCGCTCGAGATGTCGAACGTCGACCTCTCGCAGGAGTTCACCAACCTGATCGTCGCGCAGCGCGGCTTCCAGGCGAACGCCCGCATCATCACCACCTCCGATGAGGTGCTGCAGGAGCTCACTAACCTCAAGCGCTAGCAGTTCGCGCCGATTGAGCTAACCCTCGCTGATCGAGCCTGCCGAGATCCCATCCGGGGTCTCGGCAGGCTCTTTCGCGTCTGCGGCATCCGGATGGCCAACAGGACTGCGGATGCCGCTCCGCATCTAACGCAAGCGCGCCGTCGACCGATAGTGGTGGGTAAGGGCCCAGGAAGGGCCCACTACACACAAGCAGGGATGCGCTCATGATCGTTGTCACGCGGCTGAACGACAGCCAGTTTGCGATCAATCCCGATTTGATTGAGCGCATACATTCGAACCCCGACACCACTCTTGTGATGGTTGACGGTGCCAAGTACATCGTCACCGAGTCGATGGCAGAGGTGATCGACCGCATCTCCCGTTACCGGGCGACGGTCATCGCACTCACCCACGAACTGTCGGCGAACGGCCACCTGCCAGGACCGCGCTCGCTCGGCCTCGTCGAAGACCTCGACGACCATGCCGTGCCGCTTCGCCCGAGGAAGATCTGATGGATCCCGCAACCATAATCGGAATCGTCGTCGCCTTCGGGGCGCTCCTGGCGATGCTCACGCTCGAAGGCTCCAACGTCTCGGCCATTCTCCTGCCGGCACCGATGGTGCTGGTCTTCGGAGCGACGATCGCCGTCGGCATCGCCAGCGGCACGCTCAAGGACATGTTCCTGGCGGTGAAGGCGCTGCCGCGGGCCTTCACCGGCAAGATCGCCAAACCGCACGAGACCATCGACCAGGTCGTGGCGCTCGCCGAGAAGGCACGGCGCGAAGGCCTGCTCTCTCTCGAGCAGGAGGCGGAGGCCGTCGACGACCCGTTCCTCAAGAATGCCCTGCAGAACATCGCCGACGGCACCGATGGCGAAGAACTCCGGGTGCTGCTCGAGGATGAGATCGCCACGCGCACCGGCTCCGACCGTATCGCCGGCAAATTCTTCTCCACTCTCGGCGGCTTCGCCCCGACGGTGGGCATCATCGGCACCGTCGTCTCACTCACCCACGTGCTCGAGAACCTCTCCACCCCCGACAAGCTCGGACCGCTCATCGCCTCCGCCTTCGTCGCCACTCTCTGGGGTCTGCTCTCTGCCAACTTCCTCTGGCTGCCGATCGGTTCGCGCCTTCGCCGCCTCGCCGACCTGGAGAACCAGCGGATGACGCTGATCATGGAAGGCGTGCTCGCTGTGCAGGCGGGAAGCCAGCCCCGACTGCTCGGGGAACGCCTGCGCGCGATGGTTCCGGACAACGCTCTTCCGAAGCTGCCGAAAGCGGCCTGATGAGTGCCCGCCGCGGTCGCCGCCGCCACGAGGAAGAGGAGGAGCACGGTCCGGACGAACGCTGGATGGCCTCCTATATGGACATGGTCACCGTGCTCATGTGCATGTTCATCGTGCTTTTCGCGATGTCCACCGTCGACCAGAACAAGTTCGAGGAACTGCGCAACTCACTCGCGACCGGTTTCGGCGTCACCAATATCGGCAAGGTCGATACCGCGCAGGGCACCGTGGTCCCACCGGATAAAGCGGATGCCAAGTCGCAGAGTTTCGCCGATGGCCAGGCCGCGGTCACAGAGGTGGAGAACCTCAGGGCGCTGCAGGAGAAGATCAGCACGGCGCTGTCGGCCCACGGGCTCGCTGGTACCGTGCAGTTCCAGCTCGACGAGAGAGGACTCACCATCCGACTCGTCGACAGCCAGACCTTCTTCACGCCGAACAGTACGGCTCTCGTCGGTGTGGCCACGAGTGTGCTCGACACCGTGGCGCCCATTCTCGCGGGCACCACCTACGGGATCTCAGTCGAGGGGCACGCCGACCTTCGCCAGCCGCAGAGCCCCTATCCGACCAACTGGGAGCTGTCGTCCGGTCGCGCGGTGCAGGTGCTGCGTCGGATGGTCGAGGTCGGTGGGATCGCACCCGAGCGCATCGGGGCTGTCGGCTACGGATCATCCAGGCCACTCGCCGACGGCACATCCCAGGAGGCTCTCGCCCAGAATCGCCGGGTCGACATCGTCGTGCTCTCCAACGCGCCGGAGTCGGTGCGAGCTCTCATCCCCGATGTGATCAAGGGCGAGATCACGGATAAGACGACCACCGCCAACAAGATCGCACCATTTCTCTTACCTGCGAGCGCCCTCAGCCGATAGTTTGCTGCGTGACGGTCCAGGAACAAATTACTATCGGCGTGCCCGCAAGGCAGGGCGCCCCGGCAGAGCCCTATGACTTCCGCCGTCCAACGACGCTGGCCCGTGAGCACTCCCGGGTGCTCGAGTTGGCCTTCGAGACTTTCGCCAGGCAGTGGGGAACACAGCTCACCGCGAAGGTGCGTGTCGTCTCCCAGGTGACCTGCGATCAGGTCGTCATGATGACCTATGACGAGTACGCGGCGAGCCTGCCGGCGACCACGGCGATGGTGCTCTGCAGCCTCGAAGGGATATCGTCCAAGGCCGTCATCCAGTTCCCCACCTCCGCGGCACTGACCTGGGTCTCCTACATGCTGGGCAGCAATCACGCCCAGGTCACGCCGGAGCGCAAGTTCACCCAGATCGAGCAGGCCCTCGTTCGCCGCCTGTTCGATGACGCGCTCGAAGATCTCCGCTACTCGCTCGGCGCGCTGCTGGTGAAGACGATCAGCGTGGATGCGATCCAGTACAACTCGCAGTTCGCCCAGGCCGCAGCCACATCCGACCTAATGATCGTGTCGTCGTTCGGCATCCGCGTCGGCGACAGCACCACCACCGCGACACTCGCCCTGCCGGCCGAGGTGATTCTGCCGCAGCTGGGCGAATCCAACCCCACCAGCACGATCACCAACGCCAAGCAGCTCGTGACCGCCCAGATCGGCTGGGTGCCGGTCGAAGTCTCGCTGCAGCTCGCCCCTGCCTACGTGAAGCCCAGCAAGATACTCGGTCTCGCCGTCGGAGACGTGCTGCACATTCCGCACCCCCAGAATCGTCCGCTCGACGTGACGGTCGACGGCCAGCCTCTGGCCCGCGCCGCCGTTGGTTCCAACGGCTCCCGTCTCGCCTGCGTCATCGTCACCACCGAGGAGAAATCGTGAAGAAGAGCACCGTTCTTGATCCGCGTACCGCCGCAGCCCATGCCATGGCCGCCCTGCTGCCGAGCACGGCCGAGCTCACCGCCGGCCCTTTCGACGGCAGCACCGTCGTCGCCAGCACCGCGGTCGTCGCCTCCTTCGTCGGGGAGGTGTCGGCCGACCTGGCCGTCGTACTCGTCGATTCGGATGCGCTCGCCGCGGCATCCGGCACCGACTCTGCACTCGTCTCCCTCGTCGACGTGCTGCGTCCGGCTCTCGAAGCCGCCGCGCTCGAGCTCGGCACCGGGGTGCTCGGAGACGTGAGAAACGACGACGCCACCGCACTATTCGACGACGACGACACCGAGGTGTTCACTCTGTCGGCCGCGGGCATTCCCGCCGGCTGGTTCGCCATCCGCGTTCGCCAGAACGGCGTCGTCACCGGCGCAAGCCCCATCACGGAGGAATCGATGCTCGGCAAACTCGGTCGCATCAACAACGTAGAAATGGCGCTGACCGTCGAGATCGGCCGTACCCGGATGTCGGTGCGCGACGTTCTCGGACTCGAACCCGGTGCGGTCATCGAACTCGACCGCTCGGCCGGTGCGCCAGCCGACGTGCTGCTCAACGGCCGCCTCATCGCCCACGGCGAGATCGTCGTCATCGACCAGGACTACGCGGTGCGGATCACCAAGATCCTCGATGTGGCCGAGGGTATCGGCTAAGTGGACTCTGTCTTCGTCGCGCTGCGCGTAATCCTCTCCCTGGCCGCCGTGGTCGGGCTGCTCTGGGTACTGCAGCGACGCATCACCAAAGGCGCGAAATCGACCCGCGCGACGAAACTCGTCAAGGTCGTCTCGCGTCAGGGAATCGCGCAGAAGGCCTCGGTCGTCGTCGTGGACGTCGACGGCCAGCGCTTCCTGCTCGGTGTGACCGAGCACTCGGTGACCGTGCTCAACACGAGCGAGCTGCCGGTCGAAGAAGTGGTCGAGGTACCGATCGCCGCAAAGCTTGTCGCCGCGAAACCTGTGGCCGCGAAACCGTCCATCGCGAAGCCGGATTCGGCGACCGCGTTCGGCGCGGTCATGGCCTCCACGAAAGCTCCCGCCTCCTTCACCAGTTTCGACCCGAAGACCGGGCAGCCGCGCAGCGGTGCCTTCGACGGCTCCATCCTCTCCGCCGCCACCTGGAAGCGGGCGGCTGCGGCACTGCGGAACGGCCGATGAAGCTCGCGATGCGCACCTGGACGTCGGGGAGAGTCGCCCGCATCACCGTCATCGCGCTGCTGGTACTGGTGACCGCCATCGCGCTCGCCCTGATGTCGGCGACCGCCGGTCATGCCGCGCCGGTCGATCCGACCCCTCCCACCGACCCGATCTCGCCGGACGGTACCGGCGGGCTGTCGGTGAACATCAACGGTCCGGATGGCGCGCCCTCATCATCCATCGTCACCCTGGTCGGTATCACACTGCTCTCGGTCGCACCGGCACTGCTGCTGATGATGACCTCGTTCACCAAGATCTTCGTCGTGCTGGCTATGGCCCGCAACGCCCTCGGACTGCAGTCGATCCCGCCGAACCAGGTGATCGCCGGCCTCGCGCTCTTCCTGTCGCTGTTCATCATGGCGCCGGTACTCGGTGACATCAACACCCACGCCGTGCAGCCATACCTCAACGGGAATATGAATTTCACGGATGCCCTCGCCGCAGGCTCCGAACCGCTCAGGCACTTCATGCTCGCCCACGTGCGCGAAGAGGATCTGGCCCTGATGACTCGGGCTGCAGGGCAGGCCAACCCGAAGGATCCAGAGTCGGTCTCGCTACTGACGCTGATCCCGGCGTTCATGATCTCGGAACTCCGCGCGGCGTTCATCATCGGCTTCGTGATCTTCATACCGTTCCTGGTGATCGACCTCGTCGTCTCCTCCGCCCTGATGTCCATGGGCATGATGATGCTCCCCCCGGTGATGATTTCGCTGCCGTTCAAGATCCTGCTGTTCGTGCTCGTCGACGGCTGGGGGCTGATCATCACCACGCTGATAACCAGTTACAAGGGGGGCTGATGGATCCCAACGCCGTTCTCGACATCGGCCTGCAGGGTCTGCTGATCGCCGCCAAGCTCGCTGCGCCGGTTCTCATCACCGCGCTTGTCGTCGGCTTCGCCATCTCCCTGCTGCAGTCGATCACGCAGATCCAGGAGGTGACGCTGTCATTCGTGCCGAAGGCCATCGCGGTGGCCCTCGCGCTGCTGGTCTCCGGTCACTGGATGATCTCCGAAATGGTCTCCTTCACCCAGGCCATGTTCGAGAAGATCCCGTCGCTATTGAACGGCGGCTGACGTGGGGATCACCCTCAACTTCGAATGGCTTGAGGCCATGATGCTCGCCTCCGTGCGCATGATCGCCTTCCTGGTGATCGCGCCGCCGTTCTCGCACAACTCCTTCCCGCTGCGCATCAAGGCGATGCTCGGGTTCGGCCTCGCGCTCGCTGTGTCCCCTCAGGTGACCAAGGGGTATGTCTCGCCCGACACCGGGGGTTTCTTCGTCTCGCTCGTCTCCGAACTGGTGGTCGGCGCACTGCTCGGCTTCCTGGTGATGCTGGTGTTCTCCGCCATCCAGTCCGCCGGCAACCTGATCGACCTGTTCGGCGGGTTCCAGCTCGCCCAGGCCTTCGACCCGCAGTCGATGATCAACGGAGCGCAGTTCGCCAGGCTCTTCCACATGACAGCGATCGCCCTGCTTTTCGCCAGCGGCGGCTACCAGCTCATCATCGGCGGACTCGCCCGCACCTTCACTGCCCTCCCTCTCGCCGGCGGGATGGACCTCGCCGTTCCCGCCAAGGCGCTCACCGATGGCGTCGGACAGATGATGCTGGCGTCGCTGCAGATCGCCGGCCCGCTGATCGTGGTGCTCTTTCTGGCGGATGCCGGCCTCGGGCTCATCACCCGCGTCGCGCCGGCTCTCAACGCTTTCGCCCTCGGCTTCCCGATCAAGATCCTGATCACGCTCATCCTCGGCTCCCTGCTCTTCGTGGCCATGCCGCGCATTGTGGAGTCGGTCACCGGCAACGCTGTCGGCTTTCTGGTGGGGGTGAAGTAATGGCTGAAGACTCCGGAGAAAAGACCGAACAGGCCACCGAGAAACGCATGAAGGAGGTGCGCTCCGAGGGCCAGCTCTCCCGCTCGCAGGACGTCACGGCCTGGCTCGGCGTTGGGGCCGCCGCAGTCATGATCCCGATCACCGTCTCTGCCGGTTCGGACGCAGTGTCAGGCCAGATGTTCCGCATCAACGATCTCGCCAAGAACCCTGATCCGGCTCTCGCTGTGCAGGCCCTCGGCGAGGGACTGATGTCGATCGGCGGCATCATCCTGCCGATGCTCATCGTCACCGTGATCGCGGTGCTCGGTGGCGCGGCGCTGCAGGGCGGCATCCACTTCAAGAAATTCACCGGCAAGTTCGAGCAGTTCAACCTGCTCGCGGGCGTGAAGCGTACCTTCGGCATGGAGGCGCTCTGGCAGGGCGTGAAAGCGCTGCTCAAGACTGCCGTCGTGGCTGGCGTGCTGCTCATCGTGATCCAGGGCCTGATGCCGGTGCTCATGGCGGCTGGCGGCCTCCCCGCCTCAGAACTCATCACGGCGGCGACCGATGGTGCGGGAGCACTACTGCAGTCCGCGGTCGCTGCCGGCCTTGTTCTGGCCGCCATCGACATGTTCGTGATCATGCGCCGCAACCGCAAGAAGACCCGAATGACCAAAAAAGAGGTCAAGGACGAGAACAAGAGCTCAGAGGGCGACCCGCTGATCAGATCGCAGCGCCGGTCGCGCCAGCTCGCGATGAGCCGCAACCGCATGATGGCGGCGATCGTCGACGCCGACGTCGTGCTCGTGAACCCCACCCACTTCGCCATCGCGCTCAAGTACGAGCCTGGCAAGTCCGCGCCGCGTGTGGTCGCTAAGGGCGCGGGAATCATCGCCGCCCGCATCCGCGAACAGGCGGAGACCGATCACGTGCCGATCGTCAAAGACATCCCGCTCACGCGTGCGCTGCACGCGGGATGCGACATCGGCCAGGAGATCCCGACCGAGCACTACAACGCGGTCGCCCGCGTACTCGCTTTCGTCCTCGCACTGAAGAAGAGGGGCTCTGCACAGGGCACCCACACCATGACGTCACTCGTTCCCGCCCACGGAGGTATCTGAGATGAAGAACCGTAATTTCTCGAAGCTCGCCGTTCCGGTGGGTGTGGTTGGCATCGTGCTGCTGCTCGTGGTGCCGGTGCCGGCCTTCGTGCTCGACGTGCTGATCATCATCAACATCCTGCTCGCGCTGGTGGTGCTGCTCACCACCATGTTCGTCAAGAAGCCGCTCGACTTCTCCGTCTTTCCGTCGCTGCTGCTCGTCGCGACGCTCTTTCGCCTCGGTCTCAACGTCGCCTCGACCCGTCTGGTGCTCGGCCAGGGGTACGCCGGTGACGTGATCGCCGCCTTCGGGCACGTGGCTGTCGGCGGGTCGATCATCATCGGCGCCGTCATCTTCCTGATCCTCGTGGTCATCCAGTTCGTCGTCGTCACCAAGGGTGCCGAGCGCGTGGCCGAGGTCGGTGCCCGCTTCACCCTCGACGCCATGCCCGGCAAGCAGATGGCGATCGACGCCGACCTCAACGCCGGACTCATCACCGATACCCAGGCTCGCGAGCGACGCGCGGAGGTCTCAGCCGAGGCGGACTTCTACGGCGCGATGGACGGTGCATCCAAGTTCGTCAAGGGCGACGCGATCGCCGGCATCGTCATCATCCTGATCAACGTGGTCGGTGGTATCGCCATCGGCATGATCCAGAACGGTCTCTCCATCGGTGACGCAGTGAGCAAGTACACGCTGCTCACCATCGGCGACGGCCTGGTCAGCCAGATCCCTGCACTGCTGATGGCGGTCTCCACCGGCATGATCGTGACCAGGTCGAACGCCGAGGCCGACATGGGCACGACGGCATCCGCCCAGCTCACCCAGTCCCGCTACGCGCTGATCATCGCGGGCTGCGCGGCGATCCTGATGGCGTTCATCCCCGGCATGCCGATCATTCCGTTCATCGCTGTCGGCCTCGGCCTCATCGTGGTCGCCCAGCGCATCAAGGCGAGGGATGTCGCGGCCAGCAAACGTGCAGCGGATGCCGCAATCGCCGGCCCCGACGACTCGAAGACTCTCACCACCGAGAACCTCATGGAGCAGATGCGCGTGCACGCTCTCGAGATCATGCTCGCGCCAGACCTGGTGGACATCGTCTCCGACGCTTCCGACGATCTACTCGCGAGGGTGCGTGCGCTCCGCCGCAAGATCGCGATGGAGCTCGGCATCGTGGTTCCGCCGGTTCGCACGAGGGACAGCGTCGAGCTCCCGCCGTCCACCTATGTCATCCGCATCGCCGGTGTCGAGGCCGGTCGCGGTGTGGCCCCAGCAGGCAAGGTTCTCGCGCTCGGCGACGCGCTCGACTCGCTACCGGGTGCCGTGACCATCGAGCCGGTCTTCGGGCTCTCCGGCAAATGGGTTCCGAGCGAGATGCGCCACAGCGCCGAGATGACCGGCGCCACGGTGATCGATCGTGTCTCGGTTGTCGTCACTCACCTTTCGTCGATCATCACGAGCAATGCAGCCCGACTGCTGACCCGTGAGGACGTGCGCGTGCTCACCGAGGGCGTCAAAGAGGTCAACCCTTCCGCCGTCGATGAACTCGTGCCGAACCTGCTCACTCTCGCCGAGGTGCAGCGCGTACTGCAGGGCCTGCTCATCGAGCAGATTCCGATCAACGACCTTCCGCGCATCTACGAGGCGCTGTCGCTGCGCGCTAAGGCATCCCAAGACCCGGAGGTCCTCATCGAATCTGCCCGCCTGGCGCTCGGCCCTGCCCTCACCTCGCAGTACGTCGATGAGCAGATGCTGCGCGTGATCATGATCGACCCGATGCTCGAGCAGTCCATGCTCGAAGGGCTGCGACCGTCGGAGCATGGCACGCAGATCCTCATGGACCAGCAGACCCTCGAGGCTGTGCTGACCTCGGTGCGCGATGCGGTTTCGCGCGTGGAGGCCACCGGGCAGTCCGCGGTGCTGGTGTGTGCGCCGGGGTTGAGGCCGGCCATCCGTCGCCTCGTCTCTGCGCCGTCCCTGTCTGGCCAGGCCGGCGGACTCCCCGTGCTCTCCTACCAGGAGGTCACCTCGGCCAACGTGAACATCGAGACGGTGGGAGTGGTGCGTGTCGCCGAATCGATTTCAGCTTGAGGGTCCGTCCCTTGACGAACTGAACGCCAGAATCCTCGCCGAGCACGGCCCGCACGCCAAAGTCGTGGCGGTGAAGGCCGTGACGAGCGGTGGCATCCAGGGCTTCTTCGCCCAGCGCCGCTACGAGGTGGAGGTGGACGTTCCGGATGGCACGGCTCGCGACGCCCACAGCTTCGACCTCCCCGCCCGCGCCGGCATCGCGCAACTGCTGGCCGACACCGAGGACGAGGAGGCTCGCGCGCACCTGGTGGACGCGATCCCGAAGCTCTCAACCAACTCCGTCGATTTCGACGCGATCATGGCCGACCTCACCTACAACACCGCGCAGATCGTGCCGGTGCTCGACGGGCCGACGGTGTTCCGCCAGGCGCCGTTGGCCGGAGCCGGCGACCTGGTGGTGGTGATCGGCCTCGGCAACGATCCGCTGGAGGTCGCCCGCGACATGTCCGCGGCCGCCGGAACCCGCTCGCTCAGCGTCGTCGGCGCTGTCACTGACGATGGTCTCTTCCGCCTCACCAACCGTCGTGGCGCGCTCGCCGCGCGCGCGGCGGGGGTGCGCGAGGATCACAGCGTTTTCGTGGCGCTCGGAATCCCACGCGCAGGTCTCGACGACGACTCGGTCTTCGCCCTGCATTTCCTGCAGGCCGACCAGGTCTGGGTTGCTGTGGATGCCGGCCGAAAGCCGGAAGACACCGCGCGCTGGGTGACAGCAGTGCAGGCCGCCGTGCACGTCGACGCGATCGCCGTCATCGGCAGCGATTCGACGACAACTCCGAAAACAGTGCACGAACTGGGCATTCAGGTCGGCTGGGTGGAAAGTGGTTCGATAGGCTGATCTGATGCTGGTGCTGACACGCAAGGCGGGGGAGCGAATCGTCATCGGTGACGATATCGTCGTCACCATCCTCGATGTGCGCGGCGACGGCATCCGCATCGGCATCGACGCGCCGAAGGGCGTCAAGATCCAGCGCGAAGAGGTTTTGCGAGCGGTGACCGAGGCGAACGTGGCGGCAACCCAGGCGAACGACGATGCAGAGGACCGCATCAAGAGTGCGCTCGGCATCGCACCAATAGCAGCGCCGGACGGTAACTCCCAGCCAGCCTGAGTACGGTACGGCTAGACAAACGTAAGGACGATTCGGTGAGCTTTCCCACGGGCATTCTGAACGCAGGCATTCTGAACACGAGCATTGTGAATGCGAGCATCCCCAGCCCTGACCCGATTCTGCAGCAGTTCAACATTGGTCCGCTGGTCATCCACACCTACGCGATCTGCATCCTGGTCGGCATTGTCGCTGCTGTGATCATCACGCAGCGTCGGCTGAGCAATCGCGGGGCAGAGTCCGGCATCGTGATCGACATCATCCTGTGGGCCGTGCCGATCGGCATCATCGGGGCGCGTTTCTATCACGTGTTCACGCACGTCGGCGACTACTTCTACCCCGGCTCGAACTTCTGGAACATCTTCGCCATCTGGGACGGCGGCAACGCCCTCTACGGGTCGCTGCTGGGTGGTGCGCTCGGCGCGTTCATCGGATGTCGCTTCGCCGGCATCCGTTTCTGGAGTTTCGCGGATGCCCTCGCTCCGGCCATGCTCGTGGCGCAGGCGCTCGGCCGTCTCGGTAACTGGTTCAACCACGAGCTCTTCGGCCTGCCGACCACGCTGCCCTGGGGACTACAGATCGAGTCGACCAACGCCAAGTTCCCCGCCGGGCTTCCCGATGGCACACTGTTCCACCCGCTCTTCCTCTACGAGATCATCTGGAACCTGATCGGCGTCGCGCTGGTGCTGCTGATCGCCCGCCGATTCAGGCTCCAGTGGGGTCGCGTCTTCGGCGTCTACCTCATCTGGTATGGCCTGGGCCGCAGCTGGCTCGAGGCGATCCGCATCGACCCGACCAGCGATGGTTTCCTCGGAATCCCCGCCAACGTCTGGGCGTCGTTCGTGGCGATCATCCTCGGCATCCTCCTCATCGTCGTGCAGGGCCGCCGCCACCCGGGCCTGGAGCCGTCCGTCTATGTCGAGGGTCGTGGCCCGCGCGTCGCCAAGCCGAAGAAGACGGATGGGTTCGTTGAGGCTGAAGAGTCTGCTGAGCCCGTCACCGCCGAAGAACCGGCCGTGAAGCTCTAGCGTCGCGTCGTCGCAAAGCCGCGCTATCGCAAAGTCGCGCTATCGCAAAGTCGAGAAAGTCGCCAAATGGCCCCTACGCGCAGCTGGCAAGGGCCATTTGGCGACTTTCGCCATTAACCTGTCCAGCAAAGAGCTATAGCACGATGTCTTCGCGCCCCTTGAGACGGATCCAACCGGGGTGGTCGCCATCCGTGGTGCCGTGGGGAACGGCGGCGGTCGCGAACCTGTCGGCGGCGACCAGCTGGCCGAGTTTGAGGCCGGTGAGTTCTGCGACATCCGAGACAGGCACCTGGTAGGTGCGGTAGGGGCCGAGCGGCGGCGGGTCTCCGGCCCCCGCAGCACGGGCGCGGGCCTCGGCGAGGTCGATGTCGTTAAGCTGGGGCGTCTGGTCGAGAAGGTAACCGCTGGCGGCGAGAACGCTGCCGTCATCCGTGGTCCAGGCCGCGATCTTCCAAAACTGGCGAGGGATCAGGATGCCGCGATACGGCGGATCGTCCAGGGTGAGTACCGGTGCGGTGAAGACGCTGATGCGCTGCCTGTAGGCGCGGGCGTAGGCGAGCACGAAGTCTTCGAGGCCTGACCAGAGTTCCTTTCCCTGGTTGAAGTCCCCGACCTGTGGCGCCGCGTTCGTGTAGACGAAGGTCTCTTCGTTGGCCTTCGCCGCGATCGCCTTGTCCCCCCAGACCGGGTCGCGCCGCCGCACGAGGTGCCCGCGGTCGAGGTCGTTCGATCGATAGACGTCTTCGGCCGCCTGTTCCGTCGCTGGCACACGTGGGTCGAGATGCCAGTCATCGGTGCGATCGATCTCGCGGGGCATTGACCCGTCGATGTTCACCCCCGTCGAGACGGCGAAGCGACGCTCAGGGTCGAGCAGCACGGTGAAGTGCGTGTACGTCAGCTCGCGCACGACCTGTGCGGTGGCGGGCGACGGCAGTGCGACGTCGATCGGCAGGAAGTCGGCGGCGTATCCGTCGGGTGAAGTGGCCATGACATCCAGCTAAGGCATCGGATAAGGCGAGTGCAAGTGAACAGTCGGTGTCAGGCCGCCATCGGTCGTCGAGGGAACAGCAGTCGCGGGGCCGTGAGCAACACGAAGCCGAGGATGACGACCACGGTCGATACGACCAGAAATCCGGTCGCCAGCCATTGTTGATGAACGACAGTCTGCACTCCGACTCTGTCGTCGGGAGGTTAGCGCCGTGCTCGCCCGATCGCTGAACGCCGGGTTGTTCCCTCGACACCGTCAGTCGTAGAACTTCTCTCCGCGCGCCAGTTTCTCTACGAAGCTGTCGATCTTGCGCGCCCTGGTCTCTTCCCGCTTCACCGCCTGGAGTCGGTAGTAGATGGCGAAACGATTCTGGCTGTTCAGCGTCTGGTAGAACTCGCTGGCGGCAGGGTTCTTCTCCAGCGCTGCGAGGAAGTCCGGATGCGGTTCCGCCCTACTCGAACCTTCGTAGGCCCGATCCCAGCGGCCATCGGCTTTCGCCCGCTCCACCTCGGCGAGGCCCCGCGGTTTCATCCGTCCCTCAGAGATCATCACCTCGGCTGCGCGGCAGTTGCGCAGCGACCACGGACTCTGCGCACGCCTGGGCGTGAAGCGCTGGAGATAGGCGTCGTCGTCGAGTCGCCGGGCCTGGCCGTCGATCCAGCCGAACTCGAGGGCGACATCCAGAGCCTCGGCGTAGGTCAGGTTGACCTGCGCCGAGCCCTTCTTGGCAATCGTCACCCAGAGGCCCGGCGTCGCATCCTGTTTGTCACACAACCAGTCGCGGAAGGCATCAGGTGTTTCGAACCGCAGGATCTCGAGCTGGTCGGCCATGATGCTCCCGACGGCGGAAGCCGCCTACTTGTTCGTGCCCTGCGACACCGAACCCTGCAGCTGGCGCTGGAAGATCAGGTAGACGATGAGCACCGGGATGACCGTCATGACGACGCCGGCGAACAGTTGGCCGAAGTCGACGGAGTATCCGGCCTGGGAGGCAAAGGCCGCCATGCCCTGGGTCAGCACATAGTTCTTGACGTCCGAGTTCAACGCCACGGGTAAGAGGAACTGGTTCCATAACCCGACGAAGTTGAGAATGGCAACCGTCGCCAGCCCCGGCCGCGCCATCGGCAGCATCACCTGAAAGAAGGTGCGCCATTCGCCCGCACCATCCAGTGCCGCCGCTTCGGCGATCGAGTTCGGCAGCGCCTTGAAGAAGGAGAACATGAAGAAAACGGTGAACGGTAGCGCAAACGCCGCATAGGTGAGGATGAGCCCCGGCAGCGTATTGAGCAGCCCGATGCTCTTCAGCACGAAGAACAGCGGAACTATCGCCAGGAAGATCGGGAAGGTAAGACCGGCCAGCATCAGATAGTAGATGCCGCGGCTGCCAGGGAACTGGAACCGCGCGAGCACATAGGCACACATCGAGCCGAACAGCATGGTGACGACCAGAGCGCCGAAGACGACAACAACCGTATTCAGGAGGAAGCTACCGATGCCGGCGGTGGTGAACGCGGCGACATAGTTGTCGAAGTTCACGTGCGACGGGAGGGTGAACGGCGACCCGAGGATTTCCTTGCTCGTCTTGAACGACGACATAATCGACCAGAGCAACGGCAGCACGATGATCAGCGACCAGATGGTCAGCACCGTGTGCGAGATGGTGCCGACTACCTTGTCGCCCGTGGTGGACTTCGCCTTGCGACGGAGCAGCGGAGCCACCGTGCGGGGAAGCGTCTGCGCTTTGATGTTCGTCATTCGGCCACGTCATTATCTCCACCGGTCAGCCTGTTCACGAGAAAAACGAGTCCCGAGAACAGCAGCGTGATGACGGCAAGCACCACACCCATTGCACAGGCGAGTCCGAACTGGCCCTTGGTGAACGCCGTCGTGAAGAGCTGTTGCGCCATTACGAGGGTCGAGTTATTGGGGCCACCACCGGGGTTCAGCGCGGCCATGTAGACGAAGGCGTCGAGCGCCAGAATGCCCATGTAGATGTAGGCGGTCTGGATGTTGTCGCGGATCATCGGCACGGTGATGGTCACCGCGGTGCGGAACCGCCCGGCTCCGTCAATCCTGGCCGCTTCGAAGATCTCGGCCGGGATGCCTTTGATGGCTGCAACGAAGAGCACCATGTAGAACCCGACGAGCCCCCAGGCGATCACGAAGATGGTGGCGATCATCGCAGTTCGCTGCTCGCCGAGCCAGGCGAATGACTGGAATTGCTCGAGTCCGGCTCCCGTCAGCAGTCCGTTCAGGATGCCGTGGCTCGGGTCGTAGACCTGGTTCCAGATGATGCCGATCACGATGGCCGGAATCACGTAGGGGAAGAACGAGATCACGCGATAGACGCTGGAGTTGCGCAGGCCTCTGATCGGCCCGTTGCTCGGCCCGCCGACAGTCACCAGCGTGGCGAGCGCCAGGCTCAGCACGAGGGTGATGATCGGTAGCACAATCAGCAGCAGTAGGTTGTTGCCGACCGCTTTCATGAAGATGTTGTCCGTGAACAATCTGACGTAGTTGGCCACGCCGATGAAGTTCATGCCGGGTGTGAAACCCGACCAGTCCGTCAGCGAGTAGTAGAAGGCCTGGAGGAAAGGCCACACCACGAAGATCACATACCCCACCACCGGAACGACGAGGAATACGGCCATGAAACTGACCTTGTCGAAGGTCAGGTCGCGACGGGTCCACCGCCGGGCGGCGGTGGATTTACCGCCGCCCGGTGTGGTGGTTGGTGGAACGATAGCGGTCATTTGACCGTGACCTTCTTCACTGAACTGTCGTTGCGGGTCTTGTCGGTGATGTCCTGCAGACCCTTGGTGAGCGTTGCGACATCCGAGGCACCCTGCAGGAACGTGTTCCAGACCACCAGCTGGTCGGGGTTCAGTCCGTAGAGGTCGACGAAGTTCCACGAGAAGACATCCGATCCGGCGCCCTCCAGCAGCTTCACCTGCGACACGAGTGCCGTCGAGCCGAAGCCGTCGCTCGGAATGGTTCCCTTGACGATGGTGGACGAGAAGGTGGTCTTCGCGAAGTTGACCGCCGCGTCGTGCGAGAGCATCGCGCGCAGGAACTCCTTGCCACCCGCCACGTTCTTGCCCTGCGACGGCACGATGTATCCCTCGCCGGCCGTCGAGTGCAGTGCGGTGTAGGGAAGCTTCGAGCTGCTCGTGACTGTCGGCTCCGGAGCGCCGGTCATCTTGAAGCCGTCCTTTGTCGCCTTCTTCATCTCGTTCTCGATCCAGCCACCCGAGGGGTAGAGGATGAACTTCTCATCGTTGCTCCACTGCGACTGCGCCGCGGTGAACTGCGTGCCGGCGCCACCGGGCTGCATGTATCCGGCGTCGATGACCTTCTTCATGCCGGTGAAGACTGCCTGCACCGCGGGCAGTGACCAGCATCCGTCTTTGAGGTTCTCAAGAGCCAGGCGAACCTCGTCGCCACCCTCCTTGATCGCGGAGGCGATCGCCATGGTCTGGTAGTAGGTGGCGGCTTCCTTGCCCCAGCCGAACAGGTACTTGCCCTGGGCCTTGGCCTTCGCGCCGAGAACCAGCATCTCGTCCCAGGTCTTCGGCACTGTCCAGCCGTTCGCCTCGAACAGCGAGGCTGAATACCAGAGCGCGTAGACGGTCAGCACGTAGTTGAGCTGCACGAATTTGCCGTCGAAGGTACCCGGCTCGATCACACCCGCGTAGAGGGTGTCTTTGATGACGGTGCCCTCGTAGTTCTTGGCCTCGACCACCGAGGTGAGGTCTTCGAGCTGGCCACGGATGGTGTTGATGCCGATCAGGCCTGCGCCGCTGTTATCGATGACATCGGGCGGGTTGCCTCCGACGAATCGCGGCTGGAGGGTCTGGGCGATGTTGGTCTGCGCGGTGACCTTGACGGTCGAGCCCTTCTGCAGCTTCTCCTCCACCTTCGCGGCGAAGTCGGCATAGTCGATGCCGTATCCGCCCTTGAAGATGACGGCGTCGACGGTGGACTTGTCCGCCATGCCGAAGGGGTTCGTCTTGGTGACCGTTCCGCCGGGGGAGGTGGACGAGCCGCCTCCGCCCACGCAGGACGCAAGCATTCCGCCGGCGGGAATCAGCACCGCCGTGAGGAGCGCGCCACGGAGGAAGTCTCGCCGCTGAAGCGGGTGTTCTTTGATAGTCATTCTGTACTGCCTTCCATTGTTGAATGTGACCGGCTTAGCTACTCAATCTGGTTTCGTATTTCTTTCGTATTTCGTGCGTATTGCAATCAATCGGCGGTCAGGCGTCGCGCCGAATTCTGTTGAGGTACAAATCCTCGAGCACCCTGTTGTGCTCGTCGCCTCCCGGGATATTCGCCGAAATGTACAGGGGAGGAGTCGTTCCGGTCGCCGCGATGCGCTGGGCGGTGCCGATGGTGAGTACCTGGGCGATGTACGCCGCAGTGATCGAGGAGACGGCGCCGACCGTCACACCGCCCGAGAGTTCGAGGGTCGCGTCACCGAACGGAGCACGGTTGTCGAGCGCGACATCCGCGACCTCTTTCAGGCGCTTTCCGCTCGAATGCTTCGGCTCGACGCCCATGGTGTGCTCGAAGCTGGTGACGGCGATCACCGGATGCCCCTTGGCTTTGGCCAGCAGGGCGAGCCCCACGATCGAGCCGTTGACGCCGGAGTTCGAGGCGATCACGAAAGCGTCGTGAGGACCGACGTTGGAGATGTCGTAGAGCTGCTCGGCGATATCCGGGTTCCGCTCGAGCGAGGCCCCGCTGAGCGAATCGACGTCAAGGTCGCCGCGAAGTACGACGTCGCGTAGCGCGATCTTGTTGGTGGGGATGAGGCCGCCCGCGCGGCCGGCGATCTCCATCGCGAAAGCCTCTGAATGCCCGGTGCCGAAAGCCTGGATCACGCCGCCGCGTTCGATCGCGGTCACCAGGATGTCGATGGCCGCGTCGAAGTCGCCGGCCTCGGCGCTCGCGGCGAGCTGGTCGAGGCGCGATCTCACCTCGCCGGTGAAATCTCGGACCAAATCGGACTGTGTGAGGGTGTCTGACACTGCTTCTCCCAATTGTTTTCGGATGGTTTAGATGCTTTCGGTTGCCGGTTGGGGTTCACGGCTCTGTTTGCTGCCGACCGTCGCCCGTCGAGGCCTGCGATGCGTCGAGACGGCGAGTGCGGATGCGGCGAGGCTGTCGGTCGAGCGGTCGAAATTCTCCTGCGCGATCAACAGGTAGAGCAGGTCGAGCACGAGCAGCTGCCCGTGTTTCGCCGAGAGGTCGTCGGGCTGCAAAAACTGTTCGTAGACGGAGGTGATGATCCGCAAGTCGGCGGCCTCGGCCAACGGCGAGGTCGGATCGTTACTGATCGCCACTGTCAGGGCACCTGCCCGGCCGGCTTCGGTCAGCATCTGGATGGTCTCTTCTGTACGCCCGGTGTTGGAGATACCGATGGCGACGCAGCTCGTGTTCTGGATGGCTGCGCTGGTGAGTCCGGTGTGCACCTCGGCCCACATGTGGGTGTTGATGCCGATGCGGTACAGCCGAGCCTGCATCTCGTCGGCGAGCATCGCGCTGCCGCCGACACCGTAGATGTCTACGTGTGTGCTCTGCGCGATCCGCTGGGAAATGAGTTTCATGGCCGGCAGGTCGATGGCGGCCGCGGTCTCGCGCAGGGTGCGCGAGTGGGCGTTGATCAGGGTACTGAGCACGTCGGCAGGCGAGTCGTCGGGGCCGAATGCGCGCCCGATATCCGTCTTCCACGAGTCGCGGGCGGTGCTGCGCCCGAAATCGGTCGCGATGCTGACGCGAAAGGGCGCGTAGCCGGCGAAACCGATCATGCGGCAGAACCGGGTGACGGTCGCCGCGGACGTTCCGGCCTGCTCGGCGAGCTGACCGATGGAGAGCTTGAGGGGGGCCTGCGGATGCTCCAGAAGGTACTCAGCGATCTTCGCCATGACGTCCGACATCTCGGGAAGTCGAGATTGGATGCGGTTCGCTACCGCGGAAGCATGCCCATCTGACATCGCGACTCGGGTTGACGCCATGGTAAGAATCTGTTTCTCCTTCTTTGGAGTGCTGCGAAAATTATTCTTACAGTACAGTGTCCGACAGGCAAGACCATTTCGGAATGATAACGATGCGCAAGATTCTCGCGATTGATGCTGGGGGTACCTCCACCCGGGCCGTCGTCCTCGACCTGTCGGGGCGATGCCTGGGCTACGGTCGCGCTGGCAGCGGCAACCCCACCGCCGCGGGAGTCGAGGGTGCGGTCGCCGAGCTCGCGAAGGCCGCAGAGCGGGCAGTGACCTCCGACGGTTCGGCCACAGGACAGGGATCGACGGCTCTCATCGCACTCGCCGGCGCAGTCTCACCGCTGCTTCTCGAACGCCTCGCCGAGCGGTTCGGTGCGCTCGGATTCGAGGGCGAGCCGGTGATCGAGCCCGACCTGCTCGGCACCTACTTCTCCGGCACTTTCGGGCACGAGGGCTACGCGATTATCGCGGGCACCGGCGCGGTAGCCGGACGTGTCACCGAGGGGCGACTCGACTTCGCGCGCGGAGGAACCGGCTGGCTGCTCGGCGACGGCGGCTCCGGATACTGGATCGGTCATCAGGTGGTGCGGGCCGTCGTTGCCGCGCTGGACGGCCTCGGACCCGACACTGCGTTGACTCTTCCCCTGCTGGCTTCCGTGAACATCGAGACCACCTCTGGCTCTGTCCGCGGCCGTCCGAATTCGCTGGTCAGCCTCATGGACGCGACCTACGCGCTGCGGCCGGTCGACCTCGCCCGGTTCGCGCCGCTCGCCTTCGACGCGCTGGAGGATCCGGTCGCCCGCGGCATCCTGACGGCGTCTGCCACCGCCCTCGCCGATCTGCTCGCGGCCACCCGGGCTCCCGATGTCGACGGCCCGGTGGTACTGGGGGGCAGTGTGCTGGCAGCGGGCATGCGGGTCGCGCCCGCGATTTTCGCCGAGCCGCTCGAGATGGCGGCGGGTGGAGCCGAGTTGATCCCGGTCACGGACGGCGTGGTCGGTGCCGCAGTGCTCGGTCTCGAACACGCGGGTGTCGATGTCGACGCTCAACTCTTCTCGCGTCTTCGCGACGACGTCGCGCGGCTGCAGTCGGCGGTTCCGCTATGACGATTCGGGTCGGGTCGCGATCGTTCAGCATGCCCGACCTCGGTGCAGAGAACCCGTTGCCGATGGTGGGTGTGCCCCTCGAGAATCCCTATCGGATCTCGAGCGGCGACATCCCGCAAGAGATCATCGACGGTTCGCAGTTCGGCAATCCCGCGAACCTGTACCCCTACACCGAGCAGAGCGCTTACGAACGAAATTGCTCCGATCGCGAGCTGACCACCGTCGTTCTCGAAAACGACAGGGTGCGCGCCGTCTTCCTGCCCGAGCTCGGCGGACGGCTGTGGGAACTCTTCGACAAGAAGCATGGCAAGCAGCTGCTGCATTCGCCTGACACGATCCAGTTCGCGAATCTCGCGCTGCGCAATGCCTGGTTCGCCGGCGGCATCGAATGGAACATCGGCACCCGTGGGCATTCGCCGACGACCTGCGCGCCGCTGCACTCCGCACTCGTGCAGCGACCGGACGGCAGCGAGGCACTACGGATGTGGGAGTTCGACCGGCTACGCGAGGTCGTCTTCCAGATCGACGCCTGGCTGCCCGACGACTCGGATGTACTGCTCGTGGCTGTGCGACTGCGAAACCCGAACGACTTCTCCGTGCCGATGTACTGGTGGACCAACGCTGCGGTGCCCCAGACGGCGGACAGCCGGGTGGTCGTTCCCGCCGGCTGGGCCTTCGGCAGCAACTACGACGGCGGAATCTCGCGGGTCTCGCCTACCGACGATGGCGGAGTTGACTGCACCTGGCCTGCTGCTAGTTTGCGTGCGCGGGACTTCTTCTTCGACATCCCGCCGCGGAGCCGTCGCTGGATCGTCAACGCCGACCGGGACGGCGACGGACTAGCGATGGTGTCGACGCCCCGCCTTCGCGGTCGCAAACTCTTCGTCTGGGGGCAGGGCACCGGAGGCGACAGCTGGCAGCGCTGGTTGACGCCGAATGGCGCGCAGTACGCCGAGATCCAGGCCGGCCTCGCGCAGACGCAGTTCCAGCACCTCGAACTACCGGCTGGAGCGGAGTGGTCGTGGGTCGAGGCCTACGGCAATTCGCGGATGAATGTCGAGATCGCTCATGGCAATGACTGGGACGCGGTGGTGGGGCACGCATCGGAGCGTGTCGCTGCTCTCATTCCCGAAGACGTTCTGGAATCAGCCCAGGCATTCGCAGACCTGGCCCCACAGCGTTCCGTTCTGGCCGGCACAGGCTGGGGAGCCCTGGAGGCGGTCCGTCGTCGGCGTCACGGTCTGCCCTGGATCGACGAGACCGGCACGCCCTTCGCGCCCACGTCGATGACCGCCGGGCAGCGCCCGTGGCTGGACCTTCTGGAGCATCGCGGATTCGCTGGGGCTATCACCTTCGTGCGCGGTGCAGACTGGGCCGCACTGCTCGCGGCGGAGCCAGATGGGGTACATACCCTCATGCATCGTGCGGTGATGGCGCACGCGGGCGGTGATCTCGATGGGGCGCGCGCACTCTATTCGCAGTCCATCGGGCACGTGCCGAACGCTATCGCGTACCGAGGTCTCGCCCTGCTCGGGGTGGATGAGCGCGACAACTTCCCACTAGCCTGCGAGCTCGAACCCGGCAACGCCTTCCTGCTCGTCGAAGCGGCCACGACCGCGATCAGTGTCGGCGATGCTGAGGGTGCGCTGAGGCTGATCGAGAACGCTCGGGCGACGGAGCGGAGCGGACGCATCAGGCTTCTCGAAGCGCAGGCCTCCGCTGCAGCCGGACAGACCGACCGGGCCGCGACGATCCTCCGCGAAGGGCTCGAGGTGGCGGACCTTCGGGAAGGAGAGAATGCTATGGCGGCACTCTGGAGCGAGATCGTCCCCGACGAACCGATCCCGGCGAGATACCAGTTCAGCATGAACGACGAGGGGTGACCATGGTGACCATAGCTATCATCGGGCGAGGCGGGATGGCGCGTGCCCACGCCAGGGCCTGGAGCGAGATCGGTTTCGGCGACGCCGTCAAGTACATCTGCTCGCCGCATGGTGGCGACCCCCTCGAAGGCGCGCCGCGTGCGCAGTCGGTGACCGACCTCGACGTTGTGCTGCGGGATCCGGATGTCGACGTCGTCTCGGTCTGCACCCCGACTCCGACACATGCCGACATCGCCATACGATCCCTTCTGGCAGGCAAGAACGTGCTGCTGGAGAAGCCGATCGCGCTCACCGTCGCCGATGCGCTGGCCATCCGTGACGTCGCAGCGCAGAGTGCGGGGGTGCTGATGGTGGCCCACGTCGTGCGGTTCTTCGACGGTTATCGCGCCCTTCGGTCGGTGTCGGATTCCGGCGTACTCGGCGAACTTCTCGTCGTGCGCGCCGAGCGCATCAGTCCGGCGCCGCGACCCTCGACCTGGTGGCATGACGAGTCGAAGTCGGGTGGAGTGCTCGTCGACTTCAGCATCCACGACTTCGACCAGCTGAACCTGTTTCTCGGGCGACCAGTCTCCGTCTCTGCCAGGCGCGCACGGGCAGATGGACCGGTGGAGGTTGCCGTCGACTACGAGGGCGGCGCGTCGGGCCAGGTGCTCGGATTCATGGGCATGGCGCCGGGTTTCTCCTTCTCATCCTCGCTCGAACTTCTCGGCAGCCGCGGAATCGCCGACCACCGTTACGCGGGGGCGCTAGACGCTTCCCAGGCCGCTGGTGACAGCTACCGACTCATCACCCCGGACGGGGTCGAGACTCGCTCTGTGGGTGCAAGCAACCCCTACGCGCGCCAGGCGGAATATTTTCTGGAATGTGTGCGCCGCGGAGCGGAGCCCGAGGTCTCTCCGACCCATTCCGCCATCGCCGCGCTTGCCGTTTCCCTCGCCGCACGCGACTCGCTGAACTCAGGGAAATCGGTCTCGGTCGCCTTAGAGTAATACATGCCGCTGAAGGCATGCGGTGTGATCCCCGCGTCGTGTGCAACCTTGGATCGATGGTCTCCTCACGATCGATCGTCGAGCTTACAGCGGCTGCGGCCCTCACCATCGCCCTCGCGGGCTTCTCGTCGGGCGAGCCGGATCCCGCCGGCACGAAGACGTCCACCGTCACGGTATCTCCGTCTCCGTCTCCGTCGACAACGCCGTCGTCATCGCCCACGGCAGACTCTCCCCAGGACAGCAGCTCTGGCACTGGCAGTTGCTCCACCTCGGAACTCACCGGCACGCTCGGCGAAGGGTCGGGCGGTGCTGCCGGCAGCATCGGCGTGCGTCTCGTGCTGACGAACACCAGTGCGAAGTCCTGCATCCTGCAGGGGTGGCCGGGTGTCTCGTTCGTGGGCGGCGGCAATGGCACGCAGATCGGGGTCCCGGCCAAGCAGGATCGCAGCGGCCAGTATCCGCATGACACGGTAACCCTCGCGGCGGGAGGTGCGGCATCCGTTCCGCTGTTGATCGCACAGGCTCTCGACTACTCAATGGCGGACTGTCAGCCACGGGATGCTGACGGCTTTCGCGTCTACCCTCCCGGGCAGAAGGGCGCGCTCTTCATTGCCGACGCCGGCGTGAAGGCGTGCGCGGGCAAGGGAGTCGTGCTGCCGACCGCATCGGCGGTTCAGCCGGCCGGTTGAGCGGGCGTCGGTAGCCGCCCGTAGCTTTCTGTGAAGGAGGAATGTGCTTCCTCTGAGGGAGGAGTGATTCCTCGCAGGGAGGGACGCGCGTGCCGGAGAACGTCGAACTGTGGTGGGCGCGGCGCCAGTGGTCGAAGGGCGACCCGGTGCCCTATCCGATCGGGCGGTTCCGGGCTGACTGGGAGCGCTATCCGGTACTGGTGCGCCAATACCATCCCGACCTCAACGCCGGGATCACGCTGACCCAGGTACCGCCGGCTGCCGAGGTCTACCTGCTCTGGCAGTGCGACGCGGGGCATCAATTCGTGGCCACGCCGGGGGAGCAGCGCCAGCGCCCCGGCGGTTCGCGCCGTCGTTCGACCTGGTGTCCGGAGTGCGCGGTGCTCGCGGTGCGTCGTCGTGCTCCGGTGGTTCGTGCCCGGTCTTCTGAAGTTGGGGCCGAAGCCGGCACTGAATCTGAAGCCGCCGTCGAGTCCTACCTCTGCGGCCACTCGCGTGACGTCGACCGCATCGAGTTCGATCCCGACGACGACCGCTGCTACCTCTGCCGGCGGCTGGACGGTGCGCCGGTCACCCGCGGGGAGTTGCTCGCGATCGTTGCGCCGCGGCAGCACACGGCCCTGTCCGTCGAAACCGGGGTCACCCGGCGCTACTCCTGGGTCTGCCCGGCGGGTCATGGTGGCTACGAGGCCCGAATCGAGCAGATGCTGGGTGGTCGTCGTTGCCGCGTCTGCTCTCACGGTGGGGCTGCGGCCGACAGGTTCCAGGTCGGCGACGCCTTCCTCAGTCCGTGGGCGCCGGCTCCAGCATCCGCGGCCGAAGGAAGCCTGCGCCAACGGCTCACCGATCGCCTCGCCCTGGACTTCGGATGCAATGCGGTGAAGGTTGCCCGCCCCTTCTTCACCCACATCGAGGTCTGGCCCGACATCGTAATGCCCGAGCTCCGCGTCGCGATCGAGTACGACACCACCGGTCGTGACGGACTGGAGCATGTCGGCCAACGTGAGCAGACCGACCTGCGCAAAGACCGGATGCTGCGCGCGGCCGGCTGGGAGGTGGTGCGCATCCGCTGCGGCAAGCTGCAACCCCTCGGGCCTTACGACCTCGTGGCATCCGGCGTCTCGATCGCGTTGATTGACCGCCTGCTGGATCGGCTGGGCGAGATCCGCGGCGACCTGATTGTCAGTGCGTATCTACGGTAGGCCAGCGCATGGACCAGTGGGGTTCGTCGCGCTGCCATTCCGTGGCCGCGCCGGCGATCAAAAGCGGGTTACGTTCAGCGGATATCGCCTGACCAGTTCCGACCACGCTTCCGGTCCGGTGATCTCGTAGATGCGGCAGCCGGGTTCCGCTGTGAGGGCTATGACACGCGCGCTCGCCCAATTGAAACGGTCTTCCACCAGCATCAGCCCCACTGCGCCGTGGCCGGGTAGGCCTCGCGGGTCGTGGTCGGCAGCAGCCACGTGGGGCTCGATGTCCAATCTCCGCTTATGGGTACCGAAAGCGCTCTCAGGCGGGCCTTTCGTTCATTGAGTTGCGTCGTCGCCTTCCACCTCTCCAATTTGCCCGCCGCGTCGACCAGCGACAGCGAAACGTCATAGCCCTCGTCGAGCCAAGTGACGTGTCGCTGTTGCGTCAGCGCGACGGGACTTGACCACCAGGTGGCGCTCGGTGCGCTCGCCAACGCTTGGGCGATCGTTCGCAGGGCCTCGACGATCGTCGGGTTCGTTAGGAGGCGGTCTTCTTCGTCCGGTTCCTGCCAGTACCTCGCGGCGTCGACGGATTCGGCGAGCGGCAGGAGCAGCGCCTTTTCGTCGGTCGTCGCAATCGATGTCGGGTCGATGTCCCTCAGCACTCTCACCAGGGCGCTCAGCAAGTTATCGTCTGCTGGTTGCTTCGCGGCGTAACGCATGGCGGTCCACACCTGCCCATTGACGGATGTCGCGACGCGCAGGCACAGTCGTCGACCGCGTGGCCCGCTCAGCAGTTCGTCGGCAGCACTCACTTCGGCAGCACTCATCGATCGGTCTGCTGACTGGCTGCTTCGAGCGCCCGACGGTACAGCGCGGGGGTGCGGCGTGTCACGGCGGAGACGACCGGGTGACGACGGGTGATGCGGTCGGCAAAGTATCCCGCATACGGCAGCTCGATGATCGCCGTGACGCCGCTCTTCCAGGCGTGGATCAACTCCGGCAGGCACACACGTTCCGGCGTCTGGGCGAGGGGTACGGTATGGTCCGGCGGAAGGCTGCCGTCCCACCGGCCATTGGCATCCCAGTCGATCCCTTCACCCCAGACGTCGGGAGGTATCGGCGAGAACGCGGCCCACAGTTCCGCATCGGTTGAGGTGTCGAGGAGGTGCTGGGTCGCGGCATCCGGGGTGCTGATGCCGGTGGTGAGGCTTTCGTACTGCGCCCACCCTCGTTGCCACTCCCGCATCCACAGGTCGGTGACCTTCGCGGGATCGAAGTCGGCGGGACGTGCCGACTTGCCCGGATCCGGCTCGCTGTCGAGCGCGGGTACGTCGGCGATCTCTAGCTGCCAGACGCTGCGGATGAACAGCAGCTGGGTGAGCATGTGGGGCGTGTCGATGGAGAGGACCATATCGTGCGGCCACGGATTGCCCGGTATCGGATTCATGGACCTCATGGCGTTCCCTAGTTCGTGGCGGATACTCGACGATAGCTGAGCATTGTTCTCGCTGGCTATCGGCTTCGTGCTGCCTAGGCACGGTCATCGATCGAGCAGCGCCTGCTCGATGCCGCCGACCCCGACCCGGTGCATGAGGGACGCAGGGGCTGAGCCGACGATCATCGCGGTGCTGAGCGAGACGGCCCAGCCTCGAGCCCGTGCCCAGGTGTCATCGTCGTAGTCGAGCGCGGCGATGAAGGCGGCGCGACCTTCGGCGTCGAAGGTGAGCCAGGCGGTGGCGAGGTCGGTAGCCGGATCGCCGCCGGTCATGTCGCCGAAGTCGATCACGCCGGCGAGCCGCCCGTCACGCACCAGAATGTTGGCTGGATGCAGGTCCCCGCGCAGCCAGAGCGCCGGGCCAGTCCATGGGGCGGTCGCGATCGCGGCTCGCCATAGTTCTCGTACCTCCTCCGCATACGGCACCAGCTCACCGTCGATCCGCTCTTCGACCGCCTGGTACCTCGAATCGAGCGGCACGCCTCGAACCGGGTTCGGTGGCACATCGGCGGGCGACGGCACATGGAGCTCGCGCAAGGTCCGGATGCTGCGTCGCCAATAATCGTCGAAGCACGCTCTCGGTCACCTCGACCTCGGCGGCGGGGAACTTCACTTCGGGCGCCTGTTCATGAATGTTCTCCTGCTTCCCCATCAGCCGGCAAGCCGCTCAAGGTCGGGTGGTCGTCCTCCGCGTCGGGGCGTCTGCTGCCTGTCGAGGTGCGGCGGCGGAATGAACCACGGCACATTGTCGTCGACCTGCACGCGCCATCCGTCGCGATGGACGCGATGGTGATGCATCGAGCAGAGCAGTACGCCGTTATCGAGGTTGGTTTCGCCGCCATGGTGCCACCATCGAATGTGGTGCGCCTCGGTGTGACTGGGTGGGCGGTGGCAGTTGGCCCAGGCGCATCCGCCGTCGCGTTCGGCGAAGGCGAGTCGCTGTGCGTGGGTGAACAGCCGCCGGGATCGCCCCATATCGAGCACTTCACCATAACCTCCGAGAACCATCGGGATGATGTTCGCATCCGCCGCCAGTCGCCGGGCGGTCGTTGCGGAGATGGCTTGATCGATTCCGTCGATGTGCGCTTCTCCCAGCCCGGAAAGCAACGACTGCAGCGTCATCCGCACCACGATCGTCGCGGCCGGGGTGGGCACAGCGTCGTGAGGGCAACTGTTGGAGTGGCGCGCCAGTTGAACGATCGCGTCGGCGGCGATCTGCGGGAGTGCGCGCGGGTCGGGCAGGTCGGTGCCGTCGTCGCGTCCGTCGGTCGATACGAATCGTGGCGCACGCAATACCGCACCGACCCGGGCGTCGATTGCGGCGTCCACATACGCGGCACTCAGGGGGTCGAGCTCGAGGCGGTAGCGTCGCATCCCGTTGGCCAGAGTGGTGCGTAGCAGGGTGCGGCGTTCGACGAGCTCATCCTCCCGCGGTTCCACACCGTCTTCGTCTAAAGCGTCCTGCCATCGGAGCGCGACCTTCCGCACCTCGTCTGCGGGATTACAGAGGGCGAATTCAACCAGGCGCTGCTCCGCCACTCGCAGCTGACGCACATCGGCCCGCGGTGCCGCTTGTTCCAGTGCGGCCACGATGAAATTTGCCGAATCGACAGGCAACACACCCATCGCCTCGGCGACGGCCGGGAACTCGGCGGGCAGCCGTTCACCCGTGAGGCTGACACGCTCCGTCGCCGCTGAACCCACGTCACAGAGTCGCCGCGCTTCAGCGCGCGTGATCAATCCCACATCTGCGACGAACACTGCCGCCGTGCCGTTGCCGCTGCGAACTGCCAACCCCTCTGCGCCGAGTGAGGGCCGGGATCGGTGAACGACTTCACCTGCCAGCGTCGCCAACTCCGCATCCACCTGATGCCGTCGCTCGAAGGCGCGCTCGAGGGCCTCCCGCAACTGCGAATCCGACAGCGACCCGGGCGACGACCCATCACCGACGACATCAGGAATACGCACCTGAGGCCGATTGGGAAGCGTCGCGGTCGGGAAGTTCATAGGAACAGACTCTCATTGACCACCGACATTCGAGGTCCGTAAAGCGGCTTTGACCAGCATTTCCTGTGGATAGACCTCTACCGAACGAGCCTGTGGAGGAGAGGATGCTCACCCGAAAGCGCCGGTCATTGAGAAGGAATATGCCCGGGAGGTGGATGGGAAATGGAGCGACGGCGCGACCTGCGAACCACATCGACCGCTGTCATTAACGCCGGTAGAACCGGTAGTGAATTCTCACTCCCAATTACCTGAGTGCCTGGAGATGCCCAGCTAGCGCGACTACGGTGTCCCCTTAACGGGGGTCACTGGCCCACGGGCGCGGATGACGGTGAGCTGGGCACTGTCATCAACTGGATGCGCCGAGACGCAACATCTACCCAAAGGAACGATGATGTTTGACAAACGCTTCATCAGTAAAGCCATCACCCGAAGTGCAGAAAACCCGGTGGACCGGAGACGGTTCCTGATGGCCGCCGGTGCGTCCGGTCTGGGCGTGGGTTTCGCCGCCGTGGCCGCCGGTGCCCCGGCGTTCGCGGGCACGGCGAAGGCCGCTATCTCGCCGTCGGACGAGGCGATCTCCGACTCTGCCATCCTGAACTTCGCCCTCAACCTGGAGTACCTCGAGGCCGAGTTCTACCTTCGCGCAGTTACCGGCGTCGGCCTTCCCAGCACCATGATCGACGGCATCGACCCTCAGGGAGGTGTCGTCGGCGGCCACGCGGTGCCTTTCAAGACGGCGTCATTGAAGCAGATCGCCAAAGAGATAGCCGCCGATGAGAAGGCGCACGTGGCCTTCCTTCGCACAGCCCTGGGCGGGGCCAAGGTCTCACGCCCGCAGATCGATCTTCAGAGCAGCTTCACCGCCGCAGCGATGGCCGCGGGGCTCATCACCGCCGGCCAGACCTTCGATCCGTTCGCCAACGAGGAGAACTTCCTGCTCGGGGCCTTCATCTTCGAGGATGTGGGGGTCACCGCCTACAAGGGCGCCGCTCCGTTGATCTACAACAAGACCTATCTGGGCGCGGCCGCGGGCATCCTCGCGGTCGAGGCGTATCACGCGGGCATCATCAGGACCACCCTGTACGCGAAGGGGCTCCAGACGCCGGCGACGAAGATCTCGGATGCCAGAGACAGTCTCGACGGGCCGACGGATGACGACCAGGGCCTGACCCTCAACGGCTCGGCCAACCTCGTGCCGACCGATGCGAACAGCCTCGCCTTCGGACGGACGGCTGAGCGTGTGCTCAATGTCGTCTACCTGACTCCGGTGCAGATCGACAAGGGCGGATTCTTCCCCCAGGGCATCAACGGCGCGATCGTGGCCAGCGGCAACCCCGGCAGTGCAACCTAGGGGCAGCTCTAGGTGCACCTTCGGGCGGGATGAAACCATCCCGCCCGAAGGTGCTGCATCCGGACTCGCGAATTCCACCAGCCAGCCGCGTGCGTGCTTCACTGGGTTCTGACAATGAACCAGTGAAGGATGTCGCGATCGTGAACGAGTTACCCGAGCAGCAGCATCCGTCCCGCCGTGTCGGAGGCCTCTCGATCGCCGCGGAGATCTCGCGTTCGTGGCTGCTGGTATCCGCGACGAAGCGCGACACCTTCGATTCGGCCTGGAACTCGCGCGCCGACCAGATCGTGCTCGACATCGAGGACGCCGTCGACCCGAAGCTCAAGCCGACGGCACTGGCCGATGTCACCGGATGGTTGCAGAGCGGCACCGCCTGGGTACGGATCAACGACCGCTCGACGGAGTTCTGGGCGAACGACGTCGATGCTCTCAAGGGAGTGCCTGGACTGCTCGGTGTGATGCTCGCGAAGACCGAGTCTGCCGACCAGGTGACGGAGACCTTCGACCGTCTGGGCGGTGGCACCCCGGTGCTCGCACTCGTCGAGTCCGCGCTCGGCATCGAGGAGAGTCCGTCGATCGCCCGCGCCCGCGGAGCCTTCCGGCTGGCCTTCGGGAGCGGTGACTACCGCCGCGACACCGGTGCCAGCGCGGATGATCTGGCGATGGCGTATCCGCGCTCCCGGCTGGTGATCGCCAGTCGCATCGGCAACCTCCCAGGCCCAATCGACGGGCCGACTGTCGGCAGCAATCATCCCGTGCTGCGCGAGCAGTCGGCGATGTCGGTCGCGCTCGGCCTTACCGGGAAGCTCTGCCTCGACGTGGACCAGCTCCCGGTGATCAACGAGGTGATCAGCCCCACCCAGTCCGACGTGACCTGGGCGAGGGACTTCCTCCGTGACTTCGAGGCTCGCAACCGCGAGGTTCGTGACGGCAGCGACCTGCCGCGGCTCGGTCGCGCGGAGAAGATCGACAAGCTGGCCAAGGCTTTCGGTATCACGACGGTCTAACCCACGGATGCCGACGACTCCTCGCTATTCATGAAAGTCAAGGCCTACTCAGAACTGCATTTCGGCGGTTGACTGTGACGACTTCGTAGTTGTCGCGACCCGACCCGAAAGGAGCGCGACCATGAAAGTCCTTGCCCTTGTTCTGGCAGTGCTCCTCGCCGACGGACTCGTGATCGGTGGAGCCTTTCTGTTGGTCGGTGAGGGTTCACCGGATTCGGCGCTATTCCTGTTGGCCGTCGCGTCGCTCACCGTCTTCGTCTACGGCCCACTGATCCTCGGATCGATTACGGCTTACTGGAACGTGAGGAAGTCCCCGGAGAGTCGCAAGTACTTCGCCTGGTGGCTCGGGATCGTGATCGGCCTCGAGGTGCTCGCGGCCGTGGCCATCGTGGTCTACGCAATCCTCGTGGAAGCGGATGTCTGGCTGCCGATCGTCTTTGTCGGCGGTGGCGTGGTCCTCACCGCAGTCGCATTACTGGTCGGCCGATGGCTCCTGCGACGGGAGGAGACGCACCCCGCTGTCGAGCAACTGTGGGCCCCGATCAGTCGGAAAGACATCCTGCGAAGGATCCGAATTGTGGTGATCACCTTCGCGGCTATTCTCGTGGTCGGGATGGTCGTTTTCACCCTGCTTGCTGGACTTATAGGGGATCCACGTATCGGCCTGTCCTTTGCCGTTCAGTTTGCCTTCACTGCTGCCGCTATCGCCTGCGTTCTTGTCAGCCTGCCGATGAACCGACAGCTTCGCGCAACCGTGAGCAGCGATCTCGGCCGGCTGAGGAAGATCGCCAAGGTGGTGATCAGGGGCAAGCAGCTGGAACTGGATGACGATGAGCAGGTCGCGGCGGCGAAATACTCGGTGCTGATCTCAATCACCATGCCATTCCAAATGGGCTATCTCTTGCTGATCTACATCGCCATCGGCATACAAGGGGTACGCAGCTTGGTTTCAGGCGATAGTTCGGCATTTCTCATCGTGTTGAGTGCATCGACGCTTGTTCTTTTCGTGGCCGTGCTCGTGATTTTTTTCCCCCTCTCCTTCAGGCAGATCCGGCATGCTCGGAGGTACGCACGGGACCATGCCGACTTGCTGCCGACGGCGGAGGCGACACCTACCGATCAGGCCTGACGAAACCGGCGCGTTAGATTGAAGAGGACATCCACGAAAGGAATTCCCTATGATCAAGGTTCTGCTCGATGCCCAACTCAAATCCGAGTCGCTGGAGGAGTCGTACCAGGGCGTTCACGACACGCTCATCGAGACTCGCGAATTCGCCGGTGCCATCAGCATCGAGGTGCTCATCGACCAGGCGGATGCGGCGCACCTTATCGTGTTGGAGACTTGGGAGTCCGCAGCGCATCACGACGCCTACACGGCCTGGCGCGCAGGCGACGGAAAGCCGACGAAGCTTCTGGCTGTCATTGCCACTCCGCCTACGACCAGCGTCTTCGCCGAGGCGCCTGAGATCTGATCTGACCGAGAGGGTCGCGGCCAGGTCGGTTAATGTGTACGGTGTTTACATTGGGTTTGCCGCCCATTGCATTCGGCGGTGGCCAGGCGATCCGAGGGGAGCCGACAATGCCGCAGCCAGTCGTACATTTCGAGATCACGGGACAGGACCCCGCGAAACTCCGCAGTTATTTCGGTGAACTCTTCGGGTGGGAGTTCGACACGGACTCGCCAGTTGCACCCGCGGTCTCCGAGGCAGGCAACTACGGCTTCATCGGTGCTGCCGGTGAGGGCGGGATCCCCGGTGGCATCGGCGGCGGCAAGGGCTACGCAGGTTACGCGATCTTCTACGTGGGCGTGCCCGACGTGGAGGCCGCCCTGCAGAAAGCAGAGAGTCTCGGCGGCACCCGAGTGATGGGACCTGAGAGGAACCCTGCCGGTCACCTGGTGGTTGGTCACTTCACCGATCCCGAGGGGCACCTGATCGGGCTGGCTGGCCCCGCGTAGCCGGAGCGGTCAGTCGCAGACATACTGACGCGCCCAGTCCGCGGATGTGACGTCTCGCCGCCGAGTCGTTCGACCACGGTGGCGAGTTCGGCGCACGCATCCATCCCTAGCCGCGCCACCAGGTGTCGAAGGGCGATGCCGGCACGCGACGTTTGTGTTCCGTACTGAGGTAGCGCGCCTCGATGGCCTCAGCGACCTCGGTGGCGACATCCTTGCCTTCAAGGAAGTCGTCGATGTCGGAGTAGCTGAGACCGAGGTTCGCTTCGTCGGTCTGGCCGGGGGTGTCGTCGAGCAGGTCGGCGGTCGGCGCCTTTAGGTAGAGGCGCTCCGGAGCGTCGAGTGCCTCGAGAAGCGCGCGACCCTGCCGCTTGGAGAGCCCGGTCAGCGGCACGATGTCGACGCCGCCGTCGCCGTACTTGGTGAAGAATCCGGTGACCGCCTCGGCGGCGTGGTCCGTTCCCACAACGAGCAGTCGGCGTTGTCCGGCAATGGCGTACTGCCCGACCATGCGCGTGCGAGCCTTCACGTTGCCCTTGGTGAAGTCGATCATGTCGTCGCCGACGGCATCCGCATACTCGGCCTGCACGCCGTCGACCCCGCGTGCGATATTGAAAGTGACCACGCGCTGTGGCCGGATGAAGCTGAGCGCGAGTTGGGCATCCGCTTCGTCCTGCTGCACCAGGTAGGGCATGCGCACGGCGATGAACTGGGCGGCGACGCCCTCGCTCGCAAGTTTGTCGACAGCGAGTTGGCACAATCGACCCGCGAGGGAGGAGTCCTGCCCGCCGCTGATCGCGAGCAGGAATCCTGCCGCTCCGGTGGTGACGAGGTAGTCGCGAAGGAAGCCGACGCGCGCCTCGATCTCCTCTGTCGCGTCGATGGTGGGCTTCACGGAGAGTTCCGCGATGATCTGTGACTGGAGTTCGCGCATGCAACGACGATATCCCGATCGTGGTCACCGGGTCGGAATCATGCATGTCGGTGAGGATGACTCGTTAGGATCGACCGATGGTTGACCACTGGATAGCGGGCGGCGCGGCCGATCCGCCTAAGAGTTTTCGCCAGATCATGGCCTCGATCAGCGGATGTGCCGCAGGCCGACGCTGAGGCGGCGCAGCTGATACCGCCAGGGGGCGAGCCGCGGCGCGGTGAAGGCTAGTACTACAGTCGTGTTTATTTCATTGTCTTCGGCGTGTTTTGGACGATTTTTGGCGTTCCCGTGTTAATCCTTGCGGGTGGGCGATGATGTT
>NZ_JBEPTL010000018.1:0-83798 GCF_040549465.1 Glaciihabitans sp. UYNi722 | reverse complement strand
ACCCGGGGTGTGGTGTTCCCCCTCGAGACCAGCCAGAGCCCCCCAACCCCCCCGCCCCCCCCGGCCCGGTCCCCCCCCCCCCCGGGGGGGGGGGGGGGGGCGCCCCCCCCGCCCCCCCCCCCCGACCCGTGATGTGCCCTGTGCCTACTTGTTCAGGTACGACTTCACAGTGATCTTGCCGCTGATGATGTCCGCTTTGATGGAGTCGAGCTCCTTCTGCAGGTCGGGGTTCACCTTCGACTCGAAGTCGTGGAACGGTGCGATACCGACTCCATCGTTCTTCAGCGTGCCGATGTACGCGGTGTTGTCGAACTCGCCCTTCTTCGCCTTGGCCGCGGCCTCGACCACGTTCTCCACTGCCGGCTTGATGCCCTTGAGCACCGAGGTCAGGTAGAGCTTGTCGTAGGTGGGGAAGGTGGCGTACACGTCTGCGTCCGCACCGAGCAGGGCGATGTCCTTGCCGGAGTCGGTGATGGCCGCGCCCGCGCTCTGGAAGATCGGTCCGCCGACAGGCAGGATGACGTCCGCGTTCTGGTCGATGAGACCCTGGGCGACGTTCTTGGCCGTGTCGTTGGCCGCGAAGCCGCCGGTGAAGGAGCCGGTCTGCTTGTCGACATCCCAGCCGATGACCTTGACGTCTTTGCTCTTCTGCTCGTTGTAGTACTTCGCGCCATCGGCGAAGCCGTCCATGAAGATAGTGACGGTGGGGATCTGGATTCCGCCGAAGGTGCCGATCACGCCGGTCTTCGAGTAGCTGGCCGAAGCGTAACCGGCGAGGAAGCCGGCCTGCACAGTGTCGAACAGGATCGGCTTGATGTTCGGAGCGTCGACCTTGCCGTCGCCGGTCGGCTTGCCGTCAGTGCCGGTCTTACCCTCGTTGTCAGCCGCATCGTCGATGATGGCGAACTGGATGTCGGGGTTGGCCTTCGCAGCCGCGATGGATGCCGCAGAGAGCTTGAAGCCGACGGTGACGATCAGGTTGCAACCGGCGGAGACGAGGCCCGAGATGTTGGGCTCGTAGTCGGTGTCCGCGTTGGACTGCACCGACTTCGGCTTCACGCCGAGCTTGTCGGATGCCGCCTTCAGGCCTTCGAGGCCGAGTTGGTTGAACGACTTGTCGGTGAATCCGCCGTCATCGGAGACCATGCAGGGAAGGAATTTGGATTGTGCGCCGCCGCTCGAGGAGCCGGCGTCGGGTGCTGCTGCACAGCCGGTAAGCACTGCTGCGATACCGACCATTGCAAGGCCGCTAAGCCAGCGGCCGCGTGAGGTGATTCTCAAGTTGTCCTCCAAGGTGCTGTACCGGCACAGTTGCCGGGACCATATGGGTGTACAGGTTACCGAATGTTACGACGCCGGAAGACCCTGCTGGGCACGCCGTCGCCCAATGGTTACCAAGATGCGACGGTCGCGAAATGTTGCAGAAATAATCACCGAGGAATAGCCGGTTTTTCCTGCTCATATGAGCGCGCCGACGACTACTTCGGAGCGCTCGGCGAGGTGACTTTCACGGTGCCGGCGATGATGTCGGCCTTCAGCTTCTCAACCTCGTCGGCCAACCCAGCCGGCACCTTCGAGGCGAGGTCGTGGTAACTCGCCAGGCCCACGCCACCGTTCTTCAGCGTGCCGACATAGGGAGTGTTGGTAAAGCTGTTCTTGACACTCTGTCCGGCGATCTGCACCACGGCATCCCCGGTCTTCTTGAGCACAGAGGTGAGCAGGATCGGACGGTACTCGGAGGCGAGAGTGTTGTATCCGTCGGAGTCGACCCAGATCAGCGCGACATTGCCGGCCTGCTTAGCGGCCGCAGCGGCACCCTCGCCGACCTGGCCCGCCACCGGGAGGATCACATCGGCGCCCTGGTCGATGAGGCCCTGCGCGAGCGTCAACCCTTTCGCGGTGTCCTCGAAGTCACCGGTGAACGAGCCGTCCTGGGTGTCCTTGTTCCAGCCCAGGGCCTTCACGCTCGTGTTGTGGACTGTGTTGTATCGGGCGACGCCGTCGACGAAACCGTCCATGAACAGGGTGACCGGCGGCTGGTTGCCACCACCGAAGGTGGCGACGGTTCCGGTCTTCGAGTATCCAGCGGCGAGATAGCCGGCCAGGAACGACGCCTGTGCGGTGTCGAAGACAATCGGCTTGATGTTCGGCGCATCCACCGTGTCGTCGACGATCGCGAAGTCGACGTCGGGGTTCGCCTTGGCCGCGTCCGTGGTCGAGGGGGTGAGCTCGTAGCCGACCGTGAGCACGAATTTGCAGCCGCTGTCGACGGCGAGCGAGACGTTGGGCTTGAGGTCGGTCTCGGCGTTCGAGACGAGCACCTTCGCCTTGATACCGTACTTCTTCTCGGCATCCTGCAGGCCGGCCCAGCTGGCCTGGTTGAACGACTTGTCCTGCAGCCCTCCGGAGTTGGTCACCATTCTGGCGCAGAAATCGGATGCCGCTGGCTTGTCGGTCTTCGCCGGCGCCGCCGCGCATCCGGCCAGCAGCACCAACGCCGCACCGAGAACGGCGACAATGCGGATCGTAGGCGTTGTGAACATTGGTTGCCTTGACATGAATCGATTCTGCCCTAGAGCACGTCGTTGCGCCCGGAGAGTTTGAGCGCGTCGACGACCGCCTTGACGCGCTGGGCGTTGGCGCTGGTGGTGACGAGAAGGGCGTCCGGGGTGTCCACCACGACGATATCGGTCACGCCGATGAGGGAGATGAGGCGACCGGTCTGGCTGATGACCACGCCGCTGGAGGCATCCGCGAGCACCCTGGCGTTCTCACCGAGGATCGCGAGGTCTGACTTGCGGCCGCCGGCGTGAATCTTGGCGATGGCGGCGAAGTCGCCAACGTCGTCCCAGTCGAAGTCGCCGGGGATCACGGCGAGCCGACCCGATTTCGCCGCAGGCTCAGCCACCGTGTAGTCGATGGCGATCTTCTTGAGGCCTGGCCACACCTTGTCGACGACCGCACCGCGGCGAGGAGTGTCCCAGGCTTCCGCCAGTTTGGTCAGGCCGGCCAGCAGCTCGGGTTCCGTCTCGCCGAGCTGTTTCAGAAGCACATCTGCCCGGGAGATGAACATGCCGCCGTTCCAGAGGTAGTTGCCGTCGGAAAGGTAGGCCTGCGCCGTCGCGAGATCCGGCTTCTCCACGAAGGAGTCCACCGCCAGAGCACTCGCCGCTCCGGTGATCTCAAGCGGGGTTCCGCAGTGGATGTAGCCGAACCCGATGGCCGGATCGGTGGGCGTGATGCCGATGGTGGCGATATAGCCCGCATCGGCGGCGGCCACAGCCTCGGTCACGGCGCGCCGGAAGCCGCGGATGTCGGAGATCACATGATCGGCGGCGAAGGACCCGATGATCACATCCGGCTCCCTGTTGTGCAGGATCGCGGCCGCGAGTCCGATAGCCGCTGTCGAGTCCTTTGGCTCGCTCTCGAGTACCACGTTGGCGTCGATGAGATCGGGCAGCTGAGCTTCCACCGCCGCGCGATGGGCCCGGCCGGTGACCACCATGACGCGATCCTTGCCGGAGAGCGGCACCAGGCGATCCCAGGTCGCGCGAAGGAGAGTGCTGCCAGAACCGGTGAGGTCGTGCAGGAATTTCGGCGCATCGGCACGCGACAGCGGCCAGAGGCGCGACCCGATGCCCCCTGCGGGGATCACGCTGTAGAACCTGTCGAGCGGATGCGAATGCTGGGCCATGCCGATCAGACTAGCGAACCCAAGATTCGCTGTAGCCGTGACGAGTTCACCCCCTATTTCCCGCAGGTCAACCTCGGCGATCTAGCGTCGGATGAAGCGGACCGATCGAAAGCAGCGAGAGCATGCGGATTGCAGTAGTCAGCGAAAGTTTCCTCCCCACCCTCAACGGCGTGACCACGAGCGTGTGTCGTGTGCTGGAACACCTCAGGGACAACGGTCACGATGCGATCGTGATCTGCCCCTCGGCCGGAGCCCCGAAGGAGTTCGCCGGCTTTCCCGTGCACGAGGTGCCGGCCTTCGCCTACCGCCAGTTCCCCGTCGGGCTGCCGAACCCCCAGGTCCAGCGGCTGATCGACGACTTCTCGCCGGACGTCGTGCACGCGGCATCCCCCTTTTTGCTCGGCGCACAGGCGATCACCGCAGCCGGCCGACTCGACATCGCCTCGGTCGCGATCTTCCAGACGGATGTCGCCGGCTACGCGCGCAGGAACGGCCTCGGCGCCGCGACCGCCCTTGCCTGGCGCCTGGTTCGCTGGGTGCACGACGGAGCGGATCTCACGCTCGCGCCATCCACCGCGTCGATGACGGACCTCGCGGCGGCGGGCATCAAGCGGGTCGAGCGGTGGGGGCGCGGCGTCGATCTGGAGAGCTACCACCCACGTAACCGGATGACGAGCGCCACGCGCCGTCTGCGGGAAAGGATCGCTCCCACAGGCCAGGTCATCGTGGGATATGTCGGTCGGATTGCACCGGAGAAGCAGCTCGAGAGGCTGGCCGCTCTCAGGGGTGTGCCGGGCATCCGAATCGCGATCGTCGGTGGAGGGCCGTCTATCGCCCACGTGCAGAGGCAGTTGAAGGGGATGCCGGTGACCTACCTCGGCACCCTCACCGGAGCGGACCTCGCCGCCGCCTATGCGAGCTTCGACATCTTCGTGCACCCCGGCACGGAGGAGACTTTCGGCCAGACCATCCAGGAGGCGCACGCGAGCGGCGTGCCGGTGGTCGCTCCACGGGCAGGGGGTCCGATCGACCTCGTGCGGGTGCGACAGAACGGTTTTCTCTTCGAACCCGACGACAACCGCTCGCTGCGCACCTTCGTCGAACAGCTGGTACGCGACGAACCGCTCAGGATGCGAATGGGCGAAGCCGGACGGCGCGGCGTGATCGACAGATCATGGGATGCGATCTGCGGCGAACTCGTCGAGCACTACGAGAACACGATCGCGAAGCGCACCCATTCCGCACTCGACACCACCGGCGCGGTTCGCAAGATGTCTCGACCTCGAGAGAGTTAGGTATGCATTGGCAGCGGGCATGACAGCGCGGGAATAGACTGGAATTCGTTCACCCAAGGAACAGTCGCGCGCCCTGCTCACGGGGCAAGACATCGCCAAGGAGGGTTGCTCGTGCCAGAGAAGTCGGCGGGGGCCCTGGCCGCACCCAAGCCAGAAAAGAAGTATCCGCTTCCCAGGATCTCGGCACCACGGGTACCGCGAGGCACCCTGTACCGCGGTCGGGAAGGCATGTGGTCGTGGGTTCTGCACCGAATCACCGGTGTTGCGATCTTCTTCTTCCTGCTCGTACACATCCTCGACACGTCGCTCATCCGCGTGAGTCCTGAGGCGTACAACGCGGTGATCAACACCTACAAGACGCCCATCATGGGGCTCGGTGAGACCGCACTCGTTGCCGCGATCGGATTCCACGCGCTCAACGGGCTGCGCATCATCCTCATCGACTTCTGGAGTGTCGGTACCAGGCACCAGAGACTGATGTTCTGGATCGTCATCGCCCTCTGGGTCATCCTGCTGGTCGGCTTCGTGCCCCGCCAGTTCATGCACATCTTTGGAGGTGCCTGATCATGAGTGTCACCATCGAGACTCCCCGCGCACCCGGTGTGCGCCGATCCCGTCGCTTCAACGTGGAGAAGTGGGGCTGGATCTACATGCGCGCGAGCGGTGTGGTTCTCGTCGTGCTGATCTTCGGCCACCTCTTCGTCAACCTCGTCGCGGGCGAAGGCGTGAAGGCCATCGATTTCGGCTTCGTCGGCGGCAAGCTCGCGCAGCCGTTCTGGCAGGTCTGGGACACACTGCTGCTCTGGCTCGCTCTCATCCACGGCGCGAACGGCATGCGCACCATCGTGAACGACTACGCAAGCAACCGACTCCTCCGCACCATTTTCAAGGTCGCGCTCATCGCGTCCGCCGTTGTTCTACTCGTACTGGGAACCCTTGTGATCTACACCTTTGACCCCTGCCCCGCTGGCTCGCCTGCCGACCTGCTCCCGTCGTTCTGCCCCGCGCCGTAATGGGAGAAGACGCAGAGGGCACATCGTCCATCGTGGACGGTGTGCACTATCACCAGTTCGACATCGTGATCGTCGGAGCGGGTGGCGCAGGGATGCGCGCGGCCATCGAGGCCGGACCGCACGCTCGCACCGCGGTCATCTCCAAGCTCTACCCGACCCGCTCGCACACCGGAGCGGCCCAGGGTGGCATGGCTGCGGCCCTGGCTAATGTCGAGGAAGACAACTGGGAGTGGCACACCTACGACACCGTCAAAGGTGGCGACTACCTGGTCGACCAGGATGCCGCGGAGATCCTGGCGAAGGAGGCCATCGAAGCCGTTCTCGACCTCGAGAACATGGGCCTCCCGTTCAACCGCACGCCCGAGGGCAAGATCGACCAGCGCCGCTTCGGCGGCCACACCCGTGAGCACGGCAAGGCCCCTGTGCGCCGTGCCTGCTACGCCGCCGACCGCACAGGCCACATGATCCTGCAGACGCTGTTCCAGAACTGCGTCAAGCTCGGCATCAACTTCTTCAACGAGTTCTACGTGCTCGACCTGGTAATGACCGAGGTCGAGGACGCCTTTGGTCAGCGCACCGAGAAGCCATCCGGTGTCGTCGCCTACGAGCTGGCCACCGGCGAGCTGCACGTCTTCCAGGCGAAGGCGATCATCTTCGCCACCGGTGGTTTCGGCAAGATCTTCAAGACGACGTCCAACGCCCACACCCTCACCGGTGATGGCGTGGGCATCATCTGGCGCAAGGGCCTGCCGCTCGAAGACATGGAGTTCTTCCAGTTCCACCCGACAGGGCTCGCCGGCCTCGGCATCCTGCTCTCTGAGGCGGCACGGGGTGAAGGCGCGATCCTGCGCAACTCGACCGGTGAGCGTTTTATGGAGCGCTACACCCCGACGCTCAAAGACCTCGCACCGCGTGACATCGTGGCGCGATCGATGGCCACGGAGATCCGTGAGGGCAGAGGGGCCGGTCCGAACAAGGATTACCTCTACCTCGACATCACCCACCTCGAGCCGGCCGTCATCGACGAGAAGCTCCCGGATATCACCGAGTTCGCGCGCACCTATCTCGGTGTCGAGCCGTACACCGAACCGGTTCCTGTGTTGCCGACGGCGCACTACGCGATGGGCGGCATCCCCACCACCAACAACGCCGAGGTGCTGCGCAGCAACACCGAGACGGTTCCCGGCCTCTATGCGGCCGGCGAGTGCGCCTGCGTGAGCGTGCACGGCTCCAACCGCCTCGGCACCAACTCGCTGCTCGACATCAACGTCTTCGGCAAGCGCGCGGGCACCAACGCCGTCGAGTATGTGAAGACGGCCGAGTGGGTGCCGCTGCCGGAGAACCCGGCCGGCGGCGTCGTGAAGATCCTCGATATGGTGCGCAGCGGCACGGGCACCGAGAACATCGCAGCCATCCGCAAGGAACTGCAGGACTCGATGGACCGGAACGCCCAGATCTTCCGCACGGATGAGAGCCTCGGCGAAGTCACCACGCTCATCGAGACCCTTCGCGCGAGGTACCACAACATCGCGCTGCGCGACAAGGGCAAGCGCTTCAACACCGACCTTCTCGAGGCCGTGGAACTCGGCTTCCTGCTCGACCTCGCAGAGGTGCTGGTCTATTCGGCTCGCTCCCGCAAGGAGAGCCGTGGCGGCCACATGCGCGAGGACTACCCGGAGCGCGACGACAAGAATTTCCTGGTGCACACGATGGCCTACCTCACCGGCGACCCAGAATCAGCAGACGCCGGAGAGCACATCAGGCTCGACTGGAAACCCGTCGTCATCACGAACTACCCGCCGATGGAACGAAAGTACTAATGAAGGGCGCGAACTAATGAGCACAGCAGTTCTCGAGAACAAGCCGAGCGTGCCGGAAGAGATCCCGACCTTCATCGCGACCATCATCGTGCGCCGCTTCGACCCCGAGGTAGACGAAGAGCCGCACTGGGAAGACTTCGACGTCGTGATGCAGGGAACCGACCGCGTGCTCGACGCCCTGCACAAGATCAAGTGGGAACAGGATGGCTCGCTGAGCTTCCGTCGCTCCTGCGCCCACGGCGTCTGCGGTTCGGATGCCATGCGCATCAACGGACGCAACCGTCTGGCCTGCAAGACCCTGCTGAAAGACCTCGACCTCTCCAAACCGGTCTACATCGAGGCCATCAAGGGACTCCCCCTCGAGAAGGACCTGATCGTCAACATGGATCCCTTCTTCGACAGCTTCAAGGAGGTGCAGCCTTTCCTCATCGCTTCGTCGAAGCCCGAGAAGGAGCGCCTGCAGAGCCCCGTCGAGCGCGCACGTTTCGACGACACCACCAAGTGCATCCTCTGCGCCGCCTGCACCACCAGCTGCCCGGTCTTCTGGACCGACGGCCAGTACTTCGGCCCAGCCGCCATCGTCAACGCGCACCGGTTCATCTTCGACTCGCGCGATGAGGGGGCCGAGGTGCGCCTCGACATTCTCAACGACAAGGAGGGCGTGTGGCGCTGCCGCACGACCTTCAACTGCACCGACGCATGCCCCCGCGGCATCCAGGTGACCCAGGCCATCGCCGAGGTCAAGGCCGCAATTCTGCGCGGTAAGCCCTAACAGCACCCCACGTCACGAAAAGATGGCCGACAGCTCACCCGAAGAGCTGCCGGCCATCGTTCTTTCGCAATACAACTGAGCTGTGTAAAGTCGGTGCCGCTCGCTCCCTGGACGGTGGCGAGCGGCCCCGATTCCTGACCCCCCGGTCTTTTCTTCCTCGAGTCCTCTCACTGTGGGAAGTGGAACGCATTTCTGCGCTTCTTACCGGGAGAGACCACGGAACCGGGCGACTATGGCGCGATCCGAGGAAGAACTTTTCGGTGAGAGACCAAGCCGGCAGCAGTGCCAAATGAAGGCATCCGTGCAACTGTTGACGGATCCTTGCCCGGAAATACGGGAGGTGCGGAGCACGGATGCCTTCATTTGGCACTGGAAGAACGCAGATGGCCGCTTCCGAGAAATCTAGAGGCCGAGGATGTCGACCGTGACTCCGAGACTGTTCGAGAGCACCGAGAGGGGTACGCTCACGAGGTTGATGCCGAGCAAGCTCACCAGTGTCTGCTTCACCGTGATCGGGCCGACGCCGTCGGGAAGCGCCGTGAGGTGCACGGCCCAGGTGCCCTGCGCCGTGACCGTGGTCGTGGCGTAGACGGTGTTCGCCGCCTGCACCGACACGGTGGCGCCGGGCATCCCCTTACCGCCAAGGTCGAGTGCCGATCCGACGACGCCGCCGGGCGCGGTGTGGTCGGGTACGGCACCCGGGCCGACGTTGAGCCCGGGGATAAGAGTGTTGACCGGATCGGTGAGGTTGTTCACGAGTCCGTCGACGTTGTTGCCCACCCCGCCGACAACGTCGTTGACCGTCGATCCGAGCGGCGCGGTGAGCGGTGCTGCGGTGGGAACGGGGATGTTGCCATCCGCCCCTGGCGCAGCCGCGGACGGATTCGGCGCGACGTAGGGTTCGGCGATCGAGCTGGTCGCGGATGGTGGAGCGGCGGGCGCGGCATAGCTCACGGCGAGACCGCCGGAGACGGCGAGCGCGACGGCGATGGTTCCGACCAACGGGGCGCTCAGCGCGGGCGCGGTGAGGCCGGCGGTCACCGCGGGCGCGGCAACCGATCCGGCTGCGCCCATGGAACCAAAAGCAGGCGGCAGGGCGGGAGCGGCTGTGGCGGCAACAGCCGCGCTCGGCGCGCTGAGGGAGGCCAGCAGCGAACCACCGACGGCGCCGCCGAGCAGCAGCGGGATCATTACGAGGGCGAGACGCGAGCCGACCTCGTCCACCTCCTCGCTAATGATGGTGCACTTGGCGCAGGTGGCGAGATGATCGCTGACCCGCTGGTGGTCGCGTGGTGTGAGGCCTTTGCGGGCATAGTCGCCGAGGCGGCCGATCGTCCACTGGCACTCGCCGGAGGCCGTGGCATCCGAAACATGGGCCTGCAACCAGGCTTTGCGAAGTCCCTCGCGGGCACGATAGGAGAGCGCGGCAACGCTGTTGGCGCTGATACCGAGGATGGGCGCGACCTCGTGCGGGTCCATCCCCTCCACCTCGGTGTACCAGAGCACGGACTGCCACCGCTCGGGCAGGCTGCTGAAGGCACGAACCGTGAGTGTGCGATCGAGGGCGACGGTGGCCGGATCATCGCTGAGTTCCGGGTCTTCGAACTCGCCCATGTCGTCGACGTTGACGTCGTGGCGTGACTGACCCCACCGACTCGCCAGGTTGCGGATGGTCGTGTACAGGTAGGGGCGGAACGCACCCTCGGGGCCGCCGCCGGCGAGCACCCGCTGGTAGATGCGGGCGTAGGCCTCAGAGACGAGATCGTCGGCATCGATGGACGAGGTGAACTGTCGCGCGACGCGCATGCCCGACCGGGCGTGACGCTGCCAGAGCTCCGCGAAGGCGCTCCGGTCGCCGGCACGAGCCAGCAACACGAGTGATTCGTCGGACGTAATGTCCGCCGAATCGGCCTGGTCTTCCACTATCCGATCCCCCATCGGGGCCCAGTGACTTCGTCGTCGGGAGTGAGAGTGTGCATCACGAGAAGTCCTGAACCTCTCTCCAGTATCGCCGCCCTCTCCGCTCGCAGGCGAGAATCTTCGTATCCGGGGTACAAAATGCAGAGCATTCACGGGCTGGGGCTAGGTTCCGGAGCCCAGCTTCCTGGCATCGGCCGCTGTGCGCCCGGTAATCGCCCGCGCGGCCAGCTCGCGTGCCTGCTCGATGGTGTACTTGCCGAGCTCCGCACGCACGTCGGCGAGGGCGGCCGGTGTCATGCTGAGCGTGGTCGCGCCGAGGCCGACCAGCACGACTGCGAGCTGCGGATCCGCCGCGGCCTCGCCGCAGACGCCGACCGGTTTGCCGCTGGCCGTCCCCGCATCGCCGATCAGCTTGACCAGCCGGAGGACCGCCGGATGCCACGGATCCTGGAAGTGCGCCACGGAGCCGAGCATCCGATCCGCAGCCAGGGTGTACTGGGTGAGGTCGTTGGTGCCGATGCTCACGAAGTCGGCGGTCTCGACCACCTGGTCGGCGAGTACGGCGAGGGACGGGACCTCGGCCATCACGCCGACGATCTTCAGCCCGAGCTCTTTGCCGAGCGCGACGAAGTACTCCGTCTCCTCGGAGTCGGACACCATCGGCGCCATCACCCAGAGCTCCGCATCGGTCTCGGCATCGGCCTGCGCGAGCGCGATCAGCTGGTCGCGCAGGATCTGCTCGCTCGCCCGAAGCGCCCGGAGGCCACGTAGCCCCAGGGCCGGGTTCTCCTCATGGGCATCGTTGAGGAAGCTCAACGGCTTGTCGGCACCGGCATCGAGGGCTCGCACCACCACCTTTTTGCCGGGGAAGTGTGCCAGCAACTCGACGTACTGCGCCTTCTGCTCCTCCACCGTCGGCGAGGTCTTCGCGTCGAGGAACAGGAATTCGGTGCGGAACAGCCCGACACCCTCAGCGCCGAGGTCGATGGCCGCGACCGCGTCTTTCGGCGAGCCCAGGTTGGCGAGCAGTGGGATCTTCGTCCCGTCGGCGAGCGCGCCATCCGTGATCGGCGCGGCCGCTGCGGCCAGGCGGTCGGCGATGCGCTGGCGCGCGTCGGCGATCTCCGTCTCACTCGGTGACACGCGGATGGTGCCGGTGGCGGCATCCGCGATCACGATGGTTCCATCGCTCAGGTCGAGAACCCCCGTCACCCCGACAATCGCCGGGATGGATTGGGAACGGGCGAGGATGGCGGTGTGGCTGGTCGGCCCGCCGTCCCGGGTGACGAGGCCGAGCACCTTGCTCAGGTCGAGCCGCGCGGTATCGGCGGGGGCGAGGTCGGCGGCGACCAGAATGAACGGCTCATCGGAGGTCGGAATGCCGGGCGCCGAGACCCCCCTCAGGTGCGCGATGATGCGCTGCGACACGTCGCCGAGGTCGGTGGCGCGTTCTGCCATGAGACCGCCCATGCCAATGAGAATCTCCTGGAAGGATGCGAAAGCCTCGAAGACCGCGCGCTCACCGCCCGTGCCGGAGTCGATGCGTGCGGTGACGTCGTCGATCAGAGTCGGGTCTGTGGCCATCAGCGCAGCGGCCGCGAGCACGTCTTTGGCCGCTCCACCGGCCTTCTCACCGAGCGCCCGGTAGTCGTCGGCCACGGCCTCGACGGCCTCGGCAACCCGTGCGTTCTCGGCGACGGCGTCGCCACCATGGCCCGTATCCTCGGGTTCCGGCAGTGGATCCGCCATGCGGATGATCTGCCCGACGGCAACTCCCCCACCAACGCCGACGCCGTGCAAATCCATGGGTTTCCTCTCCCTCGGGTCGGCTGCCTGCGGCAACTCTACCTGCGGGATGGTTACGCTTGCAGCGACGAAAGGGGACGCATGGTCGCGAGGATCACGGCGCTGGTCGCGTGGGTGCAGAAGACCAGGGCCGCACGTGTCTTCACCAGGTACTCGGAGAAGAACGGCCCGATACTGGCGGGCGGCCTGAGCCTCACCGCCCTCTACAGCGTCTTCGCCGGAATCTTTGTCGGCTTTGCCGTGCTCGGCCTGTTCATCGAATCGGATCCAGCCCTCAAAGAGGCTGTCGTCTCCACCCTGTCGACCGCCGTGCCCGGCCTCATCGATACCGGAAACGGCGGCGCCATCGACCTCAACGCGCTGTTCGCCTCGCGGGTGCTCAACTGGAGCAGCATCGTGGCGTTGGTCGCATTGCTGGTAACAGCTCTCGGATGGTTCGCCTCAGCGCGCTCCTCCGTGCGTGCCGTGTTCGACCTCGGGCCCGACAAGACCTTCTTTCTGCTGGCGAAGCTCAAGGACCTCGGGTTCGTGATCGCGTTCGCGGCGGTGACCATCGCATCCGCTGCCCTCTCGGTGTTCAGCACCAGCGCGCTCAACTTTCTCTTCGGGCTGCTCGGGATCGACACCAGGTCTTTCTTCGCGCTGGCCGTGGCGCGGGTGATCGGCCTGCTGCTCGTGCTGGTGATCGACACCGTGGTGCTCGCCGCGCTGTTCAGGGTGCTCTCCGACATCCGAATACCTCTCAACCGCCTCATCCCCGGATCGCTGATCGGAGGGATCGCGCTCGGCATGCTCAAGGTGCTCGGCGCGACCATCATCGGCGGCGCGGGCAAGAACCCGCTGCTCGCATCGTTCGCGGTGATCCTCGGCCTGCTGGTCTGGTTCGGACTGATCTGCCAGGTGATCCTGATCGCGGGAACCTGGATCTTCATCGACATGGCGGACCACGGGCAGGATGCCGCAACTCTCGCCCGGCGATCCGGCATCGTCCCTCCCCCACGACGCCTTCGCCCACGATCGCGGCCGGTCAGTGGTGGTCGATAAACTTTTGGCATGACAACTCCCCTGCGAATCGCGTCCGTCAACGTCAACGGGGTGCGTGCCGCATTCCGTAACGGAATGGCGCCGTGGCTCGACGGCAGCGGGGTCGACATCCTCGCCCTGCAGGAGGTACGTGCCGCCACCGAAGATCTCGAGCGACTGCTCGGGCCAGAGTGGAACATCCTCCACGACCCAGCTACCGCCAAAGGTCGCGCGGGGGTCGCGCTTGCCAGCCGCGACACAGCGACGATCCACCGCGTCGACCTCGGTGCCGACGAGTTTGACAGTGCGGGGCGCTGGCTGGAGGCCGACTACGAGGTCGGCGGAAAGATCATCACCGTGGTCAGCACCTACGTGCACTCCGGCAACGCCGAAGATGCTCCGAAAATGGTCGAGAAGTACAAGTTTCTCGACGCGATGACGGCACGGCTACCTGAGGTCGCCGCGCACTCCGAGCTCGCGGTCGTGCTGGGCGACCTCAATGTCGGGCACCGCGAGATCGACATCAAGAACTGGCGTGGCAACCGCAAGAGCGCGGGCTTCCTCGACAAGGAGCGCGCCTACTTCGACCGTTTCTTCGGGCCGCTCGGCGAAACCGTCGAAGGCGTGGACGGCACCACGGGTCCCGGCCTCGGCTGGGTCGACATCGGCCGCAAGTGGGCCGGAGAGGTAGACGGTCCCTACACCTGGTGGTCGGCGCGCGGAGCAGCCTTCGTCAACGACACCGGATGGCGACTCGACTACCAGGTGGCGACTCCGGCGCTTGCAGACAGGGTCAAGAACTACACGGTGGACCGGGCGGCGAGCTATGAAGAGCGTTGGTCGGATCACGCTCCCGTGGTTGTCGACTACGTCATCTAGTTTTGTGGGGACGCGGGGCATCGGTGTACCGGCCCCGCCCATAGAGGCCCGCCACACCCAGGCCGGCACACCGATACCCCGCTCCGTTACAGCGCGGCCGCCGACCACCAGCGAATCATGTGCAAGTCGTGAAAGAGTTATTGACATGAGTTCTCAGCCTCGATTGTTCTCGGGCATCCAGCCGTCCGCCGAATCACTGCATATCGGCAATTACATCGGCGCGCTGGTGCAGTGGAAAGAGATGCAGGCGTCGCACGACGCGTTCTTCTGCGTCGTCGACCTGCACGCGATCACCGTGCCACAGGAGCCCGCACTGTTGCGCGAGCAGACCAGGCGCACGGTGGCGCAGTACATCGCCGCGGGCATCGATCCGGCCCGGTCAACGCTGTTCGTGCAGTCGCAAGTGCATGCGCATGCCGAACTGGCCTGGGTGCTCAACACCATCACCGGCTTCGGCGAGGCCAGCCGTATGACGCAGTTCAAAGACAAGTCGGCCAGGCGCGGCACGGACTCCACCAGCGTTGGGTTGTTCACCTATCCGATCCTGCAGGCGGCCGACGTGCTGCTCTATGACGCCGAGGTCGTGCCCGTCGGAGAAGACCAGCGCCAGCACATCGAGCTCACCCGCGACCTCGCGCAGCGCTTCAACAGCCGCTTCGGCGAGACCTTCGTGATACCGGACGTCAAGATCCAGAAGGAGAGCGCGAAGGTCTACGACCTGCAGGATCCGACCTCCAAAATGTCGAAATCGGGCGAATCTCCCGCGGGCATCGTCTGGCTTCTCGACGAGCCGTCGGTCACCGCCAAGAAGATCCGCTCCGCGGTGACTGATGACGCCCGAGAGGTGCGCTTCGACGCCGTCGAGAAACCCGGCGTCTCCAACCTGCTGACCATCTACTCCGTGCTGGCCGGAACCCCCATCCCGACCCTCGAGACGCAGTATGAGGGTCACGGCTATGGCGATCTCAAGAAAGACCTGGCGGATGTCGTCGTCGAGACTTTCGCGCCGATCCGTGCCCGCGCGCTGGAACTCCTCGCCGACCCAGCCGAGCTCGATCGCGTGCTGGCCGGCAACGCAGACCGCGCCGCCGAGATCGCGGACGCGACGGTCGCCAAGGTCTACGACAGGATCGGCTTCCTGGCGCGGAGGTAACGAATCAGACGCCGCGAACCCCCGCTGCCAGTGCCAAATGAAGGCACTGGCAGCTCGTGACGGGTTCGGAGTGCCGGAAACCCGGGGACAGATGCCCACGAGTGCCTTCATTTGGCACTCGGTAGGGACGGAGGTCGCTCGTGATGGACGAGGTCACGGCGACTCACCTGGCCGGAATGCCGTGACGTTTCGTGGCGGGGAATATTCGCCAGCGGTCGACGTTGACTAGAGTTGCAAGCGAAAGAAAGAACGTGCTCCGGGGTCGGTGAAAATCCGAACCGGCGGTTATAGTCCGCGACCTGCGGCTTCGAACACTGAAGCTGTGGCTGATTCGGTGAAATTCCGAAACCGACGGTTATGAGATCGCAAGGTCTCTCAGTCCGGATGGAAGGAAGCACGCGCACCCTTCACCGATGACGAAAATCGGCTGAGCGGTGCGGGTCGGCGACGTCGACCGCACAATCCCGGAGCCCGTCCAATGCCCAGCAGGGCGGACATGAGGACCGGATGAGCGAGACAGCGATCGAGCGGGCTATGCGCCACGCGCTGTCCCTGGCCTCCCACGGTCCGGCGTACGGCGTGAACCCCCAGGTCGGATGCGTGATTCTCGCGGCCGGCGACGACTCCACCATCATCGCGGAGGGTTGGCATCGCGGCGCGGGAACGCCGCATGCTGAGGTGGACGCTCTCGGCAAGCTCACGCCAGAACGGACCCGAGACGCGACCGCCGTCGTCACGCTCGAGCCGTGCAATCACTTCGGTCGCACCGGCCCCTGCAGCGAGGCGTTGATCGCGGCCGGTATCAGCCGCGTCGTCTACGCCGTCTCGGATCCCGGCCAGAAGTCGAGCGGCGGTGCAGAACGCCTGCGACAGGCCGGCGTGATTGTCGAGTCGGGCTTACTCGCGAACGAGGTCGGGGAGGCTATGCGCACCTGGCTCACCGCCGAGCGCCTCCGTCGTCCATTCGTCACCGTCAAGTGGGCCGCCACCCTCGACGGCCGCGCGGCCGCCGCCGACGGCACCAGCCAGTGGATTACTGGTACGGCGGCACGCCAGCGCGTGCACGAGCAGCGCGAACAGGCCGACGCCATCCTGGTCGGCACCGGGACCGTCCTCGCCGACGACCCGTCACTGACTGCACGCGGGGATGCGGGTGAACTGATGCCGCACCAGCCCGTTCCCGTGGTGATCGGTGAGCGCACGATACCGGCCGACGCTCGGGTTTTCAGCCACCCGCAGGCCCCGATCGTGACCGGGAGCCGGGACCTCGAGAGCGTGCTCTCCTCGCTCTTCGACCTCGGCATCCGTCATGCGTTCGTCGAGGGCGGTCCGACGCTCGCCAGCGCCTTCGCTGCGGCGGGGCTCGTTGACCAGTACCTCATCTATCTCGCCCCTGCCCTGCTCGGCGGCGACAGGCTCGCCCTCGGTGACATCGGCGTCACCACCATCGGCGAAGCGAAAAGACTCACCATCGACACCATCGAGCGACTGGGCGACGACCTGCTGATCGTCGCCCGTCCGAAAGAAGGCACCTAATGTTCACCGGAATCATCGAAGAACTCGGTGAGGTCATCGAGTGGCAGCCGAGCGCGGATGCCGCGCGCATCACCGTGCGCGGAGCACTCGCGGTCTCCGACGCTGGTCACGGCGACTCGATCTCGGTGAGCGGCGTCTGCCTCACCGTCGTCGACAGTGGACCGGACTGGTTCACCGCCGACGTCATGGCCGAGACGATCGCGATGAGCACTTTCGCGGCACCGCAACCCGGCGAGCGCGTGAACCTGGAGCGCGCCACCCAGGTGAACGATCGACTCGGCGGTCACATCGTGCAGGGTCACATCGACGGCACCAGCACGCTGCTCAGTGTTACCGAGGGCGGCGCGTGGCGGGTGCTGCGTTTCACCCTCTCTTCCGATCTGGCTCCCCTCGTGGCGAGCAAGGGGTCGATCGCCGTGGATGGCGTCTCGCTCACGGTGAGCGCGGTCGGCGACGACTGGTTCGAGGTCTCCCTCATTCCGGAGACCCTCGCCGTGACCACCCTCGGCCTCAAGTCCCCCCACGACTCCGTCAACATAGAAACCGACATCCTAGCCCGTCACGTGCAGCGCCTCCTCGCTTTCACTCCGACCGCTGCGGAGAGCGGCACGACCGGAAAGGCAAACTCATGAGCCTCGCAGCCATCCCCACGGCGCTCGATGCCCTCCGCGGCGGGCGCCCCGTGATCGTGGCCGATAACGAAAGCCGGGAGAACGAGGGCGACGTCATCCTCGCCGCGCAGTCCGCAACGCAGGAGTGGCTCGCCTGGGCGATCCGTCACAGCTCGGGCTTCATCTGCGCGCCGATGACCAACGAGATCGCCGACCGACTCGAACTGCCTTACATGGTTCTCGACAACCAGGATCCCCTTGGCACCGCCTACACCGTGACCGTGGACGCGGCCGACCGGCTGAGCACCGGTATCAGCGCCGCCGACCGGGCTCACACCTTGCGGGTGCTCGCCAGCACGGAATCGACCCCGCAGAGTCTCAACCGGCCCGGCCACATTCTCCCCCTGCGCGCCGTTGACGGCGGCGTGCGGGAGCGGCCAGGCCACACCGAGGCGACCATCGACCTGCTCAAACTTGCCGGCCTCATCCCGGTGGGAGCCATTGGCGAGATCATCTCGGACGATGGCGAGATGACTCGGCTGCCCGGGCTTATCGCGCTGGGCGAAGAGTTCGACATCCCGGTCATCACCATCGCCGCCCTCATCGACTACCTCCAGGAATGGCACTGTGACTCTGCGGTGCCACTCGCCGTGCCGATCCCCGAATCGTCGCGGGTGATCTTCGAGGTCGAGACGAACATTCCGACCACGCACGGCACTTTCCGTTTCCGCGCCTATCGTGATCGGATGACCGGGGCCGACCATCTGGCGATCATCTCCGGCGACCCGAAGAACGGCGCGCTCATCCGGGTGCATTCCGAGTGCCTGACCGGCGAGGTCTTCGGTTCGCTCAAGTGCGAGTGCGGCCCGCAACTGGATTCGGCGCTCGACCAGATCCAGGCCGAGGGCGGCGTCGTGATCTACATGCGCGGCCACGAGGGTCGCGGCATCGGCCTGATCAACAAGCTGAAGGCGTACCGCCTGCAGGAAGACGGTCTCGACACCCTGGACGCGAATGTCGCCCTCGGCTTCCCCGCCGACGGCCGCGACTACGGCGCGGCGGTGGCGATCCTCGAAGACCTCGGGCTCTCCGAGGTGCGCGTCATCACCAACAACCCGGAGAAGCTGCGCCAGCTCCGCGAGCGCGGCATCCTAGTGACTGAGCAGGTTCCTCTCCTGGTCGGGGTTGGCAGCTTCAACGAGAGCTACCTCGAGGCGAAGCGCGACCGGATGGGCCACATCCTCCCCAACAACACCGAACTCGAGCAGGCTGCGGCGGCACACAAGCGCATCCTCGAAACCCCGAAAGGAAACATCGCATGAGCGGCGAAGGCGTACCCGAGATCACCTCCGACGGAACGGGGCTCAAGGTGACCATCGTCGCCGGGCGTTGGCATGAGGAGATCACGAACGGCCTGCTGGCCGGCGCGCATCGGGCCCTCGCGGCATCCGGAGCCGAGGTCACCGAGATCCGTGTTCCCGGCAGCTTCGAGCTCCCGGTCGTGAGCCGGGCGGCGCTGGAGAACGGCGCCGACGCGGTGGTGGCCCTCGGCGTGATCATCCGCGGCGGCACGCCCCACTTCGAGTATGTCTCGGATGCCGCGACCAGCGGCCTCACGCAGGTGAGCGTGCTCACCGGCAAACCTGTGGGTTTCGGCGTGCTCACGCTCGACGACGAACAGCAGGGTCTCGATCGGGCCGGGCTCCCCGGCTCGAAGGAGGATAAGGGAGCCGAGGCCGCCGAGGCAGCCGTCGCGACAGCCATCGTCATCCGCGCCCTCGCCCGCTAGCTCTGTAGAGTTGGTGCGTGGCCAATCCTTTCAAGATCTTTGTCGTCATCGGTGTCGTCATCGCGCTCGCTCTCGCAGTGTGGTTCGTCTACATCTTCTTCATCAACCCGGGTAACCACGGTTCTCTGAACGTCGCCTCGGCACAGACGTACGCGGTCGAAACGGCCTGACGTGCGCCGCGGTCCGGTGCGGATCATCGCGTGGATGTCCGTCGTCGTCGCGGTCGCTCTCGCCGTGCTCTTCGTGACCGACGTGCTTCTGAAACCGGCACCCGCCACGCCCATCCAGGGCCTCGAGTTCCACCAGTCGCAGGCCGTGCCGAATTTCGACGACGGTGCCCACGACGTTACCGACCCGGTCAAGCTCGCCGCGTTCAGCACGCTGGTGAAGAAATACTCGATCGATCTCACCGACTTCAACACCGCCATGAACGACGGATGCACCGGCGGCCTGGCCACGAGCATCACCGTCACCTTCACCCACTCCGCATCACAGAAGCTCAGGATCTACGCTTGCGGCGGAGATACCGCGAAGGGCACCTTCGTGAGCGATGCGACAGCTCTCTTCTCCCAATGGCGCACCGACGATAAAGCACAGTGACGGCACTGGTCGAAGCCGGCGACGAGAACCCACTCAAGGCGCTGCATGCCGTGAGCGAAATGCACAGGGAACCGGACAGCCACGAAGCTACGCTCGTGCGCAGGGCGCGCAATCTCGGCATGGGTTGGCATGGGTTGGCAGATGATCGCGAACGCGCTCGGCGTCTCACGGCAGGCCGTCCACAAGAAGTACGGACGCCGCTAGGCACAAATACGCCGCCCGGAGTATGAACACTCCCGGGCGCAGAGAAAGACTAAGGAATCATGAGCACCACGACGCAGGCACCGCGATCCCGTTCGCCCTTCGGACGCGGCAAGCAGGACGACGGGCCAAAGGCCAGGTTCAGCCAGCTGCTGCCATACCTCTACGAGCACAAGAAGATCCTCGGCGTGGTCATCGCGCTGAGCATCCTCAGTGCCGGCGCTTCCCTCGCCCAGCCGCTATTGGTGAGCCAGGTGATCTCGGTCGTGCAGAAGGGCCACATGCTCGGAAGCCTGGTCTGGCTGCTGGTGGCGCTCGTCGTCGTGTCGGGATTGCTCAGCGGGTTCCAGCACTACCTGCTGCAGCGCACCGGCACCAGCGTCGTGCTCTCCGCCCGCCGTCAGCTGGTTCGCCGGATGCTGCGGCTCCCGATTAGCGAATTCGACACCCGTCGCACCGGTGACCTCGTCTCCCGCGTCGGCTCGGACACCACGCTGCTCTACGCGGTGATCACGCAGGGACTCGTCGACGCTGTCGGCGGCGCACTCGTCTTCGTCGGAGCACTCATCGCCATGTTGATCATCGACCCGCTGCTACTCGGACTCACCGTGCTCGTCATCGCGGTCTCGGTTGTGACCGTGGTCTCGCTGTCCGGTCGCGTGCGAGTCGCCAGCCGCAAACAGCAGGAGAAGGTCGGCGACCTGGCAGCCGCCGTGGAACGCGCCATCAGCGCAGTGCGCACGGTACGGGCATCCAACGCCACGGAACGAGAGATTGCCGCCGTTGAGAAAGACGCAGAAGGCGCGTGGGCGATGGGGATCAGCGTGGCGAAGATCTCTGCGCTGGTCGTTCCCATCGCCGGCATCGCATTGCAGGTCTCTTTCCTCGTGGTGCTCGGCGTCGGGGGCTTCCGGGTCGCGAGCGGCGCCATCACCATCTCGAGCCTCGTGGCGTTCATCCTCTTCCTGTTCATGATGATCATGCCGCTCGGCCAGGCCTTCGGGGCGATCAACTCCGTCAACCAGGCGCTCGGTGCGCTCGGACGCATCCAGGAGATCATCTCCCTGCCGAGCGAGAGCGAGTTCGATGCCTCCATCGAGCCGGCAGCGCCGGTGACGACGGATGCCGCGATCAGCTTCGAGAACGTGCAGTTCACCTACCCCGGCACCGCGATGGCTGAGCCCACGCTGGCTGAGCCTGTCGAAGCCGCACAAGGACCCGCCCAGCGCGACCTGACAGTGCTGCACGGTGTCTCTTTCGAGGTGCCGCGGGGGCAACGCACCGCGCTCGTGGGGCCGAGCGGCGCGGGCAAGAGCACGATCCTCGCGTTGATCGAGCGTTTCTACGACCCACGTGACGGCGTCGTGCGAATCGGCGGTGTCGACATCCGTGGGCTCGATCGTCACGACCTGCGCGCCCAGATCGGTTACGTCGAGCAGGACGCGCCCGTGCTCGCCGGATCGCTGCGCGACAACCTCACGCTCGGTGCGCCGGAGGCGACTGACGAGCAGTGCATCCAGGTGCTGCACGATGTGAACCTCACCGAGGTGCTCGAGCGTAACGAGTTGGGTCTCGCCGCGCCGGTCGGCGAGGACGGGATCATGCTCTCCGGTGGCGAACGCCAGCGTCTCGCGATCGCGCGCACGCTGCTCGCCGCACCGCCCATCCTGCTGCTCGACGAGTCGACGTCATCCCTCGACGGACTGAACGAGCAGCTGTTGCGCGAGGCCATCGACGCCGTGGCGGAGAATCGCACACTGATAGTGATAGCGCACCGGCTGTCGACGGTGGTGGATTCCGATCAGATCATCGTGCTGGATCACGGTCGCGTGGTCGGAACGGGCACCCACTCCGAGCTCGTGAAGAGCACGCCGCTGTACAAAGACCTCGCGAAGCATCAGCTCCTGGTCTAACTAGTCGACGGTGCCGCCGAGGATATCGGGCAACTGCCCGACCTCCCCGGCCGGGACTACTGTGAGGATCTGCAGGCCTGCCCCGTTCAGCATGGCAACTGGGTACCGCTCAGCCCGGCTGAGCTCAGCCACGACGCGCGTCACAATCGGACACAGCACCCAACCAAGGAGACCGCAATGACCGAACGCACCAGCCTCAACACCGTCATCCCCGATGGCTACCGCAAGCTCATTGCCCTCGACTCGTACATCGGTGCGAATATCGAGGAACCGATCAAGGACCTCGTCTATCTCAGGGCCTCGCTGATCAACGGCTGCAACTACTGCGTGCACGAACACTCCGTTGATCTGCAGGCCGGTGGCATGCCGGTGCGCAAGATCTTCACTGTCACGACCTGGCGTGAGTCGAGCTTCTTCGACGAACGCGAGCGCATGGCCCTCGAGCTGACCGACGCGATCACCAACATCGCGGGCGGGGTAAGCGACCAACTCTGGGAGCGCGCTCACACGGTGTTCAGCGAGAAGCAGGTGGCCGATCTCATCCTCGCGATCGGCACCATCGCCATCTGGAATCGCATCGGCATCAGCACCCACCTGCCAACGGCACCGCTCGACGAGAGGGACTAGACCTCGCTGTAGTGGGTGACCGTCGCGTGGGCGCCCTTCTCGAACAGCGAGTTGAGAGCCTCGAGATAGGCCGTGACGAAACGTTCATTGTTCGCGAGGTCACCGAACAGTTTCGTATTTTCGATGAAGGCCGTCGGATGCTGCCGTTGTGACCGGGCAAGCGGAACCAGCTCATCAGCCAGCCTGTCGACCACGGTGATCGCCTCACCGCTCTCGTCGGTCCCCTCCGCATAGCGCGCCCAGCTGGCCACGATGGCCGCGGACCGCGCGATCTCACCGCCCGACTCGAGCTGTGCTCGCACCACGGGAAGCAGCCACTTCGGGATGCGGTCGCTCGACTCCGCGCAGAGTCGCGCGAGAGTATCGCGCACCTCCGCGTTGGAAAACCGCTCGATCAACGTGTGCTGGTAACCGTCCAGGTCGATTCCCGGTACCGGAAGAAGCGTCGGAGTGGCCTCCTCTTTCATATACGCGAGAAGGAATGTGGTGATCGCGGGATCGGCGCAGGCTTCGTGTGCATAGCGATAACCGCTGAGATAGCCGAAATAGCACAGCCCCTGGTGGCTGGCATTGAGCAGACGGAGCTTCATCAACTCGTAGGGCTCGACGTCGCTCACCACCTGCACCTGGGCATCCTGGTAGGGCGGGCGACCGAGGCCGAAGTCGTCCTCGAGTACCCACTGGAAGAACGGCTCGGCGACGACGGGCCATGCATCGTCGATACCGAGAGTGTCGCGCACCTCGGCACGGTCCGCGTCCGAGGTCACCGGAGTGATGCGGTCGACCATGGAGTTCGGAAAATGCACGTTTGCGTTCATCCAGTCGGCGAGTTCCGGGTCGATGAGGCGAGCGAAGGCGGTGAACATCTTTCTCGCGACCTGGCCGTTGCCCTGGATGTTGTCGCAGGACATCACCGTGAACGGCTCAAGGCCGCGTTCCCTGCGTCGCTGCAACGCGGCCGCCACGAGGCCGAAGACCGTCTTCGGCTGCGCGCCTGGCTGCAGGTCGTGCCGCACATCGGGGTTGCTCGCATCGAACTCGCCCGTCACCTGGTCGAAGTTATAGCCGCCCTCGGTGATGGTGAGCGAGACGATGCGGATGTCGGGCGACGCCATCTTCTCGACCACAACATCCGGATCGTCCACAGCCAGCAGGTACTCGATGATGCTGCCGATCACTCGAGCTTCGCGGTGCCCGTCCGGATGCTTGAGCACCAGGGTGTAGAGGCCGTCCTGCGCATCCATGACCTCCTTCATCCGGCGGTCCTGCTCGAGTACGCCCACGCCGCAGATCGCCCAGTCACTGGCCTCCCCCGCACTGAGCAGGTCGTCGACGACCATCGCCTGGTGCGCGCGGTGGAACCCGCCGACGCCGAAGTGCACGATACCGGCGGTGAGCGTCGAGCGATCGTAGCTCGGTACTGTCACCACGCCGCGCTCACCGATGCCCGCGAGAGTCTCGTTGTTGAGCACGACCGGGTTGGTGTTTGTCGCGGTACTGATGTGGTCAGTCACGGTGTTGCCTCCTTATTGCTAAACGATGATTCCATCTGCGCGATCACTTCACCGCGCCGAGCGAGAGTCCCTGCACCAGCTTGTCCTGGGCCGCGAAACCGGCGACCAGCACGGGGAACGACACGGCGACAGCCGCCGCGCAGACCTTCGCCAGAAACAGCCCCTGGCTGGTCACGAAGCTGGTGAGGAACACCGGGGCCGTGATCGCCTGGGTGCTCGTGAGCACACTTGCGAAGAGCAACTCGTTCCAGCTGAAGATGAAACAGATGAGTGAGGTCGCGGCGATGCCGGGCCCCGAGATCGGAATGATGACCCTGCGGAAGATCGTGAAGAGGTTGGCCCCGTCGATGGAGGCCGCTTCGAGGATCTCCACGGGTATCTCCGAGAGGAATGACCGCATCATCCAGACCGCGATCGGCAGGTTCATCGAGGTATAGAGGATTACTAGCAAGATCACACTGTCGAGCAACCCCGTGGCCTTCGCGATCAGGTAGATCGGCAACAGGCCAGCCACCATTGGCAGCATCTTGGTCGAGAGGAAGAAAAACATCACGTCGGACCACTTGCGGATGGGCCTAATCGATAGCGCATAGGCGGCGGGAAGCGACAACACGAGCACGACTGCAGTGGAGAACACGCTCGCCATTGCCGAGTTGATCAACGCCGGCCACGGGCTCGCACCGCTGTTCGCCCCGAAGAAGTTCGCGTAGGCATCGAGGGTGAGAGGCGCGAACAGAGACGGCGGGTTCGTAGCAGCCGAGGTCTCGCTGTGCAACGAGGTCAGCACCATCCAGAGCACCGGCGAGACGAAGAGCAGTCCGACGATCCAGGCCAGGAGGCCGAGCAGCATTCCGCGCTTAGTGCGTGGTGGGCGCTCGCGCGCCATCTTGGCCCGCGCGATCGAACGTCGGGTCTGCGTAATGGTCGCTGTCGCGGTCATCGGTTTTCCTCCTTGAGAAGGGTTGAGACGGAACGCAACGCGAAGGTCGCAATCAGGATCGATCCGATGACGACCACGACGCCGGCCGCGGAGGCTGCCCCGTAGTCGTGGGCCTGGAAGAACTGCTGGTAGATCGTGTACGGCAGGTTCGCAGTGCCGAGACCACCCGAGGTGATCGTGAAGACGGCATCGAAATTCTGCACAATGTAGATGGACCCGAGCAGCGCCGCCAGCTCGATGTAACGGCGCAAATGAGGCAGGGTCATGTAGCGGAAGATCTGCCAGGATGTCGCACCGTCGACCCGCGCCGCCTCGATCACGTCGAGCGGGCGACTCTGTAGCCCGGCCAGCAGGATCAGCATCATGAACGGCGTCCACTGCCAGATGAGTGCCGCCTCGACGGCGACCAGCGGCTGGTCAGTGATCCAGTCGGGCTGGGGCGCCGCGGCACCAAAAAGGCCGAACACCCAGTTCAGAGCACCATTGAAGAGACCGTACTCAGGATTGAACAGGGCATGCTTCCAGAGGAGTGCCGCCGCCACCGGCACCACGAGGAATGGCGCGATCAGGATGGTGCGCACAAAGCCGCGACCCCAGAACTTGCGATCGAGCAGCAGCGCGATGAGCAACCCGAGAACCGCGCTGACCACCACCACAACGACGGTCAGGATGATCGTCGTAAGCACTGAGTTGCGCATGTTCGTGTCGGTGAAGACGTTGATGTAGTTGTCGAGCCAGCCGAACGCAATGTCGTTGGGGTAAAGAGAGTTCCAGTTGATGAAAGAGATGATGATGGTGGCAACGAAGGGCAGCTGGGTCACCAGGACGAGAAAGATCAGCGCGGGCAACAACGGAGCCCTTCGCGCCCATCCGGTCGCCCGTTCCAACGCCTTGCCGCGCCGTCGCGGTGCCGGACGGCTGCTGCCGACCCGTTTCTGTTCGACTACTGCAGTCATATGAATCCTGGCTCCATCGGATGAGGGTGGCGGCGAAGCGCACTCCGCCGCCACCTGCACGTGCTGTTACTTCGTGTACTTGTCCGAGACCTTCTGGGCGAGGACCTGGCCCTTCTTCAGCGCATCCGCTACCGATTCCTTGCCGGCGATAGCGGAGCTGACATCCTGGGACACCTGAGTCGCCATGTCGGCGAATTCGGGGATCGCGACAAACTGGATGCCGGGAGCCGGGCGAGCCTGCACGCCGGGGTTGGCCGGGTCGACGCTCTTGATTGCGTCGACGGTCTGCTGATAGAACGCGCTCGCCGACTTCTGGTATTCGGTGTTCTCATAGGTGGAGGCACGCTTGCCTGCCGGCACCCGCGACCAGCCGAGATCCTTGCCGACGGTCTCCTCATATTTTTTGCTGGATGCCCATGCGATGAACTTGGCCGCGGCGTCCTGGTGCTTCCCCGCCTTCTCGATCGCGAACGCCCAGGTGTACAGCCATCCGGAGCTCTTGGTCTCCTTCACCGGCGCCGCGACATAGCCGATCTTGCCCGCGACGGGCGAGTCGGATGCCTCGAGCGAACCTGCGGCCGAGGTCGCGTCATACCACATCGCCACCTTGCCCTGCTGCAGGTTATTCAGGCACTCGGTAAATCCGGCCTGCGGCGCACCGTTCTCGCCGTGAGCGTTGATGAGGTCGACATAGAAGTTGACGGCCTCTTCGAACTTGGCCGAGTCGACGCCGGGCTTCCAGTTCTTCTCGAACCAGGTGCCACCGAAGGTGTTCACCACGGTGGTGAGCGGTGCGAAGATCTGGCCCCAGCCCGGCTGTCCACGCAGGCAGATGCCCTTCATGCCGGGCTCGACGCCGTCGACCTTGGCCGCGAGATCCGCGACCTCCTGCCAGGTCGGCTTCTCCGGCATGGTGACGCCAGCCTTCTCGAAGACGTCCTTGCGGAACATCAGGAAGGAGGATTCACCGTAGAAGGGCTCGGCGTAGAGCTTGCCGTCCTCGGCGGTGAGCGCCTGCGTCATCGCCGGCAGGATGTCGGACTGGTCGAAGTCCTTGCTTTTCGCGACCGTATCGTCAAGCGGCGACAGCCAACCGTTCTTGGCGTAGGACGGCACCTCGTAGTTGCTGATCGTCGCCACGTCGTACTGGCCGGCCTGGCTGGAGAACTCCTGGCTGATCTTGGCGCGGACATCGTTCTCCGGCAGCACCGTGTAGTTGACCTTGATACCGGTCTTCTTGGTGAAGTTGTCGGCGGTGAGCTTCTGTAGGTCCACCATCTGCGGGTTGTTCACCATCAGGACATTGACCACGTCCCCGCCGCCCGAACCCGACGTGGAGCCTCCGGCGCCTCCACATCCGGTCAATGCGAGCGCTGCGACGACGCCGATCGAGGCCGCCGTCACAAGCGTCTTTGCTTTACCGTGCTTCATCACTCATTCCTCCAACTGTCTGTACTGCGTGTAGTGGTGCATGGTCGTTCGCGGGGAAAGCCGACGGGCGCCGAGTCGCGCTGGAGCCGAGGGACTGCGGGGAGAACGCGAAAGCGTGTCGTATCCCCGGAAGGTTCGAGTGAAGATCGTGCACCATTGCATCCCTTGTTTGCTCATTTGAGAGATCAATCTCAGATGTGAAGAGCATAGGCCGCCCGACTCAGAAGAGCAACCGCGCTCAAATGAGCGCTCAATGAGAGACAATGGAAGCATGTCCAAGGATGCGCAAGCGAGTGGTGACTCCAGGCCGCGACCTGAACTCGACAGGGCGATGCAGATCCGGCTCGCCGATGTTGCTCGTGCCTACTATCTCCACCGGCGCTCCAAGGTAGAGATCGCTGCGGATTTCGTACTGAGCCGCTTCCAGGTGGCCAAAATGCTGGATGACGCTCTGGAGTCCGGAGTCGTCTCCATCACCATCAGGGACCCGCGCAATCGCATCTTCGGGCTCGACGAGCAGCTGTCAGACCTGCTGGGCATCGCGAGAGTCCGTGTCGTGGAGTTGGTCGAGGAAGACCGTCCGGAGAACGCGGAACAGCTCGGCCGGGCGGTGATGGACATCCTCAAGGAGATGGCCCGTCCACGCATGACGATTGGCATCTCCTGGTCCCGTGCCCTCGATCTCGCTGTGCGTTTCCTTCCCGACCTTCCGCCGTGCGACATCGTGCAGCTGGCCGGCGCGCTACAGGTCAACGGTGCGGGATTCCTGCCCAGGGTCATCGCACAGCTCGGCGAGAGCCCCGGCATCCACACCTATCCGATCTCCGCCCCTCTCGTGGTCGACGAGAAGTCGACAGCGCTCGACCTGATGCGCCAGTCGGAGATTGCCGAAGCCCTCGCTCGTGCCGACCATCTCGATCTCGCGGTGGTCGCGATCGGGGCCTGGAAGCCGGGAGAATCCTCCGTATGGGAGAAGGTGTCACCCGCGGATCGCGACGCAGGGTCCGCCGCGGGTGCGGTCGCCGAGATCTCGGGCAGGCTACTCGGGGTCGACGGACAAGCCGTGCACACCGGCCTCGACGAGCGCACAATCGGGGTTCGCATCGAGCAGTTGGTCGGAGCATCCGAGGTGATCGCGGTCGCCAGGGGTGTGGGACGACTGGAGGCGGTGCTGGCGGCGGCGAAGGCCGGGATCGTCACCTGCCTGGTGCTCGATAGCGCACTTGCCGCCGCTATTCTTGCCACTGACAGCGCCCACACCACCGCGGAGGAGAAGAAGTGACACTGGTCGCCGGGATTGATTCATCCACGCAGAGCTGCAAGGTGGTTGTGGTCGATTCGGACACCGGATTGTTGCTGCGCAGTGGGCGGGCGAGCCACCCCGACGGAACCTCCGTCGACCCGGAGCTCTGGTGGAACGCCCTTCTCGCGGCCATCGCGGATGCCGGAGGACTCGACGACGTGGTCGCGCTATCCATCGCCGGACAGCAGCACGGCATGGTGTGTCTCGACCAGCACGGCGCGATCGTGCGACCAGCACTGCTCTGGAACGACACGCGATCCGCGGAGGCGGCGAGTGACCTCGTCGCCGAACTGGGTGCGGAATTCTGGGCGACCACCACGGGCAACGTCCCCGTCGCCTCCTTCACCGCCACCAAGCTGCGCTGGCTGCGCGACAACGAAACGCAGAATGCGGCACGCACAGTCGCGGTGGCTCTCCCCCACGACTACCTCACCTGGCGGCTGCTGGGTTTCGGGCCCGCGAACCCGGATCTCACAGCGCTGGTCACCGATCGTTCGGATGCCAGCGGCACCGGCTACTGGTCGCCATTCGACAACGCCTACCGCCCGGACCTGCTCGAGAGATCGCTGGGGCGCACGGTGATCGTGCCACGCGTGCTACCCCCGGACGAGGCAGCCGGCACGACGGCCGACACCGTGCCTGGCATTCCATCCGGGATACTCGTCGGGCCAGGCGCCGGTGACAATGCGGGCGCGGCGCTGGGCCTCGGCGCAGCCAGCGGCGATGCCGTCATCTCGATCGGAACGTCGGGGACGGTCTTCGTGGTCGCCGACCGGCCCATTGCCGACCCGACGGGAACCGTCGCCAGTTTCGCGGACGCCTCAGGGCTGTTCCTGCCACTTGTCGCCACCCTCAACGCCGCACGGGTCATTACCGCGGCCACCAGCCTGCTCGGTGGTGATCACGACGACGTTGCTACCCTCGCCCTCACCGCCCTACCCGGAGCATCCGGCGTCGTCATGCTGCCCTACCTCGAGGGGGAACGCACACCGAACCTGCCGAACGCCAGCGCGTCGATGCACGGGTTGACTCTCGCCAACACCACCCCCTCGAACATCGCCCGGGCAATGATCGAGGGAATGCTGTGCGGTCTCGCCGACGGCCTTGACTCCATCACCGCGCAGGGCCTGTCGGTGAACCGCGTCCTCATGATCGGCGGAGGAGCGAAGAACGCCGCCGTGCAGCACATCGCGCCCCAAATCTTCGGCATTCCGGTCACCGTTCCCCAGGCCGCGGAGTACGTCGCCGTCGGCGCTGCCCGCCAGGCCGCCTGGGTCCACTCCGGCACGCTCCCACAGTGGGCGCTGGCGGAGAGCGAGGTGTTCGCGGAGGCAGAGGAGCCGATAATCCGCGAGCAGTACCGCGCAGCACAGCGATCGCTCGGCTATTAGGGCTCAGGCCAGCGCCCACATCGCCACGGCACTCGCGGCTGCGACGTTGAGTGAATCGATGCCGTGCGCCATCGGGATCTGCAGGATGGTGTCGGCCGCCTCGAGCGCTTCATCCGTAAGACCTTCGCCCTCTGCGCCGAGCACGAGTGCGAGCTTCTCCGGTGCTGCGAAGTCGCGCAGGCTCACGGCATCGGGGGTCAGCGCCATCGCCGCGATGTGGAACCCGGATGCCGTGAGCAGTTCCCTGGTCGACGTCCAGTCGCCGAGCCGCGTCCACGGCACCTGCAGCACCGTGCCCATCGACACCCGGATCGCGCGCCGGTAGAACGGGTCGGAGCAGCGCGGGGTGACGAGTACCGCATCCGCGCCGATCGCCCCCACCGAGCGGAAGATCGCGCCGACGTTTGTCGGATCCGCCACATTTTCGAGGATCACCACGCGCCGGGCATCTCTCAGCAACTCCTCCGGCGCCGGCAGCGCCGGGCGGTGCATCGCGGCGATGAGTCCGCGATGCAGGATGTACCCGGTCAACTCCTCGAGCAACTCGCCAGGGCCGGAGAAGATCGGTACTTCGTCGCCGACCAGGGTTCGCGCATTATCCACCGTGTTGCCGAGAGCCAGCACGGAACGCGGAACGTGCCCGGCGCGGAGGGCACGTTCGAGCACGAGCGCCGACTCGGCGATGTACAGGCCGTGCTCGGTGCCGCGCGCTTTGCGCAGCGCGACATCCGTCTGGTGCGAGTAGTCGGCAAGGCGCGGATCGGTCAGGTCCGCGATCTCGATGACGCTCATCTGTTCCCTCCGAAAACGCAGGAGATCCGGATTGTTTCGCGGAGTTGCGGCGCAGAAGTACGGCATAACCGCCCGATGTCCTGCGTTTTCGGAGCGCGTTCAGACATCGCTGTCACACGAAGGGATCCGGCGTGAGCACGTATTTCGTCTCGAGGTATTCGCCGATGCCCTCAGCCCCGCCCTCACGGCCGAGTCCTGACTGCTTCACCCCGCCGAAGGGCGCCGCAGCGTTCGACACCACGCCGACGTTCAGGCCCATCATGCCGGTCTGCAGGCTCTCGACCAGTCGCTGGCCGCGGGCGAGGTCGCGGGTGAAGACGTAGCTCACCAGGCCGTACTCTGTGTCGTTGGCCTTCGCCACGGCATCCGCCTCATCGGTGAAGGTGACGATCGAGAGCACAGGACCGAAGATCTCCTCACGCAGGATGTCGCTGCCGGCCTGCACCTCGGTGATCACCGTCGGCTCGTAGAAGGTTCCGATGCCCTCGACCGCGGAACCTCCGGTGAGGACGCGGGCGCCCCTCGCGACGGCGTCGCGCACCAGCGTGTCTGCCTTGCTGACGGCGTCCTCGTTGATGAGCGGACCGATTCCGACGCCCTCCTCCGTGCCCCGACCGATGGTGAACTGTGTGACCCGCGCGGTCACTCGCGCCGCAAAATCTTCGGCGATCGATTCGTGCACGATGAAACGGTTGGCCGCCGTGCAGGCCTGGCCGACGTTGCGGAACTTGGCGAGCATCGCGCCATCCACCGCCTTCTCCAGGTCGGCATCCTCGAAAACCAGGAACGGAGCGTTGCCGCCGAGCTCCATCGAGGTGCGCAGCACATTGTCTGCCGCCTGTTTGAGCAGTCGCACGCCCACCGGTGTCGAGCCGGTGAAGCTCAGCTTGCGCAGGCGTGGGTCGGCGATGATCGGCGCGGAAACCTCGCCGGAGGTGGAGGTCGTGACGACGTTGAGCACGCCCTTCGGCAGCCCTGACTCTTCCAGCAGTTTCGCGAAATAGAGCGTCGTGAGTGGGGTGAGCTCCGCCGGCTTGACGATGGCGGTGCATCCCGCAGCGATGGCGGGGGCGATCTTGCGGGTGGCCATCGCGAGCGGGAAGTTCCATGGCGTGATGAGGAATGACGGCCCCACCGGCAGATGGGTCACGATCATGCGTCCGGTGCCCTCCGGGTTGACCCCGTAGTGACCTCCGATCCGCACGGCCTCCTCGCTGAACCAGCGGAGGAATTCTCCACCGTAAGCGACCTCACCACGGGCCTCTGCGAGCGGCTTACCCATCTCGAGAGTCATCAGCATGGCGAACTCGTCGGCACGTTTCTGCAGCAGATCGAAGGCTCCGCGCAGGATCTCCCCGCGCACCCGCGGTGCAGTCGACGCCCAGCCGTCCTGAGCAGCGACGGCCGCGTCGACGGCCCGTGCGCCATCCGCGACCGAGGCGTCCGCGATCGTTTTGATTACGAGACCGGTGGATGGGTCGTGCACCTCGATGGCGCGACCAGAGGTCGAATCGACCCAGTCCCCGCCGATGAAGAGCAGGTCGGGCACCTGTGCCAGCAGTTCGGATTCTTGCGCAGCAGTCATGTGGTCGAGTCTAGTTTCGATCGCGGACGGCGATCAGGAGTGGGTGACCGTCACGCCCGCGGCGGTGAGGTCCTCGAGCGCCGCCTCGCTTGTCTCGGCTGCGACGCCGGCGACGAGGTCGTCGAAGACCCGCACCCTGCGTCCGGTGCCGAGCGCGTCCAGCGCCGAGGCCAGAACGCAGTAGTCCGTTGCGATGCCGACGACGTCGATCTCGTCGACGCCGAGTTCGTCCAGTTTTTCTGGGACGGATGCGCCGTCATCCGTTGTACCCTCGAAAATCGAGTACGCCGGCTTCCCCTGGCCCTTGTGCACCTCGACGGTCACGTCGGAGGTCTCGAGGTCGGGATGGAACTCTGCACCATGGGTGCCGGCGACGCAGTGCACCGGCCAGGTGCTCACGAAGTCCGGCGGCTCGGTCGTGGCGAAGTGCCCGCCGTTGTCGTTGTCACCGTCATGCCAGTCGCGTGAGGCGAACACCTCGTCGTAGCGTTCCGGATGCTGCGACAGATACCGTGAGATCCCTGCGGCCACCGCGTTGCCGCCCTCCACTCCGAGCGCACCGCCCTCGGTGAAGTCGTTCTGCACATCGATGATGAAGAGCGCGCGGGTCATCCACCCAGTCTAGATTTCGATCCGCTCGCCGCGAGTGCCAAATGCGCGAGTGCCAAATGAAGGCCTCGCGGGGGTGCAGCCGATCCTCGGCCCCGGAAAGTCGGGACCGCCCCGTCCGCGATGCCTTCATTTGGCACTGGAAACATCGCGGAGACGCGATTGAAACCGAACGAGGAGGGCCTGCCGATCAGTTGTTCGACAGGTTGTTTCCGCAGCTGAATGCTCCGGCGGTGATCGTGTCGAGCGCCGGCTGGGTTCTGCTGTTGATCGCTCCGAGCGCGTAGAACGCGAAGGAGAGCAGCGTGCCGTCGGAGGCGTGAATGACACCGGCGAGCGCGTACTCGGTCTTGATCCATCCGGTCTTCGCGCTGATCGCACCGCGGGCGACCGCATTGGCTCCGGTGAACCGGCTGGCCAGCGTTCCCGTCTTACCGGCGACCGGCAGCGCATCCAGGATGATGTTGAGGTTCTGGCCGCCGCCGGCAACCTTGGCCATCAGCTGTGCGACGAAGGTGGCAGGCACGGCATTGTTGTTGCTGAGCCCTGAGCCATCGCGGATGACGACGCCTGTCGGCTTCAGTCCGTAAGACACGAGGGCGTTCGGGATGACCTTCGCCAGTGAGGCGGACGAGCCGTTGTCGCCAGCCACCTTCGAGGTGACCCTGGCCAGCATCTCGCCGAGCGTGTTGTCGGAGACCGGCAGCATCTGGCCGATGAGGGTTTTGACGGGCTGGGATTTGACCTCGCCGAGCGGGGTCGCTCCGGCTGGAGCGACCCCCGTTTCGACCTTAACGTCGCCAAGCCCCATCGCCGAGATGAAGGCCTTGCCTGCATCACCAATCGGGTCGTTGCTGCGCGGACTGTCCTGGGCGCGCGCGTTCGCGCGGCTACCGTCCACCATCAACGCGGTGACCTCTGGCTGGTAACCCTGGGTCTGTTCGCTGCGTTCCCAGCTCGGGTCCCAGTTGTCGGCAGGATCCCAATACGACGAGTCCAGTATGACTTTCGTCACCTCCGCGCCGACCAAGCTGCTCTTCACCTTCGCGGCCAGATCGGTCATCGTCGGCGCGCCCTTATAGACGCTGCCGCCGCCCGCACTCAGGGTGGGATCCCCGCCGCCGACGAGAACGATGCTGCCGGGCTCTGCACCGGCCACCACCTTCGTGGAGAGCTGGTAGTCCGGACCGAGCACCGCGAGTGCCGCAGCCGACGTGAGCGTCTTGAGCACGCTCGCCGTGCGTGACGGTGTCGCACCATTGCGGTCGAAGAGCACCTCGCCGGTCGTGGCGTTGATCACGCTGCCCTGGAAGGTGAGGAGGTTCGGATCGGTCGCCTTGGCGGCGATGGAGCAGGTGCGCAGGTGGGTCGGATCCGCAAGAGCTGCCGGCACCGGGCGGGGCGGCGGCGTGGTCGACTTGGGGGTCGGTGATGGCCCCACGACCTTATTGGGCGACGCCGACGCGGATGACCCTGCAGCGACGCCGGCGAAGACCGATCCCGTGCCGAGGAGCACGAACACCACGGCGGCGGCTGCGATCAGCCAGGCTTTCGGATGCTGCGAGATGGCGGCGAAGACGCCCTTGCGATCGGCGGGCGATGTGGCCACGGGAACAGGCCGCGAGATCAGCTCGGTCGCGCCGGCAGGCGGCGCCTGGGCCTCGGGTCCGACGGCTGCGATCCCCGGCAGCAGTTCGGTGGGTTCGGCGGCGGGAGTGGCATCGGAGGCCGACCCGGTCGGCCCCGCCATGGGAGTAATGCCAGGCAGAAGCTGGGTGGCCTCGGCATCCTGCACCTGGGCGGCCTCACGCGCCTCGCGACGGGTCTGCGGTTGGTCCGTCGGCCCTGTCGGGGTCGGGTTTTGCGGCTCGGTCGCCTCTGGATCTCGGGGGTCGGTCACCGATCCATGATAACCGGCGACACTGTGCGGCCCTCGATCGCTATTCCTGCGGGTATTTCAGACCGATCTGGCGGCGAATCTCGTCCAGCGTCTCCATGATCTGCAGCGACTCCGAGGGAGGCAGGATCGTGCCCTCGGTGAGGCCGGCAGCAACGAGTCGTTCCACCTCCCAAGCCTGGAACTGCATCCCTCGCGTGCGCACCGGCTGCTCGAAACGCTCGACCACCGTGTTCTCGCTGTCGAAGACGGTGAAGGAGGTCGGCATGTACCAGACCGAGTCGATCTCGATGCGCCCCTCCGTGCCGATGATGACCGCCGTGTTCGGCCCCAAGGTGTCGAGGGCGGTGTGGAGCACGGCCTGCTGGCCATCGCCATAGCCGAAGACGATCGCGTCCTGACGGTCGACGCCGGTCTCGATGAAGCTTGAAACGGCATTCACCGAGGTCGGCACACCGAACAGGTCGTAGGCGAAAGACACCGGGTAGATGCCGAGGTCGAGCAGTGCGCCACCGCCGAGGGCCGGGTTGTTGATGCGATGCTCTGGATCTTTCGGTAGGTGCTGGTTGTGGTCGGCGATGAGGGTGCGCACATCGCCGAGCGTGCCGGCGGCGATGATCTCGCGGATGCGGAGCATGTGCGGAAGGAACCGGGTCCACATCGCCTCCAGCACCACGAGCTTGTTCGCCGATGCGACGCCCACCACCTCGCGCGCTTCGGCGGCGTTGAGGGTGAACGGCTTCTCGACCAGCACGTGCTTGCCGCCGCGAAGCGCCAGCATGGCACCTGAGGCGTGGAACGGATGCGGCGTCGAGACGTAGATCACATCGACATCCGGGTCCGTGACAAGGGCCTCATAGCTGCCGTGGGCATTCGGAATATCGAACTCGGCCGCGAAGGAATCCGCCGACTGCTGGTCACGCGACCCGACGGCCGTGACCGTGAAGCCATTACCGACCAGGTCTGCGGCCTGCGCGTGTGCGATCCCACCGGTGCCGAGGATGCCCCAGCGAATGTTTCCCGACATGTCTCCCTCTCGGCGGCGCTATCGCAGCATCCGCCTGGAGAAACCTAACACCGGATCAGCAGCCGCCCCAGCGTGCCGCGGCCCGGGTGAAGCTCGCCGATTCGTTCGGGATGCCACCGTGAGTCATGGCGAAGTAGATGCAGACGCCTGCGGTGCTTCCGGTGACCGTCGGCCGGTACAGCGAGGCCCGGTGGGCCAATGAGTCCCACCACTTCTGGGCGACGGTTGCGCCGCTGTTACCGGATCCGCCAGCCAGGTTTCCGTCGCAGCCGACGCTCGGAAGCCCGTCGCTGCGAACCGAGCCCATGTGTCCCCAGGCGCTCGACGGGTCGGTACTCGGGTCTTCCGCGATCCAGAACAGCCGCTGTTCCATGCAACCGTCGTAGCGGAAGTTTCCGGAAGGGATCGGCTGCAGACAATTGGCGATCCGGATGGCGTTGAACTTGGCGGAGAAGCCCTGGATATCGGCGGTGGTCGTGCCACCGACTCCACCAGGCGAGGTGCGACCCGGCGCGCTTCCGCCGCCGCCTCCGCCGGTCGGGCATGAGGACCCGGCGGCCGCTGCTGCGGCACGACGCTGCGCGGTGCCCTGTGCGGCCGCGACCTTCGCCGAGCCGCCCTTCGACGTCGTCGGCGGAACGATGACAATCGGAACCGGAACCGGTTTCTGCGCCATGTGCTCGGTGTCCACGCTGAGGTTCGGGCCGACCTTCTTCTGCGAACTCGCGAGAACCGCGTTTCGTCCGGCGAAGGCCGAGAGCGTGGAACCGCTCGTCTGCCGTGGGGGGATGGGAGTGGTCGCGAAGATCGGCGCAGTGCGATTGGATGCCGCAGCTGTCGTGCTGTCGAGACCCGGCCCGCTGCCACCGACGAAGGGGAGCACGAGTGTCAGCACTGCGGTGATGACCACCGTCAACAGCGCGAAACGCTTCATTGCAGATTCCCCCGAATACTGGTCGGACACGTACCCCACTTGAGCTGTCCTGGCACAACGCTATGCCTGGCCGAGAGCACTCACAAGCAAATACGGGACTCTGGCCCTCAAACCACCCCCGGAATGGGGGCGTTTCGCCTCGCTACATTCCCCTCGAAGAGGGGGTGGAAGCGGCGTTTTGTCCCCCAAGCGCTACCGTTCCCGCGGCAGGGAGTGCCTCTCGAGCAGGGGGGCCATCCGGCTCGGAACGACCTCGACCATGGCGAGAGTGGTACTCGCTCGCGCGACCCCTTCGATGGTCAGGATCTCGGTGGTGATGCGATAGAGGTCGGCTGCGTCGATCGCGACGACGCGCGCGAGCAGGTCGCCATCGCCGGTGATCGCGTGCACTTCGAGCACCTCGGGAATGCGTTCGAGACCTTCAGTCACGGATGACGGCGCACTCTGCGTCGTCGAGAGCGTCATGAAGGCCAGCAGGCTGTAACCCAACGACACCGCATCCACGCGTCGGCTCGGTTTGCCCATCAGTCCGCGTTCGGCCAGCCTGGTCAGGCGTGAGTGGATGGTGTTGCGTGCCAGTCCTAGTCGCTGCGATAGCGCGAGGGTGGTCGCCTCCGGCTCATCGTCGAGTGCGAGAAGGATGCGAGCGTCGGTCGAATCGAGACCTGCCATGGTGCATCATCCATTCCCTGTGCAATTCGCTAAATTGAGCACTGTGCGCAAGTAATTCTAACGATTTGCGCACCTGCTCGATGATGGCCGATTCTAGTGACATGAGTGTCCATTGTCACGCGCCACGAGACGTCCGTCCGTCGATCGCAATCGTGGGTGCCGGGGCCATCGGCACGGTGATGGCAGACGCCCTCGCCGTGAGCGCCGAGGTCATACTGTGCCGCAGGAACCGCGCGGAGCCGATGAGCCTGCAGATCGACGGCGAGCGCCGCGTCGTGGATGCCGCCATCGCGAGCACGGCATCCGGGCTCGACCCCGTGGACTGGGTCGTGATCGCGACGAAGGCGCAGGACACCGCGGCTCTCGGCGAATGGCTCGACCCACTCATCGGCGATGAAACCTGCGTCGTCATCCTGCAGAACGGTATCGGTCACGCGGAACGCATTGCCCGCTGGGTGCCGGAGGATCGCATCGTTCCCGGGATCGTCTATCTCGTCGCAGAGAAGACCGGCCGCGACCTGGTGGTCTGCCGCGATGCGATCGGCATCGCGCTCCCCAACACGGCGCTGGCACAGAGCTTCGCCACGCTGGTCGGCGAGACGGTTCCGGTGCGCCTCACCGAGGACTTCGCGGCAGAAGCCTGGTCGAAACTGATCATGAACGTGGCCCTCAATCCGCTCACGACGCTGACCGATCGTACGATGGAGGTCACCGCCGACCCGGCCCTGCGCCCGGTGGTACAGGCCCTGCTCAGTGAGGGAGTGACAGTCGCAGAAGCCGAGGGAGTGCGGATGTCGCAGGACGCCGCCTCTACTCTCCTGGCCCACCTCGACCGCCTCCCCCGTGACGGATCCACCTCCATGCAGCTCGATCGCCGCAACGGACGCCCGCTCGAGTACCGTTTCCTGACCGGCGCGATCCTCTCGGCAGCCGAGCGTCATGCGGTTTCGGTGCCCCACCTGCGGACAATTCATGGTCTACTCGGCGCGCTGACGGCCTGACGGCTCTCGAGCCGCCCGACAGGAGCGTTCGCGCACAATAGCCAGTCGACACACCCTCAGCTGATCGCGTCGGCCATGAGCTGCTGGGTCCTTAGTTGAAACGGCGGCGCGGCCGCGGACAGCAGCTGCACGAGACCGACAAAGAGCAGGTCGTTCTCCGGATCGACCCAGAACCAGGTTCCGGCGGCGCCGTCCCACTGGTAGGTCCCGACGCCCACCGGCACGCCGGCCAACAACGGATCGGTGAAAACGGCGCCGTCGAAGCCGAACCCGAATCCCGGCCGGATGCGCTGGTTGCCTACGCCGAATCCGCCGTTCAGGATGTCGTCGGAGACGTGGTTGGCCATCTGGAGTTTCAGGCCTTCCGCGCTCACGACGCGTGCACCGTCGAACTCGCCCCCGTTAAGCAGCATCTGGGCGAAGCGCGCGTAGTCGCCGATCGTCGACAGGAGACCCGCCCCTCCTGACGCCATCGAGGGAACCGCGTCAAAATCGGGGAGCAGCGGATTGTCGAGGACCGTCAGCGGGGCACCCTCACCACTGGAGTAGAGGGTGGCCCTGCGGGCGACCTTCTCCGGCGGGGTGAAGAACGCGGTGTCGGTCATCCCCAGCGGCGCGAAGATCTGTTCATCGAAGAACTCCGGCAGCGTCATCCCCGTCAGCCGCTCGATGATGGCACCCTGGATGTCGACCGACAGGCTGTAGAGCCATTCCGTTCCCGGTTGGTAGGCAAGCGGCACCGTGGCGATGCGCTGGACCAGTTCCCTCAGGTTGCCGGATTGGTTGACCTGCGCCGCGCCGTACAGCCTGTCGATCGCGCTCTGCGGATCGGTACCGTAGCTGAACCCTGCGGTGTGGGTCATGAGTTCGGACATCGTTGGCGCATGATGCGCGTCTGCCACCGTCGGAGCGCCGTCAGCATCCAGCCCGATAAGAACCTTCGCTCCTTCGAGCTCCGGAAGGAATTTCGCGATCGGGTCCTCGGGTTTCCAGAGGCCTCGATCGTGCAGGATCATCATGGCCACACCGGTGACCGGCTTGGTCATCGAGAAGATGCGAAAGATCGTGTCGAGCGCGAGTGGTTTGCGGCTGGCGATGTCGTCGAGTCCCATCACACTTCTGTGCACCCTGCGACCGTGCCTGGCCACGAGAGTGACGGCACCCGCCAGCCTGCCCTCGTCGATGTATCCCTGAATCGCGGCATCGATTCGAGCGAGCCCCTCGGACGACAGCCCCTCGTCTTCCGGCCTCGACGGTTCCAGCGTGCGATCCATGAGCGTGCCTCCTGTGGTGGAGTTACCACGCTAGTGAAAGCTCGAGTTCGGGACCACCCGGAGCTGCGCTACCGATCAGTCCGGCTGCATGCCGACTTCACCCGACGCATGCTGAGGCCGCCGAGTGCGACGATGGACGCATGTCGTTTCTCACCAAGCGTATCTACGACGAGGTATCTCCTGCCGACGGATACCGCGTGCTCGTCGACCGCCTGTGGCCGAGAGGCGTGTCCAAGGAGCGTGCTGCGCTCGACCGGTGGTTGAAGGATGTCGCGCCGAGCGCTGATCTGCGTATCTGGTTCGACCACCGAACCGACCGCTTCGCCGAGTTCTCCGCCCGCTATGCCGCCGAACTCGACGAGAACTCCGCCGTGGACGAACTCCGGGATATCTCCCTGACGCACCCGACGGTCACGCTGCTCTACGGAGCGAAAAATCCGGAGATCAATCATGCCGCGGTGCTGGCCCGATTTCTCTCCTGACTAGCGGATTCAGGACCTCACAATCCGCGTGACTTGCGCGCCTTCATGGTGACAGCGAATATCGCCTCAGGAAGGTTTTCACCTCATGTACACGCGCCACGCGATCCTCGACACCACCCTGGGCGACCTCACCGTTGTCGCTGCGGACGACGCGATCGTCGGTCTCTACTTTCCCCGCCACTGGTACCTGCCGCCCGAGGGCAGCATCGGCGAGAAAGTGGATGCGCGCGATGATCCGCTCCTCGAACGATCATGGCTGCAGCTGAAGGAATACCTGAGCGGCGAGCGCACCTCGTTCGACCTGCCGATCGCGCTGAACGGCAACCCATTCCAACAGCAGGTCTGGACCATCCTTAACGAGATACCCTTCGGCGAGACCACGACCTATGGCGAAATCGCCGCGCGACTGGGTGACAGGAACGTCGCCCAACTGGTCGGCCAGGCCGTAGGCCATAACCCGATCAGCATCATCGTGCCCTGCCACCGGGTGGTCGGCAAGGATGGCAAGCTCACCGGCTATGCGGGCGGCCTTGAGCGCAAACAGACACTCCTCGAACTCGAGGAACCGGAGCTGCGGAAAGCCGAGAAGCTGTTCTGACCTGTTGCTGCGACGGTTGCTTCAGCCTCACCACGCGTCGAGGACGATGCCCAACCACATGGCAAGGGCGGCGATCTCGGTACGCACCATCTCATCTTCCTCCGCATCGAACGGCAGAAACTCGTGTACCGCGGTGACTTTCAACACGTCCCGCTCCCGATCGACTTCGGCGTCGAGCATGCCGACTAACCGATCACCCATCAGGATCGGATGCGCGAAGAAGCCGTACTTGCGCTGCGGTTTCGGCTTGAACTGCTCCAGCACGTACTCGAACTCGAAGATCTCGTTCAACCGCGGGCGGTCGAACAGCATGCCGTCGTACGGGCTCAGGAACGCGACGCGACCACCGTCATCCTGCTCGAGCGCAGCGATCGCCTCCGGGACAGGCACCGTGACAATCCTGACCGTTGACGGCTCAGCGGTCACAGCGCGATCTTTTGCGAACATTCGGTCAAACAGACCCATTACGCCCCCAGTCGTTGTTATCTCGCCAGCGTACGGCGGCCGTGAGCACTACTCAGCCAGGTACTCGACCTTCAGCACGCCGGGGCCGAGGACCTTCGCAATATGTTCGAAATCATGATCGCTACAGAGCACGGTCAGATCGTTCTTGATTGCATAGGCGGCAATGGTCACGTCAGCGTTTCCTGCCGAGCGCATCACGTTGTTGTCCCAGAGTGCTTGCTGAATGTCGAGGATCTCGCTCTGTGTCGGCGTCAGCGGTGCCGGTGTGTATAGCTCCATGTCCAGACGAAGCTCTGCGTACTCGACTTTTGTCTGAGCGGACCAGCAATACTCGAGGACCTGAGGAGGACAGGTGTAAATCGGGTACAGACGCGTGACCTCGTCGAACCTGAGCTTGATTGAGGGACTGCGGGAGAGCTTCTGGAGGACGCTGTTGTCGATCAGGAAGGCTGGGCCGGGTACGCGAGCCGGAGCAGGCCCTATTTTACCAGTGACGGCAGACCTCGGGTTTCGATTGCGAATGTTTACGGAGATCTACCTTCCGGACGTCGTCGCGCGGCGCGCTGCCCAAGCCACTACTCGGCGTAATCGATCTTTGGGGCGTTAATCTGATCGTCAGTGAATTCACGCGACGCGATCCGCTCTGCGGCGAGAGCTTGGCGTGCCATACGTGCGGTGAACTGCAGGGACTCGATTACGGCGTCTTTGTTGGATGACGCGCCTAGAAGCTCTTTAACGTCGCGGAGCAGCCCTGGTTCGATGTCTATGGATGTGACGGCCATGATACCTCCCTCTTGAAGGTGAATAATACGACTCTTATATAAGAGTACGTCGATTCATCGACTTATGCACCTATAGGCGTTCCAAATAGCATTCCCAAAAGGGCAAACGATCCGCAGATCTGATATTCGCAAACTCAGCCGGGAACGCGACAGGCGGCAAGAAGTGGACGCGCGCTGTCAAGTGGGCGACTCTCAATCGTGGGCGCAGGGTGCAGGGTGCAAGACCTACGTCACACGGCCGCAACCCTCGGTGTCGACCCCAAGACAGTGCAAGCCTGGCTCGGCCACTCATCGATGACGCTCGCCGTCGATACATATGCCCACTACATGGGACAGGACGCAGATATCGCTGCAATCGCGCGAATCAACGCGATTCTCGGGGACATGTCGGGAACGACGAGGAGAAAGCTGAGAGACGCAGATCAGGATGCAACGGGTGCGGATCGCTGAATTCGCGGGACTTCGAATGGAGCCGCCTGTCAGAATCGAACTGACGACCTTCTCATTACGAGTGAGATGCTCTACCGACTGAGCTAAGGCGGCGTGCGCCGGGCGAACCCGGATGGCACAGCTAGAAAGCTTAGCGGACGCGGGGCAAAGGCTGCGCTACGCGGCATCCACCGGGGTGAGGATGCGGCCGAGTTGGTCGAAGGAGTCTTTGAGCCGCTCGCCGAGACCGACCACGCCGTCGGTGTCGGCCCAGCAGGTCCAGGCGTGGCGCATGGCGCCGAAGGCCACCAGGGTGACGAGCGTGGCCTTGCTGGCAAGGGCGTCCGGATCCGCAGCGATCCCGGGATCGTCGAGGGTGAGGCGGCGGGCAACCACGTCGCGCAACTGGTCTTCGAAGTGACGCATGGCGGTCATCCGCATCGCGAACAGCTGCGGGTACTTCTTCAGCACCTCGCGCCTTCGCTGCATGAGCTCCGGGTCCTCAGCCACGCCGTCAGTGGCGGGAGCCAACAACGCGGCGATACCGGCGAAGATGCTCGACTGCCTGCCGGCGTTGATGTAACCGAGCAGAAGCTCCTCGGGGGGTAACTCCGGCGCGTCCCCGACGAGGGCGATCTCCTTGGAGGCGAAGTAATTGAAGAAGGTGCGCGGGGAGACATCCGCGATGCGGCTGATCTCATCGACAGTGACCTTGTCCAGTCCCCTGTCGGAGACGAGGTCCAGAGCTGCCAGTTGGATCGCGCGGCGCGTGGCGAGTCGTTTGCGTTCGCGCAGGCCAAAAGTCTTGGGTTCCAGGGTCACAGGTATATTCTTGCGCACTCTGCAAACTTGCACAATGGAGCGGCTACGAGATTATATCGTGATGCGTGCCAAATGAAGGGGATCTCTGCTGTTCTGGAGATCCACCTCCCGAGATCTCGGGGATTGGGCGCGAGAGTGCCTTCATTTGGCACTCGATGAACGCACTACGGGCACGGACCGGGCACCGAACGGGAAGCTACCCAGGCAGAGCCGGCGTCAGCAATCGGGATCTTTGCCGGGAACCTTGCCGTCGATAAAGAAATTATCGACGGCATTGTTCACGCAGGAGTTCGATTTGTTGTAGGCCGTATGTCCTTCGCCATGGAAGGTGACCAGGTGGCCGTTCTGCAATTGCTTCGAGAGGCTCTCGGCCCAGACGTACGGGGTGGCCGGGTCGTTTGTGGTTCCCACGACGACGATTGGTGCGGATCCATCCGCCGCGATCGTGGTGCGATTGCGGGTGGACTTAAACGGCCACTGGGCACAGGAGGTGTCGTAGGAGAGCTGCGGACCGAGCACCGGTGCGAGCTGCTTCAGCTTGGCGGCATCCGCCTGGAGGCTGGCATCGGAGGTCGCGGGCGTCTCGTAGTCGAGGCAGTTGATGGCGATGAACGCCTCGGTCGAGTTGTCGTTGTAGGTGCCTTTGGCGTTGCGGCCGTAGTAGCTGTCCGCGAGTTGGAAGGCGTAGTCCGCATCGCCCTTCATCACGCTCGTGAACAGGTCAGTGAGATACGGCCAATTGGACTTGCTGTAGAGGGGAAGGATGATCGCGTTGGTCATCGCGGAACTGCCGAGTTCGCGACCGTCAGTCGCGCGGATTGGGCTCTTGTTGAGGCTGTCGAGGAGTGAGGCCACCGTGTTCATCGCGGCATCCACTGAGCCGGTGAACGGGCACTTCTTGCCTGTCTTGCAGTCGGCGATATAGGCGCGTAGCGCGCTTTCGAAGCCTTTGGCCTGGGTGCCGCTGACATCGAAACTCGTCGTCGACGGGTCGAGCGCGCCATCCAGCACGAGCTTCCCGGTCTTCTTCGGGTAGAGGTCGGCGTAGGTGGCGCCGAGCAGCGTGCCGTAGGAGTAGCCGAGATAGTTGAGCTTCTTGTCACCGAGTACGGCACGCAACAGGTCGAGGTCGCGGGCAGCACTCACGGTATCGACGAAACCGAGGAGCTTGCCGGTGTACTTGAGGCAGTCCTGGCCGAACTTCGCGTTCGAGGCCTCCTGGTCGGCGATCCAGGCGTCAGAGCCGAACGGGTTCGGCGAGATGTCGAAGAGGTAGGAATCCATGCTCGCCGGATCTTTATAGCACTTGACCGCCGAGGACCTGTTGACGCCGCGGGGGTCGAAACCGACAATGTCGTAGTTCTGCTGAAGCTTCGAGTCGACGGCGTAGCTGAGGCTGTCTTTCACGAAGTCATAGCCGGAGCCACCGGGGCCACCGGGGTTGACGAGGAGCGAGCCCTTCGCGGTGCCGGATGTGGTCTTGCGAATGAGCGCGAGCTTGATCGAACTGGTCGCTGGGTTCTTCCAGTCCATCGGCGCCGTCGCCGTCGCACACTGGAACTCGCCCTTCTCGCAGCTCTTCCACTTCAGCACCTGGCTGTAGAACGGCTCGAGGTCGGCAGCGACCTTTTCCTTCGTGGGTGTCGAGGTCGTGCTCGATGCCTTCGGCGGGAAGGAGGAGACACAACCGCTGAGCGGCAGGATGATCGCCAGCGCGGCAGCCACGATGGCGATACGGGTTGTCCTGCGGCGGGTAATCATCGAGCCTCCTGGCGTGCGGCGGAAATGAGCATGGCCTCGAGGGCGAGTGCGGGGGCGACGTTGCCGTCGATGCGGCGTCGCGCGGTGGCGATCGCGTCCATGGTGGCGAGCGTCATCACCGCTGTGGATGTCGTGCTGGCAGCGACCAGTTCCGATTGGATGGCGAGGTTGATCGGCTCGGTGCTGACCCCGAGCTGCATGAGCAGCACGTCACGGTAGAGAGAGAGCAGGTCGACCATGATCCGGTCGATACCGTCGCGCAGGCTTCGCGTCGCACGCCGCTTCTGGTCCTCTTCGAGAGCTCTCAGCTGGGCGCGCAGGGCGGGGGGAACGGTGCCGCCCGGTTCGATTCCGAGCGATCGCAGGGCGCTCTCGCGTTCTTCGGCGTCGCGCTCCTCGGTAATCGCTTTGGCATCCTCTCCGGCGAGTTCGAGCAGTCTGGATGCCGCGATGACCGCCCCGGAGACGGACCGAATGCCGAGGGCGATCTCGAGAGTCTGCCGACGTCGCCGCCGCGCCTCCTCGTTGGTGGCGAGCCGATGGGCCATGCCGATATGGCTCTGGGCCTCGCGCGCGGCGCGCGTAGCGGTGGCGAGGTCCACACTGTCGCGACGCACGATGAGATCGGCGACCTCCGCGACATCCGGAACCCTGAGACGCACGGTGCGCACGCGGGAACGGATGGTGGGCAGCAGGTCGGCTTCACTGGGGGCGCAGAGGATCCAGACGGTGCGCGGAGGCGGCTCCTCGAGCGCCTTGAGCAGCACGTTGGAGGTGCGCTCGGCCATGCGGTCCGCGTCTTCGATGACCATCACGCGGTAACGCGAGACGGACGGCGAAAACTGCGAACTGGAGACCAGCTTGCGCACGTCATCCATCTTGATGATGACCCCTTCGGTGCTGAGCACCGCGAGATCCGGATGCGTGCGGGCCGCCACCTGGCGCCGGGTCGCCTCGTCGCCGTCAGGGTCACCCTGGCTGAGCAGCGCGGTGGCGAACGCGTAGGCGAGGTTGGAGCGCCCCGAACCGGGCGGGCCGGTGATGAGCCAGGAGTGGGTCATGGCGGAGTCACCGATGGGCGAGTCGCTGAGGCTCGAGTCGGCGGCCGCAGCACGAAAGATCGCGATCGCCTCAGACTGGCCGGTCAGTTCATCCCACACGGACATATGCCCAGCCTAGGTGGAGCGGCTGACTGCGACCTGCGCCGCACTGCCGTTGCCGCGCCAGGTGCCCGCTCGCACGCTTGCGCTGTCGTTTCGGCGGAACGCTGTCGCAAAAACGACCGCGGAAGGCCGAAACGACAGCGGACCCCGACGAGGAAGCGCGGCCGGACAGCGGCACGCACGCGCCGCAGCACGCAGGCGCGGCAGCGCGAGCGTGCAGCAGCGCGAGCCGCGCTACGCAGCGAGCAGGGCCTCGACCCGCGCGCGCACTTGCGCCGCGATCGACTCGATCGAGCCGGTGGCGCTCAGCACCAAAAACCTGTCGGGCTCCGCCTCGGCGAGCGCGAGGTATCCGGCGCGCACACGGGCATGGAAGTCGTGCGCCTCGGCCTCGAGCCTGTCGTATTTGGTGCGTGCTTCGTCGAGCCGTTCTCGCCCGATCGACTCGTCGAGGTCGAGCAGGATGGTGAGGTCGGGCATGAAACCCTCGGCCGCCCAGAGAGAGAGGTTGCGGATCTCGACCGGATCCAGTACTCGCCCGGCGCCCTGATAGGCGACGGACGAGTCGAGGTACCGGTCCTGGATCACGATCTCGCCGCGCTCGATCGCCGGACGAACCTTGGTCGCGATGTGGTGCGCGCGGTCCGCCGCGTAGATGAGCGCTTCGGCGCGCGGGGCGATATGCCCCCTGCGGTGCAGCACTATCTCGCGCAGCTCGACACCCAGCTCTGTTCCGCCAGGCTCGCGGGTTCGCACCACGGTGTGGCCGGCATCCGTCAGCCAGGTCGACAGCAGCTCAGCCTGCGTGGACTTTCCTGACCCGTCGCCACCCTCGAGGGTGATGAAGAGCCCGGTGCTCGTCACTTCGTCGCTGCCGGCTTCGCCGCCGGCTTTTTGGCTGCCGGCTTTTTGGCTGCCGGCTTCTTCTTGGCCGGGGCTTTCGCTTTGGCCTTCGGTTTAGCCGGACCCTTGGCCCGCTTGTCGGCGAGCATCTGCACGGCACGCTCGAAGTCGATCTCCTCGATCGTCTCACCGCGGGGAATGGTCACGTTGGTCACGCCGTCGGTCACGTAGGCGCCGAAACGGCCATCCTTGATCCTGATCGGCTTGCCGCTCTCCGGGTCGGCGTCGAACTCTTTCAGTGCACTCGATGCCCGACGGGCACCGTACTTGGGTTGGGAGTACAGCTCGAGAGCACCCGGCAGATCGATCTCGAAGATCTGATCCTCCTCGGTGAGCGAGCGCGTGTCGGCGCCCTTCTTGAGGTACGGCCCGAACTTGCCGTTCTGTGCGGTGATGTCCTCGCCCGTCTCCGGATCCTGCCCGACCACCCTGGGCAGCGACAGCAGCCGAAGCGCGGTGTCGAGATCGACGGCGGCGAGATCCATGGACTTGAAGATGGATGCCGTGCGCGGCTTCACCACGGCCGGCTTCTTCGCGACCTTCTTCTTCGGCTTCTCGTCGGCGACCTCGCCGGTGGCGGGGTCGGCCACGATCTCGGCGGCCACCACCTCAGGCTCTGGGTCAAGTTCTGTCACGTAGGGACCGAACCTGCCGTCCTTCGCGACAATGTTCTTGCCGTTCTCAGGATTCACGCCGATCACGCGGTCGACCACCACTGGCGCGTCGATCAGTTCCTGCGCCTTCGTGACGGTCAGTTCGTCGGGCGCAAGGTCCTGGGGGATGTTGACCCGGCGCGGGGTAGCTTCGGAGGCCGCATCCTCGTTGGCGACTTCGAGGTACGGACCGTACTTTCCGATGCGCAGCGTGATCTCGTCGTTCAGCGTGATCGAGTTGATGCTCTTCGCGTCGATGTCGCCGAGGTTGTCGATCACGTTGCGCAGGCCGCGATGCTTGTCGCTGCCGAAGTAGAAACTGGTCAGCCAGTCGACTCGGTCTTCCGTGCCGCCGGCGATGCGGTCGAGGTCGTCTTCCATGCCGGCGGTGAAGTCGTACTGCACCAGGTCGGTGAAGAAGTCCTCAAGCAGGCGCACCACGGAGAAGGCGATCCAGTTCGGCACCAGAGCGGTGCCACGGGGTGTGACGTAGCCGCGGTCGATGATCGTCGAGATGATCGAGGCATAGGTGGACGGGCGCCCGATTCCGAGCTCTTCGAGGGTCTTGACGAGGCTGGCCTCTGTGTAGCGCGGTGGCGGGCTGGTCTCATGGCCTTTGGCTTCGACATCCGCGACCGTCAATTTTTGCCCGACGGTCAGCGGAGGCAGCTTCGCCTCGGCCGGCTGAGCGGTACCATTGCGCTCCTCGTCCCTGCCCTCTTCGTAGGCCTGCAGGAATCCGCGGAAGGTGATCACCGTGCCGCTTGCCGCGAACTCCGCCGTCTTGCCCTCGACCGGACCGGCAGTGATCACGACGGATGCCGTCGAACCCTTCGCATCCGCCATCTGGGAGGCGACGGTGCGCTTCCAGATCAGGTCGTAAAGCTTCCAGTCGTTGCCGCGGAGCGTTCCCTCGAGTTCGCCTGGCGTCTTGAACACGTCGCCTGCGGGGCGGATCGCCTCGTGGGCCTCCTGCGCGTTCTTGCTCTTGCTCGCGTAGGTTCTCGGCTTCTCAGAAACGCTCTCCGCGCCGTAGAGCTTGCTCGCCTGCGACCTCGCGGCCGTCATCGCCTGCTGCGAGAGGTTGAGCGAGTCGGTTCGCATGTAGGTGATGTAGCCGTTTTCGTACAGTCCCTGGGCCACGCTCATGGTCTGGCGCGCGGAGAAGCGGAGTTTGCGTGCCGCTTCCTGCTGCAGGGTCGACGTACTGAATGGCGCGGCGGGCCTGCGCGTGTAGGGCTTCGAGTCGACGGAGGAGACCACGACGGAGACCGCAGGATCGCGAAGCGCGGTGGCGAGAGCCTCTGCGGCCTGCTCGTCGAGGGCGACGGTCTCCGACTTGAGCTGACCTTTGTCATCGAAGTCGCGACCGGTCGCCACGCGGGTGCCGTCGAGGCGAGCGAGACGCGATTCGAACGCGGTGGAATCGGCGGATGCCGCAAGCAGCGCCGAGAGATCCCAATAACCGGCGGCGACGAAAGCCAACCGCTCACGCTCGCGGTCGACGACGAGGCGGGTGGCTGCGGACTGCACTCGGCCGGCGGACAATCCCGGCCCGATCTTGCGCCAGAGAACGGGAGAGATCTCATAGCCGTAGAGGCGGTCGAGGATACGGCGGGTCTCCTGCGCGTCAACGAGGGCTGTGTCGATGTCTCGCGTGTTATCCCGAGCCAGCTGGATCGCCTCTTTGGTGATCTCGTGGAAAACCATCCGCTTGACCGGCACCTTGGGCTTCAGCTCTTCGAGGAGGTGCCAGGCGATGGCCTCGCCTTCGCGGTCCTCATCAGTTGCGAGGTACAGCTCGTCGGCGTCCTTGAGCGCACGCTTGAGTTCAGCGACCGTCTTCTTCTTCTGGTCGGAGACCACGTAATAGGGAACGAAGCCGTTATCGACGTCGATGGAGAACTTGCCGAGCGACCCCTTCTTGAGCTCCGCCGGAAGGTTTTTCGGCTCGATGAGATCGCGGATGTGGCCGACCGAAGCCAGAACCTCGTATCCGTCTCCCAGGTACTGGGCAATCGTCTTCGCCTTTGCGGGCGACTCGACAATGACCAGCTTCTTCGTGCCTGGCACCTTATTCCTCGCGTCTGCGGCGGCTGCCGCGTCAAAATACAAAACCTCGCCCAGCATAGGGTTGCCGCGCTGATGTTACGCACAGCGGGAGAGGAAGCTGGGCTGCAGGCCCGACACGCACACCATACACACAGAAACACCGAGCGCTCCTAATTCACTCCCGAACGGGGTGGGCCGGCAGTGGCGCGGGCCTGAACGTCGAAGCCGAGAATCACGATGCCGGTGGCCACGGTGACTACCGCTCCATCCAGCTCGCAGCCGCCCAGGCTGGCACCGTTGGCCGCGGCCACGGCAGCCGCCGCCTCGCAGGGGAAGCCGGGCAGCGCACCGACCGCGACGTCTGCGGCTACGAGAGCCGCGGCATCCGCAGCTCCCGCTGCCCGCTGCTTCGCTGACAGCACAACGGAGAGCGGCAGGAGAAGCGAGATGAGAGCCAGCATGGTGGCGACGATCGCGACGGCCAGGAGGGACCCCGACCCGCGCTCGTCTCTCACTTTCCGCCCGCGAACGCACAACTCGATGCTGTGACGGTGATCACGACACCGGCAACGGATCCAGGCGTGGAGCCGTTGACGCAGACCATGTCCCCTCGGCTCGAACTGTTGAAGCGCGCTCCTGGCATCAGCTGGCGAGCCACGCCGATATCGTCCCCCCGCGCCACCGACCGAGCCGCGCTCGCGGTGGCATCCTGCAGTCTCAGGTGTTGGGCAGCGAGCTGCAACCCGGCAAGACAGCAGACCAGCAGAAGGATCACCGCGGGCACTACGGCCGCGAACTCGGCTGCCACGCTCCCCCGCTCACCCGGCGAAGGTGAGCGCACGATGCACAAGGTCGGTCAGCATGCCGCGCACCTCGTCGCTGCGCATGATCGCGACCAGGAGGCCGGCGAATCCGACCGCCGCCATCGTGGCGATCGCATACTCCGCGGTGGCCGCGCCGTCATCCCGGCGGAGGATTCTCTTCAGTCGTTTCATCGGTCGTTCCTTTCGGGTTGCCGGCCTGCGGCCGGATACAGAGATGGTCGCCCCTACGGCCGGGCCAGCGGCGCGAGACGACGGGATCGGTGGCCTTCTCTCAGAAGGAGACGACTGTGGACGAGATGACGGAGATCAGGAGCGGTGCCACACCCAGCAGCATGAAGGCGGGAAGGATGCAGAGCCCGAGCGGCAGCATGAGCGTGACGGCGAGAGCGGCGGCCTTCCGCTCACCGTCGCTGCGAGCCATTCGTCGCGCCTCAGCCGCTTCGCTGCGCAGGAGACCGGCCGCCGGCACACCTGCCCTCCGGGAGAGCTCAAGAACCTCGTCGAGCACGGCGGCGGCACCCTCCGCCGGCAGACCACAGCGCTCGCGCGCCTCGTCGACGGCTGCCATGGCCCGCGGAATCGATGCCCCGCCCGACACGGCGATGGCCATCAGGTCGAGGCCGAGACCGGGGGTGAGTTGCTTCGGCCGGGCAGAGGCGATGAGACGACGGTTCCACCAGCGTGCCGCCAGCATGAGGATCACCCCGAGCGCCAGACAGATCAGGCCGGGCGCTGTGGTGAACAGGGTGCCGAGCACGTCGAACCCGAGCGCCATGCCGAACAGGATGCCGATGACCGGCAGCCCCATCACCATCCGAGCCGTCGCGGCGGGAGCCGCCAGCGCGGTCTGCACGTCCCGCTGGTTCTGCGCGAGCGACCGCAGCGAAGTGGCGAACTCCGCGAGGGTCGGGGCGAGCGGCGCCCCCGCCTCCGTCGCGACGTGCCAGGCGGCGGCGAGACCGCGCCAGGCCGACGCGTTGGATCGAGCCGAGCCTGCGACATCCGCTATCGCATCGGAGATCGACTCGCCGCCGGCAGCCGCGGAGGCGACCGCTCGCACCCGGTCGGCATCCGAACCGTGGACGGACTCCGCGACATAACCCCAACCCGAGACAGGCGCAACCCCGGCCGCGAGCAGAACCCCGAGACGCTGAACCACGGCGGCGAGCGGGTCAAGCTCTCGCTTCTCTTTAGGCATCCGTGATCTCGACCATTCGAAGGCGATCACGATCGTCCAGTTCGAAACGCCCCAACTGCACAAGTCGACGACTGTCGTCGCGTCGCTCCAGGTGCAGCACGCGACCGATCGCGCTGACTGTCTGCCGAGCGATCGCCGTAGGACTCATACCGGCAAGCGCGCCAAGAGCTTCGATGCGCGCGGGCACATCGGCCAGCGAATTCGCGTGCAGCGTGCCTGCCCCGCCATCGTGCCCGGTGTTCAACGCGGCGAGCAGTTCGCGGATCTCGGCCCCGCGACACTCGCCGAGAACGAGTCTGTCAGGGCGCATCCGCAGTGCTTCGCGCACCAGTCTCTCCAGCCCCAGCTGCCCCGCACCCTCGAGATTGGCCTGCCGCGCCTCGAGCGAGACGAAGTGCGGATGCGTCACTTGCAGTTCGGCGACATCCTCGATAGCGATGATGCGATCGGATACCGACGCGCTCGAGAGCAACGCGGCGAGGAACGTGGTCTTGCCGCTGCCGCCCGCGCCGGTGATCAGCAGGTTCTCGCGACGTTCGACGAGGCCGGTGACCCGCTCCAGCGGGATACGAGTGAAGAAGCCGGCAGCGTCCAGCTCGGTGAGCCCGAGACGAGCCACGCGCGGCAGTCGTATAGAGAGGAGCGTGCCACCGGTGGAGATCGGCGGCAACACCGCGTGCACGCGGATACCCTCGTGCAACCGCACATCGACGCAGGGCGTTGCTTCGTCGATGTGCCGGCCGCCGAGAGCGATCAGACGCACGGCGAGCTCGCGGATCGACGGCTCGTCCATGCCTGACGCCGGTTGCTTCGTGAGACCGCCGCCCCGATCCGTCCACAGGCCGCCAGCACCGTTGACGAACACGTCGGTGACATCGGGATCGGAAACCAGTTCGGCGAGTTCACCGAATTCTGCGAGTTCCCGGCCCGCGAGACGAGGGGGCACACTTTCGCGTTCGGTGGATCCTGGTCGGCGGGCGACGAAACGATAGGCGGGGTCGGACATTGCTCGACAGTAAGGGGCGATGTGCAGGTGCATGCTGTCGATCGCAGCATCCGTGTACCGAGCGAGATCACACGATCCGGGGAGGAGAAGAAGGTGTTGTGAACGAAGAGGGGCGGCGCCTGTTGGGGGGAACCGGCGCCGCCACAGTAGCGCTGGATTGGGGGGAATCACTATGCGCTACTTACCGAATTTGCATTCGACGGATTTAGTGTACTCCCACGGACTCGGCGCACAAAAGAGAGCGGAGGGTGAATTCGGCCTACTCACAGGTATGAGTGACGGGATGAGACGCAACCCGGCGCGACGCCCTCAGGAGCCGGTCTAGCATGGAGTCACTATTTCCCGAGGGGGCGCCGACGCCCTCGCCTGCGCGAAGAGGAATTCATGTCCACCACCTCCATTGATAGCCTGCAGCACGAAGAGCGCCGCTTTCCGCCGAGCGAAGAATTCGCGGCGAACGCTGTCGCCAGCTCAGGGCTCTATGACGAGGCACGGGCCGACCGGCTGGCCTTCTGGGCCAAGCAGTCCCGCGAGCTACTGCACTGGCACAAGGACTTCACCCAGACCCTCGACTGGTCGAACGCTCCGTTTGCCAAGTGGTTCGCGGATGGGGAACTCAACGTCGCGTACAACTGCCTCGACCGCCACGTGCTGGCCGGCAACGGCGACCGGATCGCCATCCTCTGGGAGGGCGAGCCAGGCGACAGCCGCTCGATCAGTTACGCGGAACTCACCGCGGAGGTGAAGCGGGCGGCCAACCTGCTCACGAAGCTCGGCATCGGCAAGGGCGACCGCGTTGCGATCTACCTGCCGATGATCCCCGAGGCCGTCGTCGCAATGCTCGCGGTCGCCCGCATCGGCGCCGTGCACTCGGTGATCTTCGGGGGCTTCAGCGCCGAAAGCATCCGGTCCCGGGTGGACGATGCCAGCGCGAAGCTCGTGATCACGGCGGACGGCGGATGGCGCAAGGGCAAGGTCAGCGCACTCAAGCCCGCCGTGGATGCTGCCCTCGCCAAAGAGGGTACTCACACGGTGGAGAACGTGCTCGTCGTCAAGCGCGGCGAGAACGACGTCGACTGGGTCGAGGGTCGCGACCTGTGGTGGCACGAGGCGATCGCCGACGTGGACGCCGAGCACGAGGCTGAGGCCTTCGAGGCGGAGCATCCACTGTTCATCCTGTACACCTCGGGTACCACCGGTAAGCCGAAGGGCATCCTGCACACCAGCGGCGGTTACCTCACACAGACGGCTTTCACCCACAAGAATGTCTTCGACCTGCACCCCGAGACCGACGTCTACTGGTGTTCAGCCGACGTCGGCTGGATCACCGGCCACAGCTACGTCGTCTACGGTCCGCTTGCCAATGGGGCGACCCAGGTGCTCTACGAGGGCACGCCAGACCTGCCGCATCCGGGCCGGTGGTGGGAGATCATCCAGAAGTACGGCGTCAGCATCTTCTACACGGCGCCCACCGCCATCCGCTCGTTCATGAAACTCGGGCGTGAGATTCCGGATGCTTTCGACCTCACGTCACTGCGCGTGCTCGGTAGCGTCGGCGAACCGATCAACCCCGAGGCCTGGGTCTGGTATCGCGAGGTGATCGGCGGAGGAAAGACCCCGATCGTCGACACCTGGTGGCAGACCGAGACCGGCGCCATCATGGTCTCTGCCCTGCCCGGTGTCACGATCGCGAAGCCCGGTTCGGCGCAGGTCGCGCTACCCGGCATCTCGATCGACGTGCTCGACGAGGCCGGCAACGCGGTGCCCGTCGGGGGCGGCGGACTGCTCGTCGTGAGCGAGCCGTGGCCATCGATGCTGCGCGGAATCTGGGGCGACCCCGAGCGGTTCAAGGAGACCTACTGGGAGAAGTTCGGCACCGCGTTGTTCGAGAAGCCCAAATACTTCGCCGGCGATGGTGCCCGGCTCGACGAGGACGGCGACATCTGGCTGCTCGGCCGAGTCGACGATGTGATGAACGTCTCGGGTCACCGTCTGTCCACCGCCGAGATCGAATCGGCGCTCGTCTCGCATCCGATCGTGGCAGAGTCGGCGGTCGTCGGAGCCGCAGACGAGACGACAGGACAGGCCGTCGTCGCCTTCGTCATCCTGCGTTCAGATCAGTCTGAGATGCAGACAGCGGATGAGGCGAGCGCACTGCTCAGAACCCACGTCTCCGACCAGATCGGTGCGATCGCTAGGCCGCGTCAGATCTTCATCGTCGCGGAGCTGCCGAAGACCCGCTCGGGCAAGATCATGCGCCGCCTGCTGCAGGACGTCGCGGAGGGCCGCGCAATCGGCGACACCACTACCCTTGCCGACACCAGCGTGATGCAGATCATCAGCGGGCAACTGGGTTCGACGAACGGCTGAGTTCGACGAACGGCTGGGTTCGACAGACGCGCATCCGCTCGCTCTGCCGCTCTGCCGCTCTGCGGCTCTGCCCGCGACCGTCACTCCGCGTTTCTCCGGAGGTTTTGCCGATATTCCCCTCGGCGCGCTGATCTCTCCCCAGGAATACGGCAATCTGATGAGCCGAGCCTGACGAACCTCCGGAGAAACGGATTGCCCACCCCTCCTCAACAGCGGGCCGGAGACTTGCTCTGTCACCTGGTGGCCCGGATTGAAGGGTCCCAGCAGGTCAGGAGCGACAACCTTGTCGAATGCGACGATACGTATCGATCCAACTGCTCGTCAGAGCGTTAGGAGGAGTCGCGGCCCGAAGTCAGATCCTCGACGCCGGGTTCAGTCCCAGTTCGATCTCGCGCGCGCTCAAGGACAGCGTGCTCATGCGTGTCCGCCGTGCCTGGTACGCAGTCCCGGATGCCGAGCCTGATCGTATGCGGGCCGTCATGCTCGGTGGCCGGCTGGGAGCATTTTCGGCGGCTCAGAGCTATGGAATATGGCGCGGACTCGACTCTGATCTCCACGTGAGCTGGAAGCCTCACGGCAACGTCGCCAAGCCCGGACGAGTTAAGTTCGAGTTCCCGGATTCGCAGCACCTCAGTTCTGGGCGGCGAATCATGAGCCACTGGCGACTCGGCGACTTCCAGGCCGCCGCCTTCCAGGCCACCGACTTTCCATGGCGTGAATCGGTGCAGCAGTCGCTGGCCCAGATCTTTCTGCGCGCCAACTGGGTAGATGCGATCTGCGCCTGCGATTCGGCGATCAACAGAGGGCTGCTCGATGTCTTCGAGATACACGAACTCTTCGCCCGTCTGCCTCGTAGGTTGCGCCGCCTCCAGCGACTGGTGGATGGTCGCGCTGCTTCGGGGCTCGAGACCATCGTCCGTCTGTGGCTGCGTGAGACGGCGGGATACGACCCCCGGCTTCAGGTGACGATAGGCCGCCACACGGTAGACCTGCTTGTCGGGTCATCCCTCATCATCGAGACGGATGGACAAGAAACCCATTCCGATGATGAGCGGTTCAATGAAGATCGCGTCCGCACCGCCGAGCTACAGGCGCGCGGTTACACGGTCATCAGGCTGAGCTATCGCATGATCATGCACAATTGGCCACTCGTTGAAGAAGTCATCCGCACCAATCTCGAACGAGGTCGCCACCTCGACCCGGTGCGCTAAACGCGGCATTCGCTTGCCAATCCCGCGTCTCCCACCACGGCTTTTCTCTTCCCTCGCTCTGCCTACGCGTTTCTCCGGAGGTTTCGCCTCCGAGTAGCCGAAACGCGCGGATTTGGCCCCAATTCGGCGCTATTGAGGCCAAACCTCCGGAGAAACCTGAAATGACCGAAGAACAACGGGCCGGAGGGCGTCGAACTGAGCCCCTACGCGAACTCGAGGATCAGCTCCACCTCGACGGGAGAGTCGAGCGGCAGCACCGCGACGCCGACCGCGCTCCTGGCGTGGATGCCGGCGTCTCCGAAGATCTCGCCGAGCAGGTTCGACGCGCCGTTGATCACACCGGGCTGGCCGGTGAATGAGGGGTCGGATGCCACAAACCCGACGACCTTGACCACACGGGTCACCCGATCCAGTGATCCGATCGCCGACTTCGCCGCGGCGAGCGCGTTGAGCACGCAGGTGGCCGCATAGCCCTTGGCGTCTTCTGGAGAAACGGCCGCCCCGACCTTACCGGTCGCCGGCAGCGAGCCAGCGACGAAGGGCAATTGCCCTGAGGTGAAGACGAGGTTGCCGCTGATCACCGCGGGAATGTAGCTCCCGGCGGGGGTGGCCACCTCGGGAATCTCGAGTCCGAGTTCGGCAAGCCGGTCATCCAGTTTCGACATCAGGCGTCCTCGTTCTTCTCGCGCTTGAGGTAGGCGACGAGCCCGCCCTCGGGGCCCGTGACGATCTGCACGAGCTCCCAGCCCTGTTCACCCCAGTTGTTCAGAATGGCCGCCGTGTTGTGCACGATCAACGGTGTTGTGAGGTATTCCCAGGTCGTCATCTCGGCGTCCGTTCAGGTTGAGAGGAGGTTGCAAACGTAACTTTGATTGTATGGCTCAGGATTTCAGGCGTTCCGCGCTGCCCAAAACGCTGGGCGGACTCATTGGCCTCGGCGTGCTCGCCGGCATCCTGGTGACCGCGATGGTCACCCCCGCGATCGCCGTGACGAGCGAAGCGACGAAGGCCGGCATCGGCGTCTTCGACGACATGCCCGACTATGTCGAACTCGGCACACAGTCGCAGCGGAACATCGTCTACGCCAACCGCGGCGGGGCCCCGGTACCCATCGCCACTATCTACAACCAGAACCGCGAGGAGGTCTCCGCCGACGAGATCTCGCCGTTCCTGATGGATGCCGCGGTCGCGGGTGAAGACCGCCGCTTCTACCAGCACGGCGGCATCGACATGCCGTCGGTGGCGCGCGCGGCTGCCGGCAACATCATCAGCAAATCGATCACGAGTGGAAGCTCCACCCTCGACATGCAGCTGGTGAAGAACATCCTCGTGCAGAACGCCCTCGACATCAGAGACGCCAAGAAGCAGAAGGCGGCCTACGCAGCTGCCATCGACGACAGTTTCCAACGGAAGCTCAAAGAGATGAAGCTCGCGGTTGGTCTCGACAAGCGCTACAGCAAGAAGCAGATCCTGGTCGGCTACCTGAACATCACCGGTTTCGGCGGCAACACCTATGGAGTGCAGTCCGCGGCGCAGCAGTACTTCAGCGCGAACGCCAAGGATGTCACGGTCGCCCAGGCTGCGAGCCTCGTCGCGATCGTGCAGCAGCCCAACCTGCAGAACCTCAGCGATCCCAAGTACTACGCCGCCAACAAGGTGCGCCGCGACCAGATCCTCAACGACATGCACGCGCAGAAGTACATCACCGCAGCGCAGTTCGACGAGGCCATCAGCACGAAGATCGCGGATGAGGTCAAGCTCACCGCTCCGACCAATGGATGTCTCTACGCCAGCGCTGCTCCCTTCGCCTGCGACTACGTGAAGCAGCTGGTGCCGACCCTCGAATCGCTCGGAGCCAGTGAGGCCGAGCGCAGGGCGAATTTCGCCACAGGCGGCTACAAAATCTACACGAGCATCGACCTCGATCAGCAGGATGTCGCCCAGGCGGCACTTGCCAAGAGCGCACCAGCCGACGAGGCCCGTTTCGCCCTCGGGGCGGCCGCCGATGCCGTGCAGCCCGGAACCGGACGTGTCCTGGTGATGGCCCAAAACAAGGGCTTCAATAACACTGACAGCGCGACCGCCGCCCAGACCGGCATCAATTACAGCACCGACTACGAGTATGGAAACTCCGGCGGATTCCAGACCGGGTCCACCTACAAGATCTTCACCCTGATCGACTGGCTGCAGAAAGGCCACGGACTTAACGACACGGTCAACGGCACCGTTCGCACCTTCCAACAATCCGGTTTCAAGGCCACCGGTTGTGGCGGGCCCTACGCCGGCAGCTACGCTCCAAAGAACGACTCCCCAGGCGAGGGAGGGTCGATGAGTGTGCTGAGCGCGACCTCCGCTTCGGTCAACGCGGCCTTCGTCGGTATGGCCCAGAAGCTCGACCTCTGCGACATCCGGGATGACGCGAAAGCGCTCGGAGTGCACCCGGCCAAGGGTGGCGACCTCGACACCCAACCCGCCGCGATCCTCGGCACGAACACCATCGCCCCTCTCACGATGGCCGCGGCGATCGCCACCATCGGAGCCAACGGCACCTACTGCGCGCCGACCATCGTTGACTCGATCGTCGGACCGGATGAGAAGAAACTCGATGGCCAGGCGAAAAACTGCACCGCAGCGATCGCCCCCAATATCGCGGCCACCGTCGCCTATGCCCTGGCCACGGTCATGAAGTCGGGCACGGGCACAGCCGGCAGCCCGAGGGATGGCGTGCCGATCGTCGGTAAAACAGGCACCACCGACGGTTCATACCAGAACTGGCTCATCGCCTCGACGACGAAGGCCGCTCTTGCCGTCTGGGTGGGCAACATCCAGGGAAATCCGGCGAAGGCGACCACCAATAACCCGCAGGGCGACCAGAGCCTGCGACAGATCACAGTCGCCGGCACGAACGGCTACAACACGAAGTTCAACATTTTCAAGGCGACGATGAAATCGCTCAACACCAACCCGGAGTACAAGGGCAGTGCCTTCCCCGCGGTCGACTCCACGCTGCTGCACGGCGCCGGGCTCGCGGTGCCCTCGGTGGCCGGCCAGACCCTTGCCAAGGCGCAGTCGCTGCTGGAGAGCCTGCAGTTCGACGTCGTCGACGGCGGGCCGGTGGCATCCGGTCTCCCTGCCGGCCAGGTCGTTCGTACCGATCCGGCAGCCGGAGCGGTCGCGGCGATGGGTTCGAGCGTCACCGTCTACACGAGCGACGGGTCCCTCGCGACCACGATGCCTAATGTCGTCGGGATGCCCCGCCAGGGCGCCATGGGCACCCTCGTGACCGCGGGCTTCGATTCCACCAGGGTCACCTACAGCTGGGTTGCCGGATCTCCGGCCGACGTCTGCAGGGTGACGGCGAGCGATCCCGCTGCCAGTTCAGCGACGGCGAAGGATGCCTCGATCACCCTGTCGGTGAGCAATGGCGGGCCGAACGCGGGTACTGATCCTGGCGGCCTGTGCCCCTAGTCGTGATGCATCGTTACCGAAGGCGAGCGCCCGTCCCGTACTCTTGCCACTATGTCTGGCCATAGTGTGAAGCCTTCCGGCGTGCTCGGGGGGCTAGCCGGTCTCCTCGGATTGAGTGTGATCGCGGGTGTGCTCGTCGCCGTGATGGTGACCCCCGCACTCGCCGTCACCGGCAATGCTGCCAAGGGCACTATCGGCGCCTTCCAGGACCTTCCAGAATTCATCAGGCTCAGCACACAGTCGCAGCAGAATCAGATCTACGCCATGCGTACCGGACAACCGGTGCTCATCGCGACGACCTTCAAGCAGAATCGCAAGGAAGTGGACTGGGAGCAGGTCTCCCCTTTCCTGACCCAGGCGGTCGTCGCCGGCGAGGATCGCCGGTTCTACGAACATGGTGGGGTGGATATCTCCTCCATCGCCCGCGCGGCGATCGGCAATGCACAATCGGGTCAGGTCACCAGTGGTGGCTCGACGCTCGACATGCAGCTGGTGAAGAACATCCTCATTCAGGAAGCCCAGTCCATCACAGACACCAAAAAGCGCGACACAGCAGTCAACGCGGCCAAAGAGACCTCGATCGATCGAAAGATCAAGGAGATGAAACTCGCGATCGGACTCGACAAGGAGTACACCAAGAAGGAGATCCTCCTCGGCTACCTGAACATCGTCGGCATGGGCTCCAACACCTACGGCGTGGAGTCGGCCGCGCAGCAGTATTTCAGTGTTCCCGCCAAAGACGTGACCCTGCCGCAGGCGGCCAGCCTCATCGCGATCGTGCAACAGCCCAACGCCCAGAATCTCAGCGACCCGGCCAAGTATCCGGCCAACAAGATACGACGCGACGAGATTCTCGACGCCATGCTCGACGTCAAATACATCGATCAGAAGCAGCACGACGACGCCATCGCGACGACGATCGAGTCCTACGTCAAGATCAGCCCGCCCATCAGCGGATGCCGCAATGCCGCCGACGCGAAGGTCGCCTGCGACTACGTCACCAGGCTCATCACCGCTCCGGAACTGCCGGCAGGAATGGGCGCCGCCCCGGTGGTGGAATCGCTCGGCGCGACGCCCTCGGAGCGCAGTGCCAACTGGGACAAGGGCGGCTACACCGTCTTCACGAGCATTGACCTCGGGCTGCAGGACGCCGCGCAGGATGCCCTGAACACGCAGACCCCACCCACTGAGAATCGATTCCCACTCGGCGCCGCGTCGAACACCGTGGAAGCGGGTACCGGCCGGGTGCTGGCGATGGCGCAGAACAAACCCTTCGACGACGCATTGGAAGCCGCGCCGAACTCCACTGCACTCAACCTGAGCACCGATTTCCCCTACGGCAACTCGGTCGGCTTCGAGACCGGCTCCACCTACAAGATCATCGACCTCGCCAACTGGCTGGACACCGGTCACGGCCTGAACGACCGCGTCAACGGCACGGGTCCCCAGATCTATGCACCGTCGAGGTTTTCCGCCCCATGCGATCCGGGCGCGATCCCCGGCGCTCCGTTCAAACTCCAGAACGATGGCAACTCCCGCGGCGGGTATATGACTGTGAGGTCTGCCCTCATCGGCTCGGTGAACAACGCATTCATGGACATGGCGACCAGGCAGGATCTCTGCAGCATCCGCGAGACCGCGAAGGCGATGGGTGCGCACCGTGCCGATTTCAAGAAAGACCTCGACATCAACCCGTCGACCATCCTCGGTTCCAACGAGCAGGCGCCGCTCACCATGGCCGCCGTAGCTGCGACCATCGGCGCGGGCGGCCTCCATTGCACGCCGATCATCATCGACAAGATCGTCGATCCCCAGGGCAAGGAGCTGCCTGGCCAGGCGAAGACCTGCAACCAGGCCTTCTCAGCGGATGTGGCTGCCGGAGTGGCGAACGCGATGGCCGGCAGCATGGCCGGTGGCACGAGCCGCCCGGGTAATCCAAGGGACGGAGTGCCGATCGGCGGTAAGACGGGCACGTCGCCGAGTAGCCACCAGGACTGGATCGTAGCGACGACGACGAAGCTCGGCACGGCAGTCTGGACCGGCAATATCTACGGCAACGTCGGCCTGAAGAGGTTCACCAATCCGATCACCAGGCAGAACTACTATTCGAGTTCACGCTTCAACATCATGAAGGCCGTGATGAAGACGGCTAACGCACTCCCCGGTCTCCGGGGCGAGGCGTTCCCCGCGGCGTCGGCTGCCATTCTCGGAGGTTCGTCGGCGACAGTGCCGTCTGTGATCGGCCAGACCATGGCGCAGGCGAAGGCGCTGCTGGAAAGCCTGCAGTTCGAGTTCGTGGACGGTGGGCCGGTGGCATCCGCTCTTCCCGCTGGGCGCGTCGTGAGCACGGACCCCGCACCGGGGGCGAAGGTCTCTTCTGGCAACGCCGTGACCGTCTTCTCGAGCGATGGCAGCCTGGCAACGACCATGCCGAACGTGGTCGGTCTCACCCGCCAGGCGGCCAACGATGCCCTCGCGGCCGCTGGCTTCGCCCCGGAGAATGTCAGTTATACCTGGGTGCAGGGCACCCCGGGCCCCCCGGCGAATCTCTGCCAGGTGCAGGCATCCAACCCTGCAGCGGGGGCGGTGGTGGCCAAGACGGATGCCGTCACCCTGAACGTCTACGGCACCGCGGTGGCGAACCCCAGCGGGGAATTCCGACCACCGCCGGGCGTCTGCCTGTGACGCACGACTGACGCGTTCCCGAACTATCAGTTTTCATCGCTTATCCTTGCTGCTATGCCAGCCCAAAAAGTGAAGTTTTCCCGTGCGCTCGGGGGACTCGTCGGACTCGTCGGATTCAGCGTGATCGCCGGCGTACTCGTGACAGCCATGGTCGCCCCGGCGCTTGCGGTGACGAGCGTCGCAGCCAAGAGCACCATCGGCGTCTTCGAAAACCTGCCGGACTACATCGCCCTCGGCGGCCAGGCGCAGCGCAACGACATCTATGGACTCCGCGGGGGTCAGCCGGTGCCGATCGCCACCGTCTACAACCAGAATCGTGAAGATGTCTCCTGGGACAACGTCTCCCCGTTTCTGAAGGATGCCGCGGTCGCCGGTGAGGACCGTCGTTATTACACCCACGGCGGCGTCGACCTGCAGTCGTTAATGCGTGCCGGTGTCGGTTTCGTCACCAAGACCGGTTCAACCGGTGGTTCGACCATCGCCATGCAGCTGGTCAAGAACATCCGTGTAGCACAGTCGCAGCTCATCGACGATAAAGTCAAGCGCGACAAAGCCTATGCGGATGCGATCAAGACCAGTCCCGACCGCAAGCTCGAAGAGATGAAACTTGCCATCGGGCTTGAGAAGCGATACTCCAAGAAGGAGATCCTGCTCGCCTACCTGAACATCAACGGCTTCGGCGGTGTGACCTATGGTGTGCAGGCTGCTGCGCAACGCTTCTTCGGTGGCATCAGTGCTAAAGACGTGACTATCGCGGAGGCCGCGAGCCTCATCGCGACAGTCCAACGCCCCGCAGGGCTGAACCTCGGCGATCCCAAGAATTACCCGGCGAACAAACTCCGCCGCGACACGATCATCAACGACATGCTCGACCTGAAGATGATCACCCAGGTACAGCACGACGAGGCCATTGCGACTCCGATCGAGTCCTATGTGAAGCTGCAGCCGGCCACTAACGGTTGCCTCAATGCGGCCGACGCCAAGTTCTTCTGCGACTACTCAGTCCGGAAGGTCCTGGAACAGCCGGCGCTCGGCAAGTCGAGAGAAGAGCGCCTGAAGAACTGGGCCAATGGCGGTTACAAGGTCTACACCTCCATCGATCTCGACCAGCAGGATGTGGCCCAGAACCAGCTCAGCACCGTGACGCCGGCCACCGAGACGCGGTTCGCCCTCGGTTCGTCTGCGGTCGCGCTGGAACCTGGTACCGGCAAGATCCGCGTGATGGCCCAGAATAAGGACTACAACAACACCTCGGCCGCGACGTCGGCGCAGACCTCCATCAATTTCAGCACCGACTTCGCCTATGGTCGCTCCAACGGCTTCCAGACCGGATCGACCTACAAGATCTTCACGCTCGTCGACTGGCTGCAGAGCGGTCACGGTCTGCAGGAGAGGGTGGACGGCACCCCGAAGCAGTTTGCAGCCAACAGCTTCAAGTGCAATGGTTCCCCGACGGGCAACGCCTATTTCCCCCAGAATGACTCGCCAGGTGAAGGCGGCTCCTGGTCGGTGCTACGGGCGACGACCTCGTCGGTCAACGTCGCATTCGTCGAAATGGCGAAGAAGCTCGACCTCTGCAAGATCCGTGATGACGCCACCGCGATGGGCGTGCACCGCGCCGACGGGGCCGAACTGGAAACCCTCCCCTCTTCGACGCTCGGCACGAACCTCATCGCTCCGATGACCATGGCCGCTGCCATCGCCACCATCGGTGCGAACGGCACTTACTGCAAGCCAACCGCCATCGACAAGATCGTCGGCCCTGACGGCAAGGACCTCCCAGGCGAGCCGACCGAGTGCACCAATGCCATCACCCCGCAGATCGCCGCCACTGTCGCCTATGCGCTCAAGACGGTCTTCGACTCCGGAACGGCGACGGCGGGAAACCCGCGCGACGGCGTTCAACTCGTCGGAAAGACCGGTACGACCGACGGCTCGTACCAGAACTGGTTGATCGGCACGACGACGAAGATCGCCCTCGCGGTATGGGTGGGCAATATCATCGGCAATCCGGCGAGAGCCACCTCCAAAAATCCGGGAGGCGAGCAAAGCCTCCGTCAGATCACCGTCGGTCGCACCAACGGGTACAGCCTCAAGTTCATGATCTTCAAGGCGACCATGAAATCCCTCAACGCGAACCCCGCCTACAAGGGTGGTGCTTTCCCCGGCGCTGATTCGTCACTGCTAGCCGGCCGCAGTGCATCCGTGCCGAACGTCGTCGGGCAATCCTCTGCCGCGGCTCGGAAGCTTCTGGAGAGCCTCCAGTTCAACGTGGCTGACGGCCCGACCGAGTCATCGGCGCTCCCTGCCGGAACTGTGTCGCGCTCCGATCCCGCAGCTGGAGCGAGCAGTTCGCTCGGCTCAACAGTGACGCTGTACACGAGTGATGGTTCACTCAGTACGGTTCCGGATGTGGTCACCGGCCACTCGAACAGCTTTGGCGGCGCGAAGGCCATGCTCAACAGTGCAGGCTGGAACAGTGTGAGCCAGGCATGCCAGGTCGTGACGAGCCCGGATGACGTGGGCAAGGTCGTTGCCAGCAATCCCGCCCCAGGTGCCCAGGCACGACCGACCGACGAGATCAAGCTCGCTGTCGGCCAGTTGAAACCCTGTAGTTGATGCACAGTTCGGATCGCACAGCAGTCGGCGCCGCGATAGCCGCAGTCGCTACCGCAGGACTCGGCGCGCTCGCCTGGGGCACGCTCGTGGAGCGCAACAGGTTCACGCTGGTCAAGCAGGTCGTTCCAGTGCTTCGGCCCGGCTCACGACCCCTCACCGTGCTGCATCTCTCCGACCTGCATATGGCACCTTGGCAGCGCGCCAAGCAGGATTGGATCCGTGGGCTGGCCGTGTACGAGCCCGACCTGGTGATCGACACCGGTGACAACCTCGGACACGTCGACGGCATCGAGGGCGTCGAGTACGCGCTCGAACCGTTCCGCGGTATCCCCGGTGTCTTCGTGCACGGGTCGAACGACTATCACGGCCCGGTTGCCAAAAACCCGTTCACCTACTTCACCGGTCCGTCGGAGAAGAAGCATCACGCGCCCAACCTCGACACCGCGCGCCTCAACTCCTTCCTCGAGGGACTCGGCTGGCTCGATCTCAACAACACGGCACGGGCGATGAGCATCAGGGGTTCGCGGCTCGAGTTCATGGGCGTGAACGATGCCCACATCGGCTGGGACAAGCTCGCGAAACTGCCGGGCGCGATGGACGAGATGCGCGAGAACGTGGGCTGGGAGGATGACACTACCGGCCCCGATCCGATCACCATCGGTCTCACCCACTCGCCCTACCAGCGCGTGCTCAACTCCTTCCTCACCTACGGTGCGGAACTGATCTTCGCCGGGCACACCCATGGAGGCCAGGTCTGTGTGCCAGGGTACGGCGCGCTGGTGACCAACTGCGACATCCCGCGCGACCAGGTGAGGGGCCTCAGCCTGTGGAAGCATGCGCGGCGCGCGGCCTACCTGAACGTCTCCGCGGGTCTTGGCACCTCGATCTACGCGCCGGTGCGGTTCGCCTGCCCGCCTGAGGCGACACTGTTGACACTCGTCGGTCGCGATATCAGCTATTCTTGATGAGGCTTCGGATCGAACCGCAAGGTTGGGCCTGAAATCAATCGGGGTGTGGCGCAGTTTGGTAGCGCGCTTCGTTCGGGACGAAGAGGTCGTGGGTTCAAATCCCGCTACCCCGACAGTTGTCATGTCTCGGGACATCGTTCACAGGTGTCTCGGGACGCGGCTCACATTTCGCTCTCCTTCGGGAGGGCGTTTTGTGGTTTCTGGGCTGATGGCGTTGGTTCGTCGAGTACTACTCGGAGCCCGGCACGCGCAGTGGTCTCGAGCAGATGAGCATCTGACGGCGACGCCAGTCCCAGGGCTCAGTCGACATCCTGCGTCGCTGCGGCCCGCCTCCGTACCGTGATCGTGCGCACGAGAATCGGCACGACAGACACGACCACAATTCCGATCAGGACGATGTCGATGTACTGGGAGACAAAATCGGCGACACCGGGCAAGTGAGCAAGCGCGAACCCGAGAACAATAACCGATCCGGACCAGAGTGCGGCGCCTATGAGGTTGAAAAACGTGAAGAGTCGGCGGGGCATGCGCCCGACTCCGGCTGCGACGGGAGCGAATGTGCGCACCACGGGAACGAATCGGGCGATCGTCACTGCGACGGGTCCAAATCGATCAAAGAAGTTTTGGGTGCGCGTGACACTCTTTCGGCTGAAGACGCCGGACTCGCGGCGCTCGAAGACCGCCGGCCCCGTTTTGCGCCCGATCGTGTAGCCGAGTTGGTCGCCGAGCGCCGCAGCGAGGCCCACGAGCAAGATGACCAGCCAGAGCGGCTCTCGGATGGCGCCGCTCAGGGTGAGCACTCCGGTGAAGAACAACAGTGTGTCCCCGGGCAGAAAGAAGCCGACAAGCAGGCCGGTCTCGGCGAACACCGCAGCACACACGATTGCGAGGCCCCAGGCGCCGGCCCCAGTGATCAGGGACTGCGGATCAAGAAGCCCCGTGGAGATGAGAGAAAGAGTCATGGTGCTCCAAGTATGGTCAGGTGGAATCTAAGAAACTTCGAAGTGGTGCCATTCTCCACAGCATCACAAGGCCGAACGGCGCTCTGCGCAAACCTTGGCGAATTCTTAGTCGTCGGGCAATCTACTGGCCACATCCCCCACCACTCGAAGGAGCAACCACGATGCCCAGCAACGGAACGGGCTCGCCGGCCATCGGCAGGGTCATGCTCAACAAGGTGCCAGAAGTCACCGCCATCTTCTGGATCATCAAAGTGCTCGCGACCACGGTCGGCGAAACCTTTGCGGACTTCCTGAATGTCAACCTGAATCTCGGCCTGACCATCACCAGCGTGGTAATGGCTGCCTTGCTGGCCCTCGTGCTCGTCTTCCAATTTCGAGCCCAGCGTTATTTCCCCGCCGTTTACTGGCTCGCTGTAGTTTTGATCAGCGTCGTCGGCACTCTGATCACCGACAATCTCACCGACAACTTCGGGGTGCCGCTCTGGGTCACCGCCGTGCTCTTCGCGATCGCGCTGTCCATCACCTTCATTGCCTGGTTCGCCAGCGAGAAGACCCTGTCGATTCACTCGATTTTCACGCCTCGCCGTGAGTCGTTCTACTGGCTTGCAGTGCTCTTCGCCTTTGCGCTCGGTACTGCGGCCGGCGACCTGCTCGCAGAAAGCCTGAATCTCGGGTACCTGCTCTCGCTTGTGGTGTTTGCGGCAGCCATCGCACTGGTCGCACTTGCTTACTACGCCTTCAAGTTGAACGCCGTGGTCGCATTCTGGATCGCGTACATCCTTACCAGGCCACTGGGAGCATCCACAGGCGACCTCCTCTCACAGAGCCCGAAGGATGGCGGACTGGGCCTCGGAACTACCGGCACGAGCGTGCTTTTCCTTGGCGTCATTCTGCTGCTCGTCGTGGGGCTCACAATTCGGGAGCGACGCGGCGGCGGCCAACTGGAATCATCGAACAACTTCGACCTGCCGACGGCTTAGATCCTGCCTGGCTGGGTGCCCGGTGGTGGAGGATGAGCGGTCGGGAGGTCGGCGTTTCACGGGGGCGGTCTCCCCGTCTGTGAAGAGGGGTCAGGCGGAGCGGCTTCGGGCCCGGGTTCACGTTCGCGTGATACCCCTCGCGTTTGTCGTCGTACTGACGGCCATGTATTCGGTGCTCGCAATCCGGCGCCACGTCACCTACCATTCAGCGGGATGGGACCTGGGGATTTTCGAGCAGGCAATCCGCAACTATGCTGCGTTTCGGCCGCCCATTGTCGCCTTGAAAGGGGCGGGCTATAACCTTCTCGGAGATCATTTCCACCCGATTCTTGTCACGCTTGCACCGCTCTACCGCCTCTTCCCCAGTCCGATAACGCTCCTGATTGCCCAGTCCGTGTTGCTGGCCGTGAGTGCGTGGCCCTTGGTCGCGTGGGCGCAACGCTCCCTGGGGCGCCGCGGCGCGGTCGCTGTGGGAATGATCTACGGCCTCTCGTTTGGGATCGGATCCGCCGCGGGTTTCGATTTTCACGAGGTCGCCTTCGCTGTACCGCTCATTTCGTTCGCTCTGTGCTCACTAGGCCTGGGACGGTTGCGCTCGGCGGCAGCATTTGCCCTGCCGCTGGTGCTCGTCAAGGAAGATCTCGGCGTCACCGTGGTTGCGGTCATCGGCGTACTTCTATTCCTCCGCGGCGCCCGTCGACTCGGCATCGCGCTGGTCATTGTCGGCGTGGCTGCGACGGCACTCGAGGTGGGAATATTGCTCCCGCTGCTGAATAGCGCCGGGGGATACTCCTACTGGGCCAAACTTTCCGCGCACCCCCTTCCCACCGTGTTCTTCAGCTCCGCGGGCGAAAAAATCGGCACCCTTGCGCTGACCTTCGCGATCACGGGCTTCGCTGCGCTTTTGTCGCCGATTGCCCTCGCAGCGCTGCCGACGCTGCTCTGGAGATTCGCCAGCGACGATCCCAACTATTGGGGAACGGACTTTCACTACAGCGCCATCCTCATGCCCATTGTGGTAGCTGCGATGATCGACGGCCTCGCTCGCTTCCGCCAGCGCTACCCCCGCGTTCGGTGGGCCATGCCCGTCGTACTCGCGATCGCATTGGCGGTGACGGTCGGTGCAGTTCCCTCGCACCGACTGGGCGAGCTGGGCAGCACTCAATTGTGGACTGCCAACCCACAGGCGGCTTCGATTGAGGCTGCACTTGCCATGATCCCCAACGGGGCCACCGTGTCGGCCTCCGACAACCTGGTGCCGCACCTCACCTCTCGCGCGACAGTGACCCTATTTGGGTTGCGGCCGCTCGCCGTAGTCAATCCCGATTGGATCATCGTCGATCCCGATTCGACGCGTCACTTCGTGGTGACGCGCTCCGCCGAGCTGAGGCGGCTGAAGGCGGCCGAGCAGTCCGGCTACACGATTCGTTTTCAGGGCGAGGGCATCACTCTCCTACGAAGAGCGAAACCCTAACGCGACCGAGGGGACTGGGGCTGCGAGCTTGACTGGGGCTGAGGTTCTCGAATCGAGGGGATGAGGAGCTGGATAGTTGTGCCGGCAGGGGATGTTGCGAACACCGTCGCCAAGCCGCCGAATCGTTCGACCGTGTCGCGCACGAGAGACAGTCCGATTCCAAAACCCGTGCGCGAGGTACCTCCGCCACCTACGGCATCGCCTGAGCGCGCGAAGCGATCGAAAATGCGGGTCGGCTCGATGCCGGTGATTCCCGGACCGTGATCACGCACCCTGACGATCACGGAACTCTTTAACTCCTCGACCGAGATCTCGATCGTCGATTCGGGCGGCGAGAAATCGAGTGCGTTGTCCAACAGGGCCACGACGCATCGATGAAGACTTGCGGCAGGAACGACCGTTGCTACCTGTTCCTCGGCCTCGAGCCTGATGAAGACGGACCGCTCCAAGGCCAGTATCCTCATGGAGTCGACGGCACGTTGCACGACGGGCGCGACCACTATCGGCTCACTGCTCGCCGGCGGCCGATCGACCTCGGCAAGCGCGAGTAAATCGTTCACGATACCGATCAGTGTTTTGGTGTCACCGCGTAGCTCGTTCACGGTGACGGTGGACGGATCATCGTCAGCCAGTCCCCGCTGAAGCAACTGCAGCCGCGCATCGAGAACAGTGAGTGGGGTGCGGAGTTCGTGGCTAGCATCCGCGACGAACGCTCGCTGGAGCCTGAGGGCGTCGCCGAGTGGCCGCACTGCCCGCCGCGTAGCGAACCAGCTCATCGTGCCGGCGAGAATGATGGCGATAGTACCGATCACGAGGCCACCAACGAGAATTTCGAGGCCACCGACATCGATCGACGTCTCGTGGGATCCCACCGGGGAAAACAGGCGTCCTGGCTTGATGTGTGAGAAGACGAAAGCGAAAGCGGCGATCAGCACCGCGATAACGAGGACGCTGGAAGCAATGGTGATCTGGAGCCCCACCGCGCGGGAGGCCCGCCGAATCGCACGAAGGTCAGAGTCATCCGCGCGTAGTGAATTGTCCGTTCTCGTCATGGTGCTCCCAATCGGTACCCTTGGCCGCGCACAGTAGTGATGAGGTCGGCGTCAGTCTTGCGGCGAACATAATGTACGTAGGTATCCACGGTGCCGGGTTGATCGCTCGTGCCGAATACCTCGCCCAGGATCTGTTCTCGCGAGAAGGTGCGATGCGGGTTCTCGGCGAAGAGGCGCAGCAACTCGTTCTCCCGCTCCGTGAGGATCGTGCGCCCATCGTACGGCGAATAGACCGTGCGGCTCTCAGGGTAGAACTCCCATAGCCCAATTCGAACGAATGGCCCCTCCCCCGTATAGACCCGACGGATGGCGCGCAGTCGCGCGAACAGCTCATCGAATTCGAAAGGCTTGACGAGGTAGTCGTTGGCGCCGGCATCGAGTCCCCGCACCTTGTCCTGGATGGTTCCCAATGCGGTGAGGATGAGCATAGGGGTGGTGATCCGCTTGCGGCGAAGAGTCTCGATCACCCCAAGTCCGTCGAGGCCGGGCAGTCGACGATCGACGATCATCACCTCGAAAGCGCCGTTCAGTGCCACCTCAACGCCGAGAGCACCGTCATCGACAAGGGTGACCGCGTATAACTCGTCAAGAATTTGGCGCATCAGCGGGCCCAGCTGCTGATCGTCCTCGATGAGGAGAAGACGTGGGCGGGCGTCTGACATGATGCTCTCCTTTGAAGCGCTTTCCGTGATTCGGTCGCCGTACGCACTATGCCGATCTGATGCACAGGATCTTCTAAGACGGTGTTGGGCTTCTTTCACATCGCTTTTCTCAGCGATTCCTGATTTCGGGCTGTGTCGAGCCTCACAGACAACTGGCCGGGCTTCAAGCAATCGCAGCCCGTCGTGTTTCCACCGCTTCCGCGCCGCTAACCGAGAGCGCTTTGCACGTCGGTGTGGACGAAGTCGTCGCCTTTGTAGAGCAGGGGTTCGCCGAGATCCTTCGCGAGAGCGTAGGCACAACAGTCACCGAAATTCAGCCCGGCCGGATGCCCGCTGCCTTTGCCGAAATCGCGATACGCCTGGCGGGCGAGAGTGGCCTGCTCCGCCGTGAATGGCTCGATGGTCACGGAACCCTCCCGCAACAGCTCGTCCAACTGGCGGCTCGCAACCGGGTCCCCCGTACGGTCGACCACGATGCTCGCCTCAAGATAGTTGGCCGATGATATGCGAGCGCGTGGGGCTGCGGCGATGGCGAGTGCCAGGGTCGCGGCATCCGGCTCGGTCCTCACGATCGCAATGAGAGCTGAACTGTCGATGATCACTGAGGCAGACCGCTCTCGTCATAGAGCAGTTCGGCATGGTCGACCGCGCTCCGCGGTCCCAGACGTGCAGAAACCTGCCGCGCGATTGCCAACATGCGCTCTGCTTTCGCCTCGGCCTCTTCGGGACGCAACTCCACCAACCGCGCTCGCACGGCTTCTTCCACGGCTTGGGTCTGGCTCACACCAGTCAACATGGCAAGTTCCCGAACAAGATCGTGGGTTTGTTGGTTCTTGATGTTCAAACTCATGTCTACCATTCTACCCGGGAGGGGTAGACGTGACTCATCACCTTATCTTTAGGTGAAGTCGGCGTCCGGGGCGGAGCTGTAGACAGTCTCGGCGGGCTCGACCAGCACGCGACGGCGACCGCTGCCGAGCAGGCCGTGGCTCTCTTCGAGATAGCAGGCACCGCAGAGGGACTCGTAGGACACCTCACCGGTGTCGATCGCCACCTGGTCGCCGTCGAAGACGAACTCGCCGTCGATCTTGCGCGGGTTGAAGATGGCCTTGCGGCCGCAGCGACAGATCGTCTTCAATTCTTCGAGCGAGTGGGCGATCTCCAGCAGGCGGCGGCTACCGGGGAAAGCGACAGTCTGGAAATCGGTGCGGATGCCGTAGGCCAGAACCGGAACACCCTCCAGGATCGCGATACGCAGCAGGTCGTCTACCTGGGTCTCGCTGAGGAACTGCGCCTCGTCGATGAGCAGGCAACTCACGTCGACGCCGGTCTCCCGCTGCACGCGTGCGCGCTCGCGCTCGAAGGTCGAGTAGATGTCCTCGTTCGGAGCGATGAGGAAGTCGACGGGTCGAGTGACGCCGAGGCGCGAGAAGATGCCCCGCTCCCCCTTGGTGTCGACGCTGGGCTTGGCGAGCAGCACCTGCTGGCCTCGCTCCTCGTAGTTGTAGGCGGCCTGGAGCATCGCTGTGCTCTTGCCACTGTTCATGGCGCCGTAGCGAAAGTAGAGCTTTGCCACTACTGGAGGTATCCGTCCTCGGCAGCCCTGCGGATGAGTTCCGCTTTCTTGCTCGCCGGTCGATTGGCTTTGGCGTACTTCTCCCGCACCCGACGCAGGTAGGTCTTCGCGGTTTCGTACTGAACATTCATCTGCTGTGCGACCTCGGTGGTGCTGAAGCCGGACACATACAGTTTAAACGCTTCAGCCTCACCATGGCTGAGTTTGGGTCGCGACTGGTTCACCGCTCCGACAGGCAGCGGACGCCAGTCCTTCTGCAGCACCTCATCGGTCTCGACTCCCATCACCGCGCGAGCACTGTCCATCACGTCGCGCATCGGGATCGATTTGCTGAGGAATGCGGATGCTCCGGCATCGAGGGCGCGATCGCGGGCCTCACGCGTGTCAAGACTGCTCAGCACGATGACCTTCGCGCCGGCGGCCCGGCAGGTGCGCACCCTGGCTTCGATCGACACCGGCTCCTTCAACTGGAAGTCGATGAAGACCAGCTCGGTGGGAAAGTTGTCGCTGTGCACGAGTTGCAGCCAGGTGTGCGCGCTGAGCACGAGGTCGAAGTCGGGAGCATTCGCGCTGATCCAGCTGCTCAGGCTGTCGAGGAGCACCTCGTGGTCGTCGAGGATCGCGAGACGAACTCGACGAGTGGAACGGATGACCGAACCAGTGCTGCTCGAACTATTGCTGCTCATAGGAGAACCTTAATGTGAGTGTCGGTTGGGCGGAATCGATCTGAAAGTCGGTGAAGACCGCACGCATGACGGCGAAGTACGGAGCCAGTGCGGAGCGGAGCAGGTGATCGGCGACATCGAGGTTCGCGACGATCTCGCCGCGGCATCCGGTGCCCTCCTTGGACAACCGGATGCGGAGGTCGTGCCGGTCGAAGTTCGGGATGTCGATCATGGCCACCAGCAGCGCCCGCACCGCCGTGCGCTGATCACTACCCATGGCCGGTGCGGCGCGGTCCGGATCGTCAACCACCGTGGCGGCGGCTCCCGCGTCGGCACCGACACCCCCGGCGAGCTCGATCAGGTTCTCCAACCAGCTGCGGTCGAACTCGGCCACCATCACCCTGCGGATGGAATCGGCGATGCTGCGGGCCTGGACACGATCCTCTTCGCTGATGACGTTTCGAGCGAGCAGGTCACTGAAGAACGGAAGCACGTCCCGGTCGAGGATGGTGACCCGGTTCTGCTGCACCGAGCGAGCGATCCCGCTGCGGAGTTCCGCCATGAGGTTTCGGGTGGCGACCACCGCACGTCGCTGCCAGCGGCGGATCGAATAGACAAGCCCGGAGGAGAAAACGGAGGCACCGAAACAGAGCGCGAGCATGGGGGTTACGGCGACGGCAACGAAGGCGAATGGTGGTGCTTGCCTCGCCAACTGCTCAGCACGCAGCAGGGTGAGAAATCCGATCAGGATGGCCGACACGACACCCGCAGCGGCGAGTTCTCTCGCCGGGCGGTAGGGGCTGAGGGCGATGATGATCACGCCGAGACAGATCGGCCCCCAGTCGTTGGTGATCATCGCATCCGACGTCCGCTGTCCGGCAGCTTCCAGCCCGATCGCCGCCAACAACCCCGCGTGGATGACGTAGTGCGTTGCTCGCGTGAATGGCGCGCGATAAGCGCTCGCCGCCATGAACAGCAGCAGGCAGGATGCCGTGAGCACAGCCAGCGCGAGGACGGCAGGCAGCGGCTGGGATATCTCTCCCCGGAACGCGATGGTCATCACCAGCGCGTAACCGACGGCACCGAGCGCAAGCGTCCCGGTGAGAGTGCGCGTGCCCGCTGTTCCTGCCGGGTCCAGTTGCTGGCGAGTCGGCTCCCTCACGCTCATGTCGCACCTCGCACACTCGCGTGACCCCCGAGCGCGGGAACCCGGATCATGATCGAGGTTCCTCGCCCCGGCGTCGACCAGACCTGCACCGCTCCGCCGACCGACTCGATCCGGCGACGCACCGACTGGCGCAGCCCGAGGCGATCCGCTCCTGTCTCCGATTCAGTGAACCCGCGACCCGTGTCGATGACCATGACCGAGATCTCCGTCTCCGACCCGTACACCGCCACCTCCGCCTGGTTGGTGTCCGCATGCTTCAGCACATTGACGAGGCATTGCTTCACCGCCAGGCCGAGCGAGTAGGAGGTCTCGCGGTCGAGCCGGGAGATGACGGTGAGATCTCCGGTCGCCTCGACCTCAAGGCCGAGCGCGCGTGACTCCTGGATAGCGGCGAAGAGGCCGCTCTGACGCCAGTCCAGGTGAGCATCTTCGTCGTCCTTCGGCAGTTCGTCGCCGAGCCACTCCTCGCCGATCAGCACCTCGAGGTCGCGTTCGATCTCGGCGCGGAGTACCGGATTCAGCGGGCCGTCGGTCGCGCTGGCGATCGCGGCGAGGTGGCTGAGAACGGTGTCGTGCAGCAGGGCAGCGGCGCGCACCTCGATGCGATACCGCATCGATGCCAGTTCTTCGTCTCTCGCGGCGCGGTGGAGTTGCGGCTGGCTGCGGCGGGCCAGTCGTCTGCTCCGGTCATTGAGCAGGAAGATCACCATCGTGACGAGGAAGGCGAGCAGTGTGGTGACGTCGAACTCGAATGGATGCCCGGTCACCAGGATGGCGGCATCCACCGACGCTTCCGCCACGGCATAACCGGCCACGCACCAGGCGATGCGCCTGCCGAGGCCGCCCCGCGGGCCACCGACCATCACCAGTGCCACTTTGAGAAGAGCGACCGAAAAAGCATCGGTGGCGACGAGTGGTGTCTGCAGAGAATAGAAGGTCGCCGCAAACCAGAAGCTGCAGGCCGCACCGACGGCGAGGTAGAGACCGGAATTGAAAGCCGTTGGCCTGCGATCCGCCAGCCAGAGCGCGACGAACATGGGGCCTAGAGCGATCATCGCCGGCCAAAGTCGGACGTCGGTGTCGGCGGCCTGGAACGCGATGGTGATGAGCAGGGTGCCGATGATCGTGGTGAATCCGATGGCGTGGAGTCCGCGTACGAACCATCGACTGACCGCCTGGGGTGCCAGGTGCGCAGGTAGACCGAGAGACATGGCTTCCCCTCCCCGGTCCACACAGAGGCTTAGTATGACATCCGAACAGAGCATTTTGTACCCCGCGAAATGGTGAAAATGGCTGATCTTGGGACCACTTCGGGGGTAATTGTGCCCCGATTTCGCTATTCGGCAAGCTAGAAGAGCGTCGGTTGCCTTCCACCGAGGGATGCTGTCGGCAGTTCGTCGGCGATAAGCGAGCGGTTGCCGTCGGCATCGCGCAGCCCCCCGAGTGCGCTGGAGCGCACGGCTCCGGTGGCCGGATCTTCATGGCCCTGATCGAGTCCGTGCGCCCGAATCAGCGGCTTGATCTTGGCCGACAACCAGCGCCGATAGTCTTTCGGCGCCGACGCGTCTTTCGCGTACATCTGCTGGTAGCGAGGCAGCAGCTCCGGTCGGGTTTCTGCAATCCACTGCATGAACCACTCTTTGACGCCGGGTCGTAGGTGCAGTGCGGTGTAGAGCACCGAACTCGCTCCGGCATCCTTGATCTGGGCCAGGGCGTTGTCGAGGTGGTCACGCGTGTCGGTGAGGTACGGCAGGATCGGCATCATGAAGACGGAGCACTCAAGGCCGAGTTCCCGCGCCGCCGTGACCGTCGCCAGTCGTGCCGCCGTCGACGGCGTTCCGGGCTCGACGGACTGCTGCAGCTCGTCGTCGTAGACCGCGATCGACATGGCGAGGTCCACTGGCACAAGCCTTGACGCTTCGGCGAGCAGCGGCAGGTCGCGCCGGAGCAGCGTGCCCTTGGTCAGGATGCTGAACGGCGTGCCGGAGTTGGCGAGCGCGGCGATGATGCCGGGCATTAACCGGTACCGCCCCTCCGCGCGCTGGTATGGGTCGGTGTTGGTGCCGAGCGCCACCGAGCGCCTGCCCCATGACGACTTGTGGAGTTCCTTCGCCAGCACTTCGGCGACATTCACCTTGACGATGATTTGGCTATCGAAATCCTTGCCGGAGTCGAGGTCGAGGTACTCGTGGGTTTTGCGGGCAAAGCAGTACACACAGGCATGACTGCATCCTCGATACGGGTTGATCGTCCAGCCGAAGGGCAGTGCGCTAGCGCCAGGCACATGGTTGAGCGCGCTCTTGGCAAGCACCTCGTGGAAGGTGATGCCGGCGAATTCCGGCGTCTGCACGGTGCGCACGAAATTGGAGAGCTTGGCCAGTCCCGGCAGGGCGGAAGCCTCCTCCGCACCGAGTTCCTGCCCGCTCCACCGCATGTCTTCAGTCGAACATATCTTCTGCATATCTGCTTGAGTGCAGTAGATTTGTTTGATGAGCGAAAAGCCTGTTGGTGGGGTGGATTATCCGCGGACGTTTCAGGAGTTTCGGGAGTGGTTCCCGCATGATTCAGCCTGCATTGCGTATCTCGAGCGGTTGCGTTGGCCCGAGGGCTTCGTCTGCCCGAGATGCCAGGCGGCGAAGGGGTGGCGAATCAAATCGGGTTCGTGGATGTGCGCGGCCTGCGGTAAGAAGACCTCGGCGACCGCGGGCACGATCTTCCACCGCTCACACACCCCGATCTCGACCTGGTTCGCGGCCGCGTGGTTCATCACCTCGCAGAAGACCGGGATTTCGGCCCTGGCATTACAACGCCAGTTCGGGTTCGGCTCCTACGAGACCGCCTGGGCCTGGATGCAAAAACTTCGCCGGGCCATGGTCCGACCCGAACGGGAACTGCTCTCCGGCGTCGTCGAGTTGGACGAGACTTTCGTCGGTGGTCGCTCGACCGGCCGACGGGGTGCATCGACTGGGAAAGTCCCGGTCATGGTCGCAGTTGAAAGAATCGGCTCACACAAACTCGGTCGGGTTCGCTTCGGCATCGACTACGCACCCGGCTCTCTCGAGCTGGTCGCCTTCGCCCAACGCACGATCGCTCCCGGCTCCACGATAAGCACCGATGGAGCGCGAATGCTTCGCCGGCTTGGCACGCTCGGATACGCCCACACCTATGCAACTGGCTACAACTCGTCCGACATCAGTGCCGAGTTACCCGGTGTGCACCTCGTCGCCAGTCTGCTGAAACGGTGGATCGCGGGAACCCTGCACCACCACATCACCGTCGAGCACCTGCCCTACTACCTCGACGAATACGCCTTCCGCTTCAACCGACGCGACTCCAAAGCTCGCGGCATGCTTTTCTACCGCCTCCTTCAACAGGCCGTCAACACCGACCCCACAACCCTCACCGACCTCTACGAAATCTAACTGCACTCAAGCAGATATGCAGAACATATCTTCGAATGTCTGTCAACCAATTCCGTCGCGACAAGGAGCCGTTCAGTCATCTATCACTTGGCGCTCTGAGCCAGTTGGCGCCCTGAGCCATTGGGCGCCCTGGACGATCGGATGCAGCATCCGCCCGCCGCTCATCGCCCAGGTCTCCCCCGTCCACCGCCGACGCAGCCAACGATCGTGACTTGCGACGATCACCGCTCCCGGATAGCTGCCGAGAGCATCCTCCAGCTCCGTCGCCAGCGACAGAGACAGGTGATTGGTCGGTTCGTCGAGCAGGAAAAGGTGGGGTGGTTTCGCGATTATCGCCGCGAGGGCGAACCGTCGCTGCTGGCCGATCGAGAGCGAACCGAGCGGCCGGTCGAGGTCGCGCGGCGCGATCAGGCCGAGGCTAGTCAGTGGCAGTGCTTCTGCCCGCCTCTCCCCCATCGTCTTCTCGTAGGCCGCCCGCGGAGTCATCGACGGATCGGCGATGCGCACATCCTGTTCCAGCACCTGCACGCGCAACCCACGGCGACGGTTCACCCGCCCGGAGTCTGGCGCCAGCGTGCCGGCAAGCACCGACAGGAGCGTCGACTTGCCCGCACCGTTCTCGCCGGTCACCAACACCCGACTCCGCGGCTGCACGACAACGCTCGGCACATCGAGTCGTGCGGTCACCACCACCTCGCTCGCCTGCACGAGGATGCCGTCAGCCAGCGCATGCGAGCCGTGCGGGATGCCGGCAAAATTCAGCAGCGCGTTCGGCTTGCGCACCTGCGTCTCGGTCAGTTCATCGAGCCGGCCCTGGGCGTTGCGCACTCTCCTGCTGATCTGGAGCTGCACCTTGTTAGCCCGCTTGTCGTAGCCCATCTTGTTGTTGTCGTTAATCGGACGGTTGTGGTTGATCTCCCGCGAGGTGACGTCGACGGAGAACTTCAGGCGATTCAACTCGTCCTGCTCCTCAGCGAACTGGGCCTCCCACCGCGCGCGCTCCGCCGACTTCTCGGCAAGGTAGTCGGTACACACGCCCCGCGAATCGGTCGGACGGCTGCCACCGAACCTCCTGGCGCCTGACTTCGATGGATCGATGTCGAGCAGGGAGGTGGCCACGTCGTCGAGAAACTGCCGATCGTGGCTCGCGAAGACGACGGGGCCTTTCCACCGCATGAGCTGGCGCTCCAGGAATTCCGCTGCGGCATCGTCGAGATGGTTGGTCGGCTCGTCCAGCAGCAGGGCTGTCGGACGCGAGAGCAGCAGGGCCGCCAGCGCGAACCGCGAACGCTGGCCGCCGGACACCTCATCCAGCCGCCGCGTCAACGGGGTATCGGCGAGACCGAGCCCTGCCAGGATCTCGTCGCGACGCGAATCGACGGTCCAGACCTCCGCGCGTTCGGCTGCGTCAAGCGCTGCCGCATAGCGCTGGTCGGCCCGGGAATCGGAGCCGAGGGCGGATGCCGCCTCCTCGAGCTCCGACTCGATTGCACGCACCTCGGCCAGGGCGTCCTCGATGAGCGCGTCGAGAGTATCACTCGGGCGAAACCGCACCTCCTGCCAGAGCAGCCCGACACGGCCGGGACCGGAGAGGTCGCCTGCATCCGGCGTCTCCATCCCTGCCATGATGCGGAGCAGCGTCGACTTGCCCGCACCGTTCTCGCCGATGAGGCCGAGACGCTGGCTGGGATCGATGACGACGCTGAGGTCGGTGAGCACCCGACGGTCGCCGTAGCTGTGGGTCAGGCCGTCGATGCGGAAGTAATCGGTGACCGGTGTTGTGGCGTGTGCTGGCACAACGGCATCCCCTCGAAGATCGAGCGATTCCCGCCGGGATGGCGCAGTAGAGCCCCGAAGCGCAAAATGTGCGCAAGCGCAAAATGTGCGCGGGCGCAACGATGTGCGCGAAAGTTGTGGGACCTCTGTCTACTGCGTCACGACGATCCACCGTTGGGTGCCGTCGTCTCTATTACCTCGGACGCGGGACGGAAGCGATTTATATCCACATAGCGGGGTCGACGATAACACCATTCATCGGTCCGTGTAAAGTGAGCCGCCTCACATCTGCAATCAGGCGATCTCGAGCGCCTTCATCGTCAGGTCGAGGGTCTTCTTCGCCAGCTTCGGGTCGTCGGAGAGCTTCTTACCCCAGGTCGGAACCATCTTCTTGAGGGTCGGGGTCCACTCCGCGATGCGGTCGGGGAAGCAACGTTCGAGCACGTCGAGCATGATCGGCACGGCGGTCGAGGCACCGGGCGAAGCGCCGAGCAGGCCGGCAATACTGCCGTCGGCCGAGGTGATGACCTCGGTGCCGAACTGCAGCACTCCACCCTTCTTGGCATCCTTCTTGATCACCTGAACGCGCTGTCCGGCTGTGATCGGATACCAGTCTTTAGGATCGGCGGTCGGCATGAACTCCTGCAGCGCCTTGAATTTCGTGGACTTGCGCGCGATGAGCTGACCAATGAGGTACTTGACCAGGCCGAGATTGGATGCACCCGCCGCCAGCATCGGCACGAGATTGTGTGGACGGATGGTCGCGAACAGGTCGAACCACGAGCCATGCTTGAGGAACTTGGTGTTGAACCCGGCGTAGGGCCCGAACATGAGGCTGGCCTGACCGTCGACGATGCGGGTGTCGAGGTGCGGCACCGACATCGGCGGCGACCCGACGGCAGCCTTGCCGTAGACCTTTGCCTTATGGCGCGCCACCACATCCGGGTTGTCGGTGCGCAGGAACTCGCCGCTCACCGGGAAACCGCCGAAACCCTTGGCCTCCGCGATACCGGACTTCTGCAGCAGCGTGAGGGCACCGCCGCCCGCCCCGACAAAGACGAAGCGGGCGTGTACCGCCTCTGGCGTTCCGCCGACCTCGTGGCGCACCGCGAGCCGCCACAGGCCGTCCTTCTCGCGTCGAAGACCGGTCACGCGCTGCTCGAGCTTGAGCACCGCACCGTTCTCGGTCAGATAGTGCAACAGACCGTGGGTGAGGGCGCCGAAGTCGACATCAGTGCCGACATCGATGCGCGTCGCCGCGATCGGCTGCGACTTCTTGCGCCCGGGAATCATCACCGGAGCCCAGGAACGGATGACCGCCGGGTCTTCGCTGAACTCCATGCCGGAGAAGAGTGGATGGTCTTTCAATGCCTCCTGGCGCTTGCGCAGGTAGGCCACGTTGTCGGCGCCCCACACGAAGCTCATGTGCGGCACGGGATTGATGAAAGCCTGCGGATCGGGCAGCAGGTGCTTGCCCACCAGGTAGGTCCAGAACTGGCGGGACAGCTGGAACTGCTCATTCACCTTGACAGCGCTCGAGATCTCTATCGATCCATCCGGCTTCTCGGGTGTGTAGTTCAATTCGCAGAGGGCGGAGTGACCCGTACCGGCGTTGTTCCACGGGTTCGAGCTCTCGAGCGCCGTGTCACCGAGCCGTTCGAAGATCTGGATCGACCAGTCGGGTTGCAACTGCTTGATCAATGCACCGAGGGTGGCACTCATGATGCCACCGCCGATCAGGGCGACATCGATGGATTTGGCTTCCTGGCTCACCCCCCCAGTTTACGTTCGCCGGGAGGGCGCACTTTCCGCCGAGGTCGTTAAGAAGCTCCCGGCCTGAGGCGGTGATAAGTTGCGAGGAATTTATCGACAGGGGCAGTCAGCAAAAGCGGTCACAGGCCGAGTTTGGCGAGCTCCTCATTCATCCGCTTGGTCATCTCCGCGTAGCCCTTGTCGTTCGGGTGCAGGCCATCGGATGCCATCCACTCAGGGTGGTGCTCGATCCAGTGCGAGGCGCCGGGGATGTAGTCCGCACCGATGGTGGCCGCGGCATCCTTCACCCATCCGGAGATCACACCGAGCGACTTCGGACGATCGTCGGTGTACCAGAACGGTTCGACCACGATGAAGCGCGCATCGGGCAGGGCCTTTTTCAGCCTGTCGAAGTCGACATCGATCTGCTTGTGGATAGCTTCGGCTGCGCGATCGTAGGAGAAGTTGTCGTTGAGACCCATCGTGATGAAGACGATGTCGGGCTTCGATGCGATCACCTGGCCTGGCTCGTCGATACCGTCACGGTTGTTGATGAACCCGAGTCCATTGGTGCTCGGGTTGTATTCGCGCCAGTTGCGCTCGGCACAGATGACTGTCGACCAGCGTTTCTTCATCGAACTGGCGCCGGTGCCGAGGGTGTAGGAGTCGCCGTAGAAGGCGACCCTGGGGCCTGTCGCGGTCGTCGTGGTTCCCGATGGCTTCGGCTCTGTGCTGGACGGCTCGGTACTTGACGAGTCCGTGCTGGACGGCTCGGTGCTTGACGAGTTGATCACAATTACCCCCGCAACAGCCAACCCGACAACCGCCAGCCCCGCAACCAGGGCGATCAAACGACGGTTCATAGTGACTATTCGACACCGCCGGTCGCTCCGATTGCTATTCGAGGCTGCGGATTCCTAGCGAGAGCCCGGCGCTGGTCCTCCGTCTTTTCTCCGTCCCTCGGCCCGTCAAACAAGCTCGGCCCCGTCAACAGGATGGAGGACGACAACCAGCCCCGGAACAGGACATCCGGTAAGGATCATGGCCCAGCATCCTGTCCGGCGGTTCGAGCTCCACCCCGCGGCATCCACCGTCGCCGCTCTCTTCCTCCTCAGTTCCCACACGACCCGACCTGTCCCCAAAGTCGACCGAATCTTCTGCGCCGCCCGACCAATGCCGAGATATTTGCTGGCATGACCCGAAATATCGCGGCGGACATGCGTCGATTCGGGGGAGTTGCGCTTAGGGCGGACCTGCGTGCACTCGGCCACGGCTCCTCGGCGCTCAAACGCGCGGTCGCATCAGGAAAGTTGATGGTGCCTCGCCGATATTGGGTAGCTGACGATTCGGCGCCACAGGCAGCCAGACGCGCCGTGTTGCTCGGTGGGCGGCTCGGAGGTGCCTCCGCGCTCGTGAGTTATGGCGTATGGGTAGATGACATCGAACCGTTAGTGGTGAGTTGCGCACCCACGTCCAGCCGACTGCCACCCTTGGATCCGGCAGAGAGCCGAATTTATCTACACGAGCAGTTTGCCGAGAATGGCGACTACCGCTGGCGGGTGTCGCTGCGAGATGCGGTGCTGCAACATGCCCCGACATGCTCCCCCGATGAATTGATCGCCGTGCTCGACAGCGCTTTACACCAGGGCCTGCTTCGCGTCAATCAGCTGGATTCTCTGCTTGCCGCGCTACCCCGACGAGTCCGTCCTGCGACCGGTGATCTCGATGCCAAGTCGATGTCGGGCACCGAGTCGCATATTCGAGTCGCGCTGCGCCGGGCGAATTCAGGTGGTGAGTGCAACACCCTGAGTTCTGTGGGGTGTTGTCGATGGGCAGACCGTGGTCGCCATTGAGTGTTCGTTTGTCGTTCTG
>NZ_JBEPTL010000017.1:0-85811 GCF_040549465.1 Glaciihabitans sp. UYNi722 | reverse complement strand
GCAGGTGGCCGGTCGAACGCACGAACTCCTGGCACAACCGCGGGTTCAAGAAACTCGCCATCTGCACCGAACGTCGCACCGTCGTGATCGACGCCTTCATCGCCCTCGCCAACGCCAACATCATCGACCGCAGACTCATCCGAGAAGGATGGACCCGCTACCGCTGGATCGGACGACCCACCCGCAAACCGTGACCTATTGACGCAATCTCTAAGTCAAATTCGCTTTCTGCTGGGGGCTGACTATCGTTGACGGTTTGCGCCTGGTCCTCGAACGAGGGTCACCAGCCCGACCCAACGCCTGGAGGTGATGCCGCATGTGGGAATACCTGAGAACTCACCTCGATCAGATCGTGTTCTCGTCCTGGCAACACGTGAGTCTCGTCGCGCAGTGCCTGGTGCTCGCGACGGCCATCGCCGTCGTGATCGCCGCACTGGTGTACCGCAATCGAATACTGAGCTCGGTGGCCAACAGCCTCTCGGCGATCGGCCTGACCATCCCGGCATTCGCACTGGTCGGTCTGATGATCGCGCCCCTCGGATTCGGGGTGCCACCGGCAGTGGCCGTTGTCACCTTCTTCGCGGCGCTGCCGATTCTGCGCAACACCGTCGTCGGCCTGAACGGCGTCGATCCCGGGGTTGTCGAATCCGCCAGAGGCATCGGCATGAGCCGCCTGCGGACCTTCCTGCAGGTCGAGCTTCCGCTGGCCTGGCCCGTCATTCTCGGTGGCGTGCGCGTCTCAGCGCAGATGGTCATGGGGATCGCGGCCGTTGCTGCCTACGTCCTCGGCCCAGGTCTCGGCGGATTCATCTTCTCCGGCCTCTCCCGACTTGGCGGGGCCAACTCGCTCGAATCCGTGCTCACCGGCGTGATCGGCGTCGTCATCCTGGCCCTCATTCTCGATCTCGTACTCATCGGCATGGGCCGACTGACCACACCAAGGGGTATCCGTGTCTGAAACCACCACCATCGAGTCTCCGACCGCCGACAGCGCGGTCAGCGGCAAGTCGATCCTGCTCGAGAAGGTCACCAAGCAGTACCCGGGGCAGAAGTCCCCGGCAGTCGACGGCATCACGCTGGAGATCCCCGCGGGCAAGATCGTCATGCTCGTCGGCCCATCCGGCTGCGGCAAGACCACCACTCTCAAGATGATCAATCGCCTGATCGAACCGACAGACGGCCGCATTGTGCTCGGCGACGAGGATGTGACCGGAATCGACGGCGACGACCTGCGCCGCCGCATCGGCTACGTGATCCAGGCGGGCGGCCTGTTCCCACACATGACCGTTGCTGCCAACATCGCTATCGTGCCGAAGATGCTCGGCTGGGGCAAGGATCGCATCGCCAGGCGGGTCGACGAGCTGCTGGAACTGGTCTCTCTCGATCCTGCCGAATACCGTGACCGCTTTCCGAAAGAGCTCTCCGGCGGCCAGCAGCAGCGCGTCGGCGTCGCCCGCGCCCTTGCTGCCGACCCGCCCGTGCTGCTCATGGACGAGCCATTCGGCGCCGTGGACCCGATCACCAGGCAGCGCCTGCAAGACGAGCTCATCCGCATCCAGGAGGAGTTGCAGAAGACCATAGTCATCGTCACCCACGACTTCGACGAGGCGGTGAAACTCGGCGACTGGATCGTCGTCTTCTCCGACGGCGCACACATCGTGCAGTACGACACCCCGGAGCGCATCCTCGCCGAGCCGGCGAACGAGTTTGTCGAGAACTTCATCGGCTCAGGCGCCGGACTCAAGCAACTGACCCTGCGCCGCGTGAACGATGTTGGCCTCGCGGAGGCCGTGATCGCCCATCCAGGAGATACCGCATCCGCGGTTCTTGCCATGGTCGTCGAGGCCGGGCACAACCACGTCGTGATCGTCGACGAACGCGAGCGACCGATCCAGTGGCTCTCACGACGCCAACTCGGGCGCCTCGACACCATCGGATCGACCCCGGAGGTGGGCCTACCGATCGTCGGAAGCCGCGCGACCCTCAACGACGCGCTCGACACCATGCTCGTCTCGAGCGCCGGTGCCGCGCTGGTCACCGGCAAGCGTGACCGCTTCCTCGGCGTCATCGACGTCGAAACGGTGATGGATGCCATTACCTCCGCCCGCGCAGCCGCGGCCCGGTCCGCCAACGCGCCCACCGGCACGAACTCCGGTGAGATCCCGACGGTGGACGCCCCGCAGGCGACGGCGGTCGTGGATGAGTAACGCGTCGAGCATCGAAGTCCGCGCCCAATCGGCGGGCGGCGCCTCCTCGTGGAGGGGGCTCATCATCCAGCCGGCCGCGATCCTCGTCGTGCTGCTCGGCTTCGTGCTGTGGCTGACCGTCGCCCCGCTGAGTCCCACCGAACGCACCACACTCGCGCCGGGGGCGCTCTGGGCCTCTACCCTGCAGCACCTGTCGCTGACCTTCGTCTCGGCCGTGATCGTGCTCGTCGTCGCCATACCGCTCGGTGTCCTGCTCACCCGTAAAGGCTTTCGCGCTGGCGGCGCGCCGATCCTCGCCATCGCGAACTTCGGGCAGGCGGCTCCCGCCATCGGCCTCGTCGTGCTGCTCGCCATGTTGATCACCTCCGGCTACTGGGCCTCGATCGTCGCGCTGGTGCTTTACGCCGCGCTCCCGGTGCTGCGCAACACCATGATCGGCGTGCAAGGCGTAGATGAACGACTCGTCGAGGCCGGCCGGGGCATGGGCATGAGCGCGATGGCCGTTCTGTTCCGCGTGGAGCTTCCCCTCGCCGTTCCCGTGATGCTCGCGGGCATCCGCACCGCACTTGTGTTGCTCGTCGGCACCGGCACCCTCGCGGCGTTCGTCAACGGCGGAGGGCTCGGCATCCTGATCACCACCGGGGTCAGCCTGTATCTCTACAGCGTGCTGGTGTCGGGGGCGCTGCTGATCGCGCTGCTGGCTCTCACCATCGACTGGTTGGGACGAGTGGTCGAACAGCTCGCTCGGCCGAAAGGGCTGTGACGTCATGACCACGATCCGTTCCCGAATCATCAGTTCCGTGGCAATGATCGGTGTCGGCCTCATCGCCCTCACCGGCTGCGGCCTTCAGCCAGCCACCGCCTATGTGCCCGACGCGCAACCGGGCTCCATCAAGCGGCTCGACCTTCCCGAGGGAGCCTCGCTGACCATCACCTCGAAAAACTTCACCGAGCAGCTCATCCTGGGCAAGATCGCGGTGATCGCGGCGAAGGCCGCCGGTTTCACGGTGAACGATATGACCAACGTGCCAGGAAGCGTGCCGGCTCGGGAGCTCATGCTCTCCGGCACGGCAGACATGACCTGGGAGTACACCGGCACTGCATGGCTCGCCTACCTCGGCCAGAGCAAAGGCATCCCCGACAAGCAGAAGCAGTACCAGGCCGTGAAGAAAGCGGATGCCGCCAACGGCCTCACCTGGCTGCAGCCGGCCCCCCTGAACAACACCTACGCCCTCGCTGTGCGCGACGAGGCGACCAAGAAGCTCGGCAACATCTCCTCACTCTCCCAGATCGCCGATCTCCCTGTTGCCCAGCGCACCTTCTGCGTCGAGTCAGAGTTCAACTCCCGCGCCGACGGGATGAACCCGATGCTCAAGGCGTACGGACTCACCCGCGGCAAATCCGACAGCGTACCCAACTCACACGTCAAGATCTTCGACACCGGAGCCGTCTACACCGCGACCGATCGCGGTACCTGTAACTTCGGCGAGGTGTTCACGACCGACGGCCGTATCGACAAGCTGGGCCTGACCGTCTTGAAAGACGACAAAGCTTTCTTCCCCGCGTACAACGTCGCGGCCGTCGTCAACAGCAAGACGCTGGCGAAGTATCCGGCCCTGGCAGGAATCTTCGCCAAGGTCTCGCTCAAGATCACCGAGACCACGCTGCGCAAGCTGAACCTACGCGTGGACGACGGCGGAGAAGAACCGGCTGACGTCGCTTATGACTTCATGCAGAAGAACGGGTTCATCACCGCGGCGAAATAGCAGAATAGTTGTTATGACGCGTTCCGTGACTTCGTGGGTTGCCGTCGTAGCAGGGATTCTGCTCGGCGTGCTCCTTCTGCTGTCACCCGCGTTCGGGGTCACGCCGGCGGTGCCACTCATCGTGGCCTTCGCCGCAATTGCCATAGCGCTGCTTGGCGGAGGTGCAGCGAAAATCGTTTTCGACAGGCGAGCGGATGCTGCCTTCGCACACTCGCTGCCGAGACCTGCGGATCCGCTCTCGGGTTACGCCTCAGATCTCATCCCAGTGTCAGCAGCTCTCACCATGCACCTCCTGGACGCCTCGGAATACCAAGCGCAGCTGGCCACGGCGAAAGCAGCTCTCGACGCAGGCCGCGAGGTCTTCGCGGTACCACCGACTGCGGATTCCTCGAGCACGGCCGCCGCGATCATTGCCGACATCGACGGACATCAGGTAACGCTCGGATCGGTGCCGACGCGTGGCGAATACGCCGTGCAAGCCTGCTTCGATCGTCTGGCAGCCCGAGGTGAGCCCTCCCGAATTCCGCTGCGGGTGCTGGTCGTTGATCATCACCTCACCGCCCAATTATTGACCGGTCTCACAATCTGAGCCTGGCTACCTACGATCCGTCGCCCGGAACACCGAATGAATGGCGATGATCGAAATCGCAGCGTGAGAAGGTCTCCATGCTCGAGACCGCGTCTCAGGCCCGTGGCGGTCGTTCCTTGGCCAGCCGCTCGACCTCGCGAATGATGCCAGGCAGCACGCGCTTCATGTATGGAGCCCAGAACAGGCGCACGATGGCAGCGACGATCCAGCCCGCCCGGGGAAACGGGAAGAACGTATAGGTCCAGCGGATGCGGGTGCCGCCGGTGACCGCCAGGTACTCCCATTCGGCTCGTGCACCAGACACCAGCTTGCCGAAGAGCTTCTGGAAGTCCGACAGTTCATAGACGAAGAGGCTGAGACGCTCCATGGTGACGGTGTGCTCGATGACGCTGCCCCCGTCGGAGAGCATCAGCTTTCGCGTCTGGCCTGCAGCATTCCAACCGCCTGTTTGGTCGCGCACCTCGATGACGGCCGGAAGCGGACCGAACTTCGGATAGAACCGGGTCGGATCGATGGGTACCGAGATATCCCAGGTTGCCTCGAGTGGCGCAATCGCAACCCCGTCCACCGTCGCACTCGTTCCGTGTTTCGCCATGTCCAGCCATCCTGTTCGTTTCGTAAGGGTATTCGGAGCCGACCGCCGATGCGATGTAGCCCTCGACAGTGTCGGCGGTACGAGCAAGGTCGAGCCATGAATCGAAGCGCGCACTCTTCTTCAGGGCTGACGCCCAGCTCGGCTTCGGCCCGATCAGAGGACGAAGCTGAATAGGGTGACCGCACTACACATCAGCAGCATCCCGGTCGCATTGACGAAGAGGTTTCAGATCTCAAATCGCGCGAGTTGCCAGGCCACCTGGTGCCGAAACACCGCCGTTGCCTGGGCCAGCGTCGCCGCTTCGCTCACCCAGAGGACGAGGGCGTGGATATAGATGGCGAACAGCGCCGTTGCCGCCGCCGCCGCATCCGCTTCCCGCGCGCGGGGATACCGACGCCCGATCTCGCTCGCGACCAGCGAGTTGAACTCCCTCGCCTGGGCACCGAGTGCGGGATGCTGCGCGCCGGCCGGGGAGAGCAGTACCCGTCCGTATGAACGCGAGAGTTCCGGGCGCTCGGCATAGAACTCGAAGTACGGCTCGAAGAAGCGCCACACCGCATCAGCCGCCGACTCCGTCGTGAAGACCGGCGCAACGAGGTGCTCGGCTATTCCATCCTCGAACTGAGCGAGGAGCAATGTCTCTTTGCCGCCGAAACTCATCACGGTGCCCGTGGAAACCTTGGCCTTCGCGGCGATCTGCCTGATCGTCGTCGACGCATAACCGGTCTCGGAGAACAGTATCCACGCGGCCTCCTTCACCGCGCGCAACCGACCTTCGCGACCGTCGGCTCGAGCATTCATGATTTTCCTGAACATGTTCGTTGAACATATTCAGAATACATTGCGAAGTGACTTCAATCAAGACTCATCTGGTCAATCAGCTCGACCTCGACGTCCACCCGATCGCCTTTCTCGATGCTCTCAGCCGTTCGAACCGCCTTCTTCACCGGCAGCGTATAGCGACCATCGTTGCCCGGAAAGATCGACGTATTCCATGTCGTCGAGCCGATAGTCGCTCGCACCGGAACCGAGCCGAATCCACGCGGAGGAAAGGGCAGTTCGATGATCTCTTCTGATGCCTCGGCGGAGAGCGATACGAAGAACCAGTTGTCCCGTGACGCCCACTCCCAGAGTTCACTCGTGAATCGGTAACTCCTAGCCATGCCGCAGATGGTACCCGCGCCCGCGCGGCGACGTTGCGCTTCACCGCCAGAGGCGGGAAGCTGAGCCACGCAGTTCTCTCGAGAGGATCACGCACCATGGCCGATACCGCCGACAACCGCGTCGCCGTCTACATCGATTTCGACAACATCGTCATCTCCCGCTACAACCAACTCCACGGGGCCAAGAAGTTCACGACTGACCGTGCCCGCAATTTCGATTCGAGGTCAGAAGGCCCGATCGGCACCCGGATCACAGACGCGACAGTGGACATCGGAGCGATTCTCGACTTCGCGTCGTCGTTCGGCTCGATCGTCATCAGCCGCGCCTACGCCGACTGGTCGGCCACAGTGAATGCGAGCTACCAGAAACAGCTCATCGACCGTGCCGTGGATCTGACCCAACTCTTCACGACGACGCAGCAGATGAAGAACGGCGCGGACATCCGCCTTGCCGTCGATGTCGTGGAGGACCTGTTCCGGCTGGATGACATCACCCACGTGGTGATCGTCGCCGGAGACTCGGACTACATCGCGCTCGCCCAGCGCTGTAAGCGGCTCGGCCGCTACGTGGTCGGCATCGGAGTTGCCGGATCAACCAGCAAATCCCTCGCCGCAGCCTGCGACGAGTTCGCGGACTACGACGCGCTGCCCGGCATCAGCGATGCAGCGCAGGTTGCGGCGGTAGATGAGGAGGAGAGCGCGCCATCGAGGCCGGAAAGAAAAACCACGATCACGCGACCCGCAACCACCACGGCGCCGGGCAGCAAGAACGCGCCGACCAGGCTCTCCCCCAGGGCAGCCACGAGCCTGCTCAGGCGTGCCCTGACTCTCGGCCTCGCGAAGACCGACAGTGACTGGATGCAGAGCTCAGAGGTCAAAACCCAGATGCGACGCATGGACCCCGCTTTCAACGAGTCAGCCCTCGGTTTCACGTCCTTCACCGAGTTCGTGAAGTCGCGGAACAGCCTCGTGGAGCTGGATGAGGGCGGCCCGAGCAGTTCGCGCCGCATCAGGTTGCGGCAGTCGGGCACCGCCGCCAGTTGATGCGCTGTCTACTGGATCACAAGGTGATCTGTCCAATTGCGAGTTGTGGTGGTTCCGCGACTAGTGGAAGCACCACAACTCGCGACTCGCGACTCGCGACCAGGACTCCCCGCGAACTGAACCGATCGAAAAGTTCGTCAGTCTTTGGGCAACTGGCGCTCGAGCGGAACCCTGCGATCCGTCTGCACAGTCCCGGTGTGGGCGGTCGTCACTGTCTCGATGAGCACTATTCCCACCTCGGCGTCGGCTACGGGATTATGCTGCACGCCCTTCGGGACCACGAAGAACTGTCCGGGGTCGAGCGCGATCTCTCGATCGCCCTCCAACTGGATGCGCAGGTGGCCATAGATCACGAGGAACATCTCGTCCTCATCGTCGTGCGCGTGCCAGACCAGCTCTCCGAGCAGCTTCGCGACCTTGATGTACTGGTCGTTGACCTGCCCGATCACGCGAGGAGTCCAGTGCGTGGTCACCTGCTCGAGAGCATCCGCAATCGCCGTGGGTTCAAGGTTCTGCATAGCGCCAAGCCTAGGTGGACGGCCGGCTCCGGTCAGCTCGCCACAGCGGCCTGCGTGCTCGCCGGCGGCTCCGCCTCCCGCCAGTACCGACGACGCAGCAGGATCCGCTCCGCCAGGGTCCAGGCGGTCGTCGTCACGAGGTAGAGCGCTGCGGCAAGTGGCACGAACGCCGCGAAGATCACGGTGATGAAGGGTAGCCAGCTGAGAGCGCGACCCAGACCGGCCATGGGTGCCGCCGCATCCGGAACAGGCAGGGCGAGGTTGAGCGCGATGCGGCGCGAAATCCAGGCCACACCGGCCATGACCGCGAAGAGCACGAGGTAGAGCGCTCCGCCGGGCCACAGGCCGCCAGTCGACGCCAGATGTAGGAATGACGTGCCGAGCGGAACGCCGAACATGTGCTCGCTCAGCAGGGCATTGGGATGCCCGTCGACAATGGTGCGGATGAAGAGTGCATAGACGAGAGACAGCACCGGCGCCTGCGCGAGGGCTGGCAGAATCCCGGCGAACGGCGACGCATTCTCCGCTTTGTACAGCTCCATCGTCTTCTGCTGCAGAAGCGGCGGATTCTTCTTGTGTGTGCGCTGCAAAGCTTGCAGCATGGGTGCGAGTCGGCGGCGCGTCCATTCGGCTTTCACCTGGGAAGCGCCGACAGGGATGAGTGCCGTGCGCACGAGCAGGGTGAGCACGATGATGGCGATGACCGCGCTCGCGGCCCCGGCTATCGGGTCGAACAGTGCCGAAAGCCCCTCGACGACCGCATAGGCGGCGTTGAGGAGGAAGGCGATGGGTGGAAAAGCGAAAATGTCCATGACAGTAGTCCTTGCAGTCGAAACGGATGTGGGTGACCGAATGGCCACGCAGCATCCGCCCGAAGCGCGGGGTGGAGACTGTTACGCGGCCAGGATCGACTGCGACGGCGCCCTGGTGCGAGGGCGACCTGCGGTGGACGGATGCGACGGCGCAGGCATCACGCTTAGCGCCTCGCGGTGGGCGTGCGAACGCGCACCCACCGTCATCTCCCGGGATCCGACGACCAGAGCGGCATACCGCACAGCTACAATCCCGGCAACGGCGACCACGGCGATGCTCGCGACGAGCACGCTGGTCGGGGCGCCCTGGGCGACCGCGAGCGCGACGAGCAGCATGGTCGTGAAGATGACCAGCCGTTCCTGTATCGCGCTCATAGCCCAACGCTAACCCCTCGAGTGATCAGTGCCCATACTGCGGCGGGAGTATTCGCTCAGAGCAGATTGGTTCAGAGCAGATTGGTTCAGGGCAGATTGGCTCAGGGCGGATTGGTTCAGGGCAGACAATTTTCCGCCCGACCTGTCGATTGTGTCTTCGGTGATTCGTCACAGGTATGTCGGTCGGAACGGCTGGCCGGTAACCTGCACAACTATCGGAAGGAATCATCATGCAGTACTCACTTCTTCTCATCTCCGCCGAGGCAACCGAAGCCGGTGTCACCGAGGAGGACCTGGCGCCGTTCCGCGCCGCCTTCGATCTCTACGCGAAGTCTCTCGATGCGGCGGGAGTTCTGGTGTCGGCGGACATCCTCCAACCGTCAGCCAACTCGACCACCCTGACCCTGCGTGACGGCAGCCTGAAAATCCAGGATGGCCCCTACGCCGACACCAAGGAGAAGCTCGCGGGCAACTTCGTCGTGGAGGTCGCCGACCTGGATGCCGCACTGGCCTGGGCGGAGAAGTGTCCGGGAGCACAGTACGGCGTTATCGAGATCCGCCCCTCGGCGATTGTCTTCCGCGACGGACAGTGGAACAGCACGATCTGACCGCCGCCGAGGTGGCGCGGGCGTCCTACGGACGACTGCTCGCTCCTCGCGGCGCCCACCGGTAACATCGCCGCCGCCGAGGACGCCCTCGCCGATGCCTTCGAGAGCACCCTCACCACTTGGCCGACGAGGGGCACTCCCCACAACCCGGAAGGATGGCTGCTCACCGTGGCTCGCAACCGCTTGCGGGATCTCTACCGATCTTCTGCCCATCGCACGTCCATACCGCTGGAGGAATCAAGCGCCGTCGGTGAGTTCGACGTCGACATTGATGCGATCCCCGATAAACGGCTCGAGCTCATGTTCGTCTGCGCTCACCCGGCGATCGAGGCTGGCGTCCGCACTCCGCTCATGCTGCAGACGGTTCTCGGCATCGAGTCAGAGCAAATCGCCCAGGCATTCGCTCTTCGGGCGCCCGCAATGGCCCAGCGGCTGGTGCGAGCGAAAAGACGGATTCGGGATGCCCGCATCCCTTTTGTGGTCCCGTCACGTGACGATATGCCCGGCCGTCTGCCCGCGGTGCTGGAGGCGATCTACGGTGTCTACGCCATCGACTGGCAACTGGTTTCGGGAACGACAGTGCGCGAGTCGCTCTCCGCCGAGGCTCTCTACCTCGCAGTCACCCTAGCGACGCTGCTCGAGGAGCCGGAAGCATTAGGGCTCGCCGCCCTGATCAGCCTGTCGATCGCACGGACACCCGCGCGGACCCCCGAGACTTTCGTACCGCTTGAGGAGCAGGACACCACGCTGTGGAACGCCGACCTGATCGCCAAGGGCGAGACGCTGCTGAGGCGTGCCCACACGTTCGGACGTATCGGCCGCTTCCAGATCGAGGCGGCCATCCAGTCGGTCCACGGCGATCGGGCGCGCAGCGGCATCACCGATCATGCAGCGCTCCGCGCGCTCTATGAGGCTCTCGCTCGACTCGCCCCGACGCTCGGTGGATTGGTCTCCCTCGCCGCCGCGGTCGGCGAGACCGACGGGACGGAGGCCGGCCTCGACGTGCTCGATCGGATCGAGGGCGTCGACCATTTCCAGCCCGCGTGGGCGACCCGCGCACACCTTCTCAGCCGACTTGGGCGAGCGGATGCCGCCAACGAGGCCTACGCCAGGGCGATCAGCCTCACTACCGACGCCGCCTCCCGCGAGTTCCTGCGTCTCAGGGCTCGACGCGCGTAGCCGCACTCCCCCGCAGTCCAGCCGCAACCCTGCCGAGCGCGGCCGTGAGCGAGGCGAGTTCCGCGGGCGTCACGACATCGAGGAACGCCTGGTGCACGAGTTCGCGATGGCCGGGCACGATCCGGTCACGCAGTTCGATGCCGGCGGGAGTGATCGTCGCCACCACGCCACGTTCGTCCTGGTCGTGTCGCTGGCGGGTGATGAATCCGGCCTTCTCGAGCAGGCCAGCCTGATAGGTGAGTCCGCTGCGGGAGACGATCAGGCGATCGGCGAGCTGCGACATCCGGAGTCCTTCTGGTGCACCGCCGACCTGCATCAGTATCTCGAACTGCACCTGGGTGATGTTCGCCTGGTCGAGCAGGTTTCTCTCGACGGCACGTTGCAGCAGCGTCGAGCCTTCGACGAGCGCGGAATAGGCCGCGAACTCTTCCGGTGTGAGTGCTGCCATCATTGCATCATCCTACTTGATTCAAATTCAAACTAGATGTAGAGTGTCAAGAAGTTCAAATTCAAATTAGATGGAGGAACAATGAGGATCGCAATTCTTGGCACAGGCACCGTCGGCACAGAGCTGGCAACCGCACTGATCGCAGTCGGCTATGACGTCACTTTCGGCTCCCGCGCGCCAGAGACGAAGACCGATGCCGTGGCTCCGGTGGCCAACCATACGGATGCGGTGAGCTCGGCGGATGTAGTGATCAACGCCGGCCCTGGCACGGCATCGATCGACCTACTCCAGTCCATCGGAGCCGAGACTCTCGGCAACCGCGTGCTACTGGATGTCTCGAACGCAACAAATCCCGACCTCTCGCTCGCCTACCCGAACGACAGCGTGGCGCGCCGGATCCAGGAGGCCTTCCCCGAACTGCGAGTCGTGAAGTCGTTGAACACCCTGAACACCTCAGTGATGACGAACCCGTCGGTACTCCCGACGGCCACAACCGTCTTCCTCTCCGGAAATGACAGCGAAGCGAAGAGCATCGTCAGCTCGCTCCTCAGCGACCTCGGCTGGGCGGCCGACAACCAGCTGGATCTCGGCGACATCAGCACTGCACGCGCCCCTGAGCACTACTTCCTGCTCTTCTTCGCCACGTTCGGCGCGTTGAAGAGCCCGGTCTTCAACATAGCCGTCGTGCGCTAGTCCGGGAGCGCGCTCGCCACCTCGACGAAGTGCTCGACCTTCGGGAATGGCTCATAGAACCGGTGCAGCAGCTCCCGCCACCGCTGGTATTCGGGCGATCCCCGGAAGCCGAGCTCGTGGTGCTCGACGGTGTCCCACGCGATCAGCAGCAGATAGTCGCTCGGCGTCTCGATGCCTCGCGACAGGGTCAGGGTGCGGAAGCCCGGCATGCCGGCCACGATGTGTCTTGCCTCGTCGAAGGTCTTCTCGAAGTCTGCCTCCTGGCCGGGTTTCACAGGCAGGATGGCCTGTTCGAGAATTCCGGATGCGCTGGTCTCTGACACGGGGCAAGCCTAATGATCCAGAGCCCTCAGCGGCGATTGGCCCATTCCGCCGCACCCAGGAGAGGCGCCGCATCGAGCAGGGTCGATCGGCGCAGGATGACAGCATCCGCGGTCGCCGCATCGAAACGGGCTATCCCTGCGCGAAGTGGTGCCTCGAGTACGTCCCACGACTGCGAGATCGAACCGCCGACGACCAGGGTTTCGACGCCGAAGCTCGCCACCCATGGTGCAAGGGTCTCACCCAGGGCACTCAGTCTCTCGTTGAGGATCTGCCGTGCCACGGGGTCCCCTTCCCGCGCACGCTGGCACACCTCCCGAACGTCGGCACGCAGACCCGTCTGCTCGAAGTACGCCAGGGTAATCGCCGACGACGACATCGTTCTTTCGATCGGAAGGCCGGCATAGGTGAGAAAGTGCGCTTCGCCATCCAGCGGCACCAGCGGTCCACTACTCACGGCTCGCCCGTCATCGAGGAAAGCCGACCCCACACCGGTGCCCAGCGTGACGCAGAGCAAACGCGAGACGCGAGCGGTGCCACCGAAAGCCCACTCGCCGATACCGTACGCGTCAGCGTCGTTGAGAAAGAGCACGTCCTGAGGCTCGACGGAGAGGCGCTCGGCGATCGCACCACGCAGATCGACCCCGGCAATGGATCCGAACTTGCCGACACCCTCGAAAGTTCCGGTTCCGCGCTCGTAGTCGAAGGGCGCAGGCAACGCGATCGCCCAGGTCGCTTCAGATGCGGCGACGTCACTCTGGAGCGCCAGGGCCGGAGCTGTGATGGCCTGCAAGATCTGCTCGGTGTTCCCCGACGAGTCCAGCGGGTTATCTTCGCGGCGCAGGATCGTGGCGTGCTGACCCTTGATCGCTACCAGCGCGGCGTTGGCATGACTGCCACCGACATCCATGACGTGCAGGTATTTCGTCGCCTCGGCACTGGCGGGCTGTGGTGTTGCGTCTGTCATCGATGATCTCTGTGCTGGGCGAATACAAGGCCATGCGACTCTACCGGACGCCGTTTCGCCGACAGCCTGACGGCCGCTTAGGGAACGAGGGCGATTTTTCCGCCAGGATGCCCGCTCTTGAGCAGTTCGAGTGCGGCGACAGCCTCGGTAAGCGGGAAAGTGCGAGCCAGCGGCACGACGAGCTTTCCTTGTGCGGCGAGGGCGACCAGCTGTGCGCGGATCGAGTCGCGGTATGCGGCGCTCTCAGGGGCCGCCCCGCCGATCGCCCGGAAGCCGAACTCCTTGGCTTTCGGCGCCGCCGCGATGGTCACGATGCGGTTGCGGTCACTCACGACGGCCAGGGAGACCCCGACCGCTTCATCCGTTCCGACAGTGTCGATGGCGGCATCGACGCCCTGGGGCGCCAGATCTCGCACACGCTGCTCGAGACCCTCGCCGTAAGCGACCGGCTCTGCACCGAAGCTCTCCAGAAGACCGAAATTCTTCTCACTAGCCGTTCCGATCACGCGCGCGCCGAGCAGCACGGCCTGCTGGATCGCGCTGACCCCGACGGCTCCGGATGCACCGTGGATGAGAATCACATCACCTGCGCCGACTCCTGTCACGGTGAGGGCATCCGCCGCGGTGGCACCCACCAGGAACAGGTTCGCGGCCTCGGCGAAGTCGAGGTTCGACGGCTTGGCAAAGACATCGGCGGCCGGAACGGTGACAGCGGACGCGTAACCGCCATCCACGCGAAAGGCGAGTACTTCGTCGCCGACCGCGCCGTTGCCGGAAGCGATGGTCGCGTCTGGCCCGATAGCCGAGATGACCCCGGCGATCTCAGACCCAGGGTAGATCGGCAGCGTGCTCGGATTGGTGCCATAAGCGCCACCGAACCGTTTGTAGTCGGTGGGGTTGACGCCCACCGCCCGCACCTCGATGGTGACCTCGCCTGGACCGGGAGGACGAACCTCGAACTCTTCGAGTGTCAGGACCTCGGGTCCACCGAATTGGGATGCGAGCCAGCGCTGTGCCATGGTATCCACTCTAGGCACTTCCCAGAAGTGGGACTGACGCTCAGCCATTGGCGGGGCTGCGGAGTGCCTCGTTGCGCATCAGTTCGAGCACCGACGGTTGCACAGAGAAAGTCGCGACCGCTATGGCTTTGCGCAGGTAACGAGAATCATCGAGCTGGCGCAGCATCGAATCAGCGAGATCCGCCCTGGAGGTGAAGCGACCGTTGACCACAGCTTCGGCGATGCGATAGTCGGTGACCTCCGTGGTCTCGAAGAGCCCATCCGATATTCCGTTTCTATCAGGACAGAAAGCGCCCTGATTGCCTTCTATCGTGAAATCACATCCATCGAAGACACGAAAGGCTCACCATGGACTTCACGATCGAACTGCTCGCCGTACCGGTCGCCGATATCGACCGGGCGAAAGACTTCTATATGAAGATCGGCTTCACCGCGGATGTCGACACCGCTGTCAGCGACGACCTGCGTTTTGTGCAGCTGACCCCACCAGTATCCGCCTGCTCGATCCTGCTCGACAAGGGCATGAGCCGCATGAAGCCCGGCTCGATCGAAGGAATCCAGTGCGTGGTCGCCAACGCGGACGACGCACTCGCGTTCATGACGGCGGCGGGCGTCGAAGCCCGCGGTGTCGAGGAGTTCCCGTGGGGCCGCTTCGTCTTCTTCAGCGACCCGGATGGCAATGGCTGGGCACTCCAGGAGCTGCCGGACTACTCGAAGGGCCCGTACAAGGAGTACCAGGGCTGAGCTGATCATCCGCGCGGTGGTTTGTTATCCGCGCGGTGGTTACAACCTGCGCGCGGATAACGAAACGGCGCGCGGATGCGACGGTGGGCCCGCAGAGATGGCCGCGACGTTTACCGTCGCGGCCATCCGCTGTTCGACCTCTGCCCGGTCGTGGGCCGGCGCCCTACTCGGCGAGGATGAGGTAGAGCGCTCGTCGGGCTTCGTCGAGCTTCTCGGCGGCAGCTTTGCGCTGCTCGTCGGTGGCTGCGTGACGGAACTGGGCGACGACGCCCATCAGCTTGCCCGCGCTTTCGAAGAAGGCGCCGGCCTCCTGTGAGCGACCGGGGGTCGCGTCCCAGGCTTTGGCGAAGTCATCCGCGTGCTCGGCGACATAGGTCGTGCCGGTCTCGGTGAGTTCGAACTCGGTCTTGCGTCCGTCGCCGGTCGAGACGATGAGTTCTTCGTCCACGAGCTGCTGGAGTGTGGGGTAGACCGAGCCCGGGCTCGGGCGCCATGCTCCACCGGTCTTGTCGGCGATGGCCTTGATTAGGCCGTAGCCGTTGGACGAGCCTTCGGACAGCAGAGACAGGATGACGGAACGGATGTCACCCTTGGTCGCCCGACGCGGTCCGCGCGGTCCGAAGCCCGGGCCGCCGAGGCCGCCGGGGAAACCGCCGAAACCCGCGCCGCCGAAGCCGTGGCCACGTGCGCGCCCGTGCTCCCGGTCGGAGGGGTCGTGATGGAAAAGTTCTTCATGTGTGTAGTGATTGCGTGTCATGTCGCAGCACCTTTCGTTCTGCTCAAACTGCGAGCCATCGCAGAACTTCTGCGATGTATTTACGATATATCGTTAATGACACAATTGCAAGCGTTGATGTATCTCGGCGGCGGCGATGGACATCCGCTTCCTGTGCCAAATGAAGGCACACGCGAACTCGACCCCTGATATCTCGGGGTAAGTCTCGTCAGAATGGGCGACATCCCCTTCATTTGGCACAACCGTTGGAACGGGAGCGTTGAGCGGGAACGGTAACGGGAGCGTTGAGCGGGAGCCGCACGGCGGCCAGCCTCTGAGGAACTCCCCAGCACACTTCAGTCCCGCAGAGAACCGACGGTCAACCAGCGTGAGCCGCGAATCCGCAGGCCGAGGGTCAGGGCGCGGGCGCCGATGTAGCCCAGCCCGAAGGCCGCCCACAGCGCCAGCAGGCTGCCAGATACCGCAGCCAGCCGGAGCAGCGGAAGATAGATCGCGATATTCAGCAGTCCGGTGAGCGCGAGGTAACGACCGTCACCCGCCCCGATCAGCACGCCGTCGAGTACGAACACGAATCCGGCCAGCGGGATGCCGACGGCCATGAGTAGGGCGACCGGAATGAGTGAGCGGCGAACGTCCGCGTCATCGGTGAAGACGAAGCCGAGCACCGGCGACAGCGCCGCGATTACCAGGCCGAGTCCCACACCGGCGACGACGCCGAATTGGATCAGCCTGAGCGCAATGCCCCGCACACGCTCCTGCTGCGCGGAACCGAGGCCGTGCCCCACCATGGCCTGCCCGGCGATCGCCAAGGCGTCGAGCACGAAAGCCAGCAGCGAGAAGATCGCGAGAGCCACCTGCAATGTGGCGAGATCGGTGGTGCCCAGGAGGTTGCCCACGAACACTGTCGCGAGCATCGCCACCCTGAGTGAGGCGGTGCGCAGCAGCAGCCAGCCGCCGGATGCCGCGGCGACCGTCACCCCGGCGAGCCCTGGCCGCACGGCAGCACCCGCGGCCCGAGCAGCGCTGAGCACCCTGGCCACGAACAGCGCGGCCATGCCCCACTGCGCGATCACCGTTCCGATCGCGGAACCCGCGATTCCCCAGCCGAAGCCGTAGATGAACACCGCGTTGAGTGCCGCGTTCACTGCGAAGCCGATCCCCACGATCAGCAGCGGAGTGCGAGTGTCCTGCAGTCCGCGCATCAGTCCGGTTGCAGCGAGGACCAGCAGCATCGCTGGGAGCCCCCAGATCGAGATCGAGAGATAGGTGACGGCGGATGCCGCGACATCCGTACTCGCACCGAACAGGCTGATGGTCGCAGGGCCCGCCACCAGTCCGACCACCAGCAGCAGGGCGCCGACGGCGAGCGCCAGCCAGATGCCGTCGATACCCGCACGCACCGCACCACGACGATCGCCAGCGCCGAGTCGGCGGGCGACCGCCGGTGTCGTGGCGTAGGCGAGGAAGACCAGGATGCCCACGGCTGTCTGCAGCACCACGCTCGCGATACCCAGGCCGGCGAGCGGTGCCGCACCGAGATGCCCGACAAGAGCAGTATCGACCAGCAGGAACAGCGGTTCGGCGACGAGGGCGGCCAACGTCGGGCCGGCCAGCCCCAGGATTTCACGATCGAGAGGATTACGGCGGGCCACCGGGACAGGTTATCCGCCACCGCCGACCGTCATGGAGTCAGCCGAAGAATTCCACCAACAGCGGAGCGAGCACCGTCTGGTCGACCCCGTGGTTCTGCCCGTCGACTGTCAGGCGACGGGCTCCAGGGACGGCCGCAACAACCGCCTCCGCAGCTGACGCCGCCCAGGCGGGACTCGCGCCACCATCCATCACCAGGGTCGACGCCGTGATTCTCGCGAGCCGGTCGGTCGGGGCCTTGCCGTCGCCGGTCACTGCCAGCTCGTGGGCGAGTGTCGGTGCCATTTCGACCATGCCCGGCCAGAACGGGGCGTTGCTCATCCACTGGAGGGTGCCGTCATCCATGCCCGTCACGCGCAGGAAGCTCTTCGCCGCCAGTTCGCGGTCACCAGCGGCCAACGCCGCGAGCACACCACCATCGTCGGTCGGCGTCAGGTCGTCGGTATCCGTGGTGAATGGAGGCTCATAGACCGCGAGTTTGCTGATCGCCGATCCACGCGAGGCGGCTTCGAGTGCGAGGATCGCTCCCGAAGAATGCCCGTACACGTAGGCCGTGCCCCGGCGGCGGCGATCAGGGCGTCCAGGTCGTCGATCTCCCTTTCGACCGCATAGGGGGCGGTGTCGCCGCTGTCACCTCGCCCGCGGCGATCATGTGCATAGACCGCGTACTGCGATGACAGCAGATCCGTGAGGACGTCTGCAGAGTGCCGGTTGTTGAATGCACCACCGATCACGATGAGAGGTTGGCCCTCTCCCTTTCGCTCATAGGCGATGGTGGTTCCGTCGGCCGACTGGACTGTCTCTGTCATGACTGCTCCTCTGCGTAGGTCTTCACTGAAGCTACTCCCACCAGACGTCAACGTAGCAACTAGACAAGGTCCACGAGCACCTTGCCTGCCAGGCCATCCTGCACGGCCGCGTGCGCGTCGGCTGTGCGCTCCAGCGGGAAGCGGTGCAGCGGCAGCCCTTTCGCCTCACCCACGTCGAGCGCGCCATCGATGATCGCGGCGTTGATGTCGTGCGCACCGGCATCCAGTGCGTGTTGTCCCATCGTGTAGAGCAGCACGAACTGGTAGCGAACGTTGAGGGCGAAGTGGCGTCCGTCCAGCGTGAGGTCTCCCCCGCCTTCGCTGCCATAGACCGCCACCACACCACGATTACGGATGACGGCGAGGTTGAGTTCCACGTTGCGGGCTCCGGCCACCTCCACGACGATGTCCACGCCGTTGGGTGCGATGCGCCGGATCTCCGCTGCGGCATCCGACTGCCTGTAGTTGACCACGTGATGAGCACCGGCGGCCGTCGCGAGTCCGGCCTTGGCGTCGCCGCTCACCGTCGTAATAACTGTCGCCCCAGCCCAGCGGGCGAGTTGGATAGCCGCGTTGCCGACCGCACCGGCGCCTCCAGCAACGAGGACCGTCGTGCCGTCGAGAGCACCAGGCGTGAGGCGCTGCGGGCCGTCCTCGGCCACCGTCAGCGCCCGATGCGCAGTCAGGGCGGGAACGCCAAGACTCGCGCCCAGCTCGAAACTCGCGACATCGGGCAACGGCACGACACGACTGACGGGAAGGGTGGTGAATTCCTGAGCCGTGCCACCGTGCTCGCGCTCATGTGCCGCCAAGTAGACCCAGACACGGTCGCCCACCGTCAGGTCAGTGACATCCGCGCCCACAGCATCGATCGTGCCAGCGCCATCCAGATTGGGAACGATCTCAGCGAAAGGCAGACCCTGGATGCGTGCCGCGCCGGCACGCGACTTCCAGTCGGTGGGATTGACGCCCGACACGGCGAGCTGCACCCGCACCTCCCCAGCCGCCGGTTCGATCGGGTCGCGATCGACAAGGTGGAGTACGGAAGGGCCGCCGGTTTCGGTGTAAATGATTGTTCTCATGTAGGGTGACAACGCGCAGGACGGCGCAGGCATGCCCGATATTCGGCTGCGGGACGATCCGATAATGGATTCCTCTCATACGCCCCTCACCCTCTGCGTGCTGCTCTGGGCACACGAAGGCCTCGAAGACGCCCTGGTCGCCTACGAGGACAGGGTTCGAACTGCTTGCACCGCACGGTGCGGTCCTCATGCAGCGCGTCCGGTCTGATGGCGACGAGGGGCATCCCCTCGAAGTGCAGTTGTATTCCTTCCCCTCAGAGGAAGCGTTCAACGGATACATGAACGACGAGCGACGCACCGCCCTGGCCGAAGAACGCGACAGGGTGATCGCCCGTACGGAGATCATGCGGGTGGATGTGACCTGAGCGGTCGCCCTGGGCGGTCGCTCATGAATAATGCCGTAGGGTGAACCGAGCGTTACTGTTTCGTTACATCGTTGGGATTTGTGGTTATGGCAGGCAGGCACGGTAGCCAGCCCATCGCGAGAGCGTGGCTACAGCGTTTCTCTCCGAGACGCTCCTCGCCGAAGCGCTTCTCAGTCAGGAGACTGCTCGCCTCCACCGGCGCGATGGTGGTCGCGTTGGGTCTCGCTGCCACCATGGCGATCCCGGCGGCATCCGCATCCGGAGGTTTCGCCTCGAACGGCCGCGCCGCAACGTACCAGACGAGCCATACACAACGGCTGGCCGTTGGCACCAGCGTGAGCGCTCCGGTCGTTACCAGGGACGGATTGCAGATCGTGCGGGTCTATCGCCAGGCCGGAAACTCCATCGCGAGCGTCGGCGGCTGGGCGATTCCCATCGATCGACCGATCAACTCGCCGTGGGGACCCCGGGCGGTGATCTGCACGGGCGGTGTGGGATGCGACACCGGCTTCCATCGCGGAGACGACTTCGGCGCCGGCTGCAACACACCCTTCTACGCCGTTTCCGACGGCACCGTCACGAACATCACCCGAGGTGGCCTCGCCGGCGACCAGATCACCGTCACCCACGCGGGAGGCATCTCGACCGCCTACTCCCATATGTTCGACAGCGGCATCCTGGTGTCGATCGGCCAGCCGGTTTCCGCAGGGCAGAACATCGGCCTGGTCGGATCGTCGGGCGACAGCACCGGCTGTCACCTCTACTTCGAATACCGTATCGGTGACCTTCCCGTCGACCCCGCGCCCGCCATGGCCTCGCACGGGATCATGCTGCGCGTCGGATAGGCACCGCGACTACTGCTGTGCGCGCTCTAACACCAGTTCGCGCACGCGAGCCGCATCAGCCTGGCCCTTCATCGCCTTCATGACCGCTCCGATCACGGCACCGGCCGCCTGCACCTTGCCCTCACGGATCTTCTCGAGCACGTCAGGCTGAGCGGCAAGCGCTTCGTCGATCGCGGCGACCAGTGCACCATCGTCCGAGACCACCTTGAGGCCACGACTCTCGACGACCTCGGCAGGCGAACCTTCGCCGGCGACGACACCTTCCAGCACCTGCCGGGCGAGACGGTCAGTCAGCTCACCGCTCTCGATGAGGGCGATGAGCTCGCTCACCTGAACCGCGCTCACCAGGGAGCTCGCCTCCACGTCAGCTGCGTTGGCGAGGCGGGCGATCTCGCCTGTCCACCACTTACGTGCCTGCGCCGGCGCGGCACCCGCAGCCGTGGTCTCCTCGATCTCGACGAGCAGGCCGGAGTTGACGACATCCTGGAATTCGAGGTCGGTGAAACCCCAGGCGTCTGTGAGACGGCGGCGGCGGATCGCGGGCGCCTCGGGCAGCGCTGCACGCAGTTCCTCGATGAGTTCGAGGCTGGGTTCGACAGGCAGCAGATCGGGCTCCGGAAAGTAGCGGTAGTCGTCGGCATCGCTCTTCGGACGACCGGCGGATGTCACGCCGGTGTCCTCGTGCCAGTGGCGGGTCTCCTGGGTGATCGTGCCGCCCTTGCTCAGGATGGCCGCCTGGCGCTGGATCTCGTAGCGGATCGCCCGCTCCACGCTGCGCAGGGAGTTGACGTTCTTGGTCTCCGTACGCGTTCCGAGCTTGCCCGATCCACGGGGGCTGAGTGAGATGTTCGCGTCACAGCGGATGTTTCCGCGCTCCATCTTCGCGTCGCTGATGCCGAGCGCCCGCACGATGTCGCGGATGGTCGAAACGTACGCCTTGGCCAGCTCTGGGGCATCCTTCTCGGCGCCGTAGATGATATTGGTGACGATCTCGACCAGCGGAACACCGGCGCGGTTGTAGTCGACGAGCGAATATTCCGCGCCCTGAATACGTCCGGTCGCGCCGCCCACATGCGTCAGCTTGCCGGCGTCTTCCTCCATATGGGCGCGCTCGATCGACACCTGGAACAGTCGGCCGTCGGGCAGCTCGACCTCGACATTGCCATCGAAGGCGATCGGCTCGTCGAACTGCGAGATCTGGTAGTTCTTGGCGAGGTCGGGATAGAAGTAGTTCTTGCGGGCAAACCGGCTGGACGGACGGATGCTGCAGCCGAGCGCCAACCCGAGGCTGATCGAGTGCTTGACCGCCTGCTCGTTGACCACCGGCAGCGAGCCCGGCAGGCCGAGATCGACCGGCGTCACGTTGGTGTTCGGCTCGCCGCCGAAGAAGTTCGGGGCATCCGAGAACATCTTGGTCTTCGTGTTGAGTTCCACGTGCACCTCGAAACCGAGCACCGGCTCGAACAGCTCGAGCGCCCTGTCGAAGTCCATGAGTTCCGCTGGTTGTGCCATTAGTTGACTCCGCTTCCTGACGCCGACGGCGCGATCTTCAGTTCGGGCGCCTGACTGATCAGGGTGCGCCCCCACGAGTCTTCGAGGAGGGCCTCGATAGCCGCTCCGTGCTCATAGAGCCTGGCATCTGCCCTGGCCGGGGCCATCAGCTGCAGGCCGGTCGGCAGTCCGTCCTCCGGAGCCAGTCCCATCGGCAGGCTCATACCGGGGATGCCCGCGAGGTTTGCCGGAATGGTGGTCACGTCGTTGAGATACATGGCCAGTGGGTCGTCGATCTTCTCGCCGATCCTGAACGCCGTTGTCGGCGCCGACGGGCTGATCAGGATGTCTGCCTGCTCGAAGGCGCCGGTGAAGTCGCGCTGGATCAGGGTGCGCACCTTCTGAGCGCTGCCGTAGTAGGCGTCGTAGTAGCCGGCGCTGAGCGCATAGGTGCCGAGGATGATGCGGCGCTTGACCTCCGCGCCGAAACCGGCCTCGCGGGTGGCAGCCATGACATCCTCCACCGTCCCTCCCCCCACAGGGTTGACCCGCAGGCCGAACCGCACGGAATCGAATTTCGCGAGGTTACTCGAGGCCTCAGCGGGAAGAATCAGGTAGTACGCGGCGACGGCGTACTCGAAGTTCGGGGCGCTGACCTCGACGATCTCTGCTCCGTTGGAGGCGAGCAGTGCGAGGGTCTCGTGGAAGCGCTCGCTCACGCCGGGCTGGAAACCTGGGGCGTCGAGTTCCTTGACCACGCCGACGCGCACGCCGTTGAGATTTCGTCGTTGTGCACCGGTCCTGGCCGCTGCGGCGAAGCTCGGCCATTCGTCTTTCAGGGAGGTGGAATCGCGTGGATCGTGTCCGCCGATCACGTCGTGCAGGAGCGCTGCATCCAGCACGGTGCGGGTCACCGGACCCACCTGGTCCAGCGAGCTGGCGAGGGCGATCGCGCCGTAGCGTGACACGCCACCGTAGGTGGGCTTCACTCCGACGCTGCCGGTGACGGCGGCGGGCTGGCGGATCGATCCACCGGTATCTGAGCCAAGGGCGAGCGGTGCTTCGAATGCGGCGACCGCAGCGGCCGAGCCGCCGCCGGAACCGCCGGGAATGCGATCGAGATCCCACGGGTTGTGGGTGGGTCCGAAAGCGGAATGTTCCGTGGACGATCCCATGGCGAACTCGTCCATGTTGGTCTTGCCGAGCGGCACGAGGTAAGCCTCACGCAGCTTGCGCACCACGGTGGCATCGTAAGGAGGTACCCAGCCGTCAAGGATCTTCGAGCCGGCGGTCGACGGCATGTCGAGCGTGCAGAGCACATCCTTGATGGCGATCGGCACTCCGGCGAGTGGACCGAGCTGGTCGCCGCTGCGGCGCAGCACGTCGATGCCCTCCGCGGCGTCGATGGCGTCCTTGGAGATGTGCAGGAAGGCGTGCACATCACCGTCGACGGCGGCGATGCGGTCGAGGTGTGCCCTGGTGACCTCCACGCTGGAGACCTCACGGGCCTGGAGCAACTCGCTGAGCGATGCGGCCGAAAGACGGGTGAGGTCGGCGGTACCGGCGGTGGTGACGGAATCGTGCGGCGCCATTACTGCTCCTCCCCCAGGATCGCGGAGACCTTGAAGCGGCTTCCGTCGTGCTCTGGCGCTCCGCTCAAGGCTTCCTCAGCGGAGAGCGTCTCCCCGATCACATCCGGGCGGAAGACATTGCTCAGCGGGATGGGATGACTGGTGGCCGGCACATCCGCGGTGGCCACTTCCGAAACCTTGGCGATCGAGTCGAGGATCACACCGAGTTCGCCGGTGAGCTTGTCAATCTCCTCCGCCGTGAGTGCGATGCGCGCCAGATTGGCGAGGTGCGACACCTGCTCGGTCGTGATGGCGTGATCGGAGCCTGTCGCGTCGACAGGCTCGGTGTTTTCAGACATGCGGCTCCGTGCGTTTGTTTCACTGAGGGGAATGGGTCAATTGTATTCGCCAGCTCTGAAGGGGTCACGACCGGGGTGATGCAGCAGGATCAACCCTCCTATTTGCCGCCGGCCACCGTACGCGTCGCATCGGCGAGGGTTCCGTCGGTCACCAGTGCACCCTGGTCGATCCCGATGAGCGCGAGGTTCCGCATCGCTTCGGTTCCGGAATCGAAATAGCCGAGGTGCCCCACGGCAGCCGCGAGTTTCTTGTGCGTGACCACATCGGTTCCGCCCGAGACATCCATCTTCCGCGCGCCGAACGACGCGGCGCCGGGGTCGCTGCCGTAGAACGCGGTGTTGACCACCGGATCCCAGGCGGCCTCGCCGACGTAGACGTTGTCGCCGCGCACCGAGAGCTTCGACGCCAACTGGGTCGCGCCGCCCGGGGAGCCAACCATCGCGAGGGCATCGACCGAGATCGACTTGCCGGAGAGCTCGATCATGGCGGCGGTGGAACCGTAGGAGTGGGTCACCAGGGTCACATAGGGCTCGGCACCGGTGCGGCTCGCCTGGATGCCCTGGATCGCGTTACCGAGATAGTTGGCGCCCTGGTCGGCCTTCTTCAGCGACGCGATGTCCAGTGCGTCCGGGGTGCTGTATCCGATCCAGGACACCGTGGCCGCAGTCTTGCCCGTCATCGTCGGGTCGGTCTTTGCCAGGCGGTCGATCCAGCCGGCCTGCTCCTGTTGCAGGTCCTGGGCGATGACCGTCCAGTCGTACATCTGGCCCTGCACGGTGAAGAACATGCCGGGCACCAGATAGCTCACGTAATCCGCGGTGGCGAGGTCGCCGACGGCGACGGCTGCGCGACCTTCATGCGCCGGGTCGAAGGTCACCAGCTGACGCTTCGGCTCTTTCGCCGTGGTCTTCAACGTGCGTTCGATCTGCGTGAGAATGTCGAGATGATGCTTCTTCCCGACGATCTGGGCGCGGCCCACCCCCGAATCGATCGATGCCTGCAGAGTGGCGATCGACTGCCTGAGATAGAGCCGGTTGGCCTTGTCGCGAACCTCGAACGGCACCCCATCGAGGTTTCCCACGTATTCGGGTGCCGCATTCAGGAGCGTCTTCTGGCGTGCTGAGGAGAGCCCGGACCACCACGACGTCACGAGTGTCGCCTTGGGAGGGCTGACCATCATCGCACCGACAGCCTCCGGACTGTTCTTCACGAATGTGGCGATATCGTCCTTCGGCTGCAGCGCCAACTGGTTGAGCAACGCGCTGCCGCTGAGCTTCGGGAGAAGCGACGGATCGACGGGAGAGGAGAGGGTGCGCGCTGCCCCTGCTTGTCGATTCGGTGCGAGTATCGGCCCGAGCAGATTGGCAGGATCCTGGATGGATGGGTCGGCCATGACCACTTCGGACGAGATCTGCTGGTTGATTTCGTGAACACCGAAGGCCTCTGCCACGCCGCCGAAGGCGCCAGAGGTTGAGAGGAACGCTGCGATTTCGAACAGCAAAAGGGTATTTCCAATCGTTTGCAATGGCGCCGGGGGAACGCCGGATGCAACGAAACAACTAAGTACCCCCAATAGTAGGGGCGCCTCAGCCCTTAACCTAGGGTTGAAGGTTAGTCAATTCTAACTGATCAGGAGTCCAATCCTGACGGTCCGAGCTCGAGAAGCCGTGCGAACTCGGCTGCGTCGAGGATTCGCAGGCCGAGTTCTTCCGCTTTAGTGAGCTTCGAGCCGGCTCCGGGGCCGGCCGCTACGAAGTCGGTCTTCTTCGATACGCTCGACGCCGCTTTGCCCCCGGCGGCGATGATCGCCTCGAGCGCGCCCTCGCGCGTGAAGCCCTCGAGGCTGCCGGTCGCGACGACGGTGATGCCTCCGAGCGGGCCGCCGGCAGCGACGGCCGCACCGGGGCCAGGGTGACCAGGCGTCGTGAACTGCACGCCGGAATCCGTCCAGCTTTCGATGATCTCGACATGCCAGTCGACGGCGAACCAGGCGATCAGGGCGTCAGCGATGATGCCACCGACACCGTCAACCGCGGCGAGCTCGTCGCGCGACGCTTCGCGAATGGCGGGCAGCGATCCGAAGTAGCCGGCAAGGGCGCGGGCCGCGACGGGACCGACGTGGCGAATGCTGAGCGACACGAGAATGCGCCACAGTTCCTTGGTCTTGGCTTTCTCGATCTCGTCGAGGAGTTTCATCGCGGCGGTCGACGGCACGAACCCGTCATCGCCGTCACCCGTGCCGTCGAACACGCCGTCTTTCTTCGGCTGGCGTTTGCGGCGGAACGGCGTCTCCGTGCGCTCCGTGCCGTCGTCATCGAGTTTGGCCAGGCCGGTCTCGTTGTCTCGCACGGTCACGCGAATCGGAAAGATGTCGGCCATCACGAGTGAGAACAGGCCGGCCTCGGTGACGAGCGGCGGTGTCTCGGGGAAGTCCGGTTGGGTGAGCGCCGCAGCCCCCACCTCGCCGAGTCCCTCGATGTCGAGCGCTCCGCGAGAACCAACGTGTTCCACTCGACCGCGTACCTGCGCCGGGCAGCTCTGCGCATTCGGGCAGCGCAGGTCGACGTCGCCCTCCTTGGCCGGCGCCAGCAGGGTGCCGCACTCCGGGCAGTGCGTCGGCATCACGAATTCGCGCTCGGTGCCGTCGCGCAGTTCGACGACCGGCCCGAGTACCTCGGGAATCACGTCACCGGCCTTGCGCAATACCACGGTGTCTCCGATGAGCACGCCCTTGGCCTTCACCACATCCTGGTTGTGCAGTGTCGCCTGTCGCACTTCGCTGCCGGCGACCCGCACCTTCTCCATCACAGCGAACGGGGTGACACGGCCGGTGCGACCGACGCTCACGACGATGTCGAGCAGCTTCGTATTGACCTGTTCCGGCGGATATTTGTAGGCGATCGCCCAGCGCGGCGCCCGGCTGGTGGCACCGAGTTCCTCGTGCAGGGCGAGTTCGTCCACTTTCACGACGATGCCGTCGATCTCGTGCTCGACACTGCCACGGTGCTCACCGAAATACTCGATGAATTTCGCTGCATCCTTCGCCGACTTCTTCACCTCGTAGTGAGTGCTGGTCGGAAGCCCCCACGACTTGAGCAGCGCGTAGATCTCGGACTGCGACGAGACCGGAGGGTTGGCCCAGGCCCCGATGCCGTGTACCAGCATGCTCAGCCGACCGAGCCGTTTGTACATGCGCGCGAGCGCGTCCTCATTCTTGTTCTCCTTCACCTGCCGCAGGCTGCCGGATGCCGCGTTCCGCGCGTTGGCGAAAACCCTCTCGCCCGCCGCCACCTGGTCGGCGTTGAGCTGGTCGAAGATCGCCGTCTCGAAGAACACCTCACCACGCACTTCGATGATTGCAGGATGACCCGTGCCGACCAGCCGCGACGGGATGCTCGGCACGTAGGCGATGTTCTCCGTCACGTCCTCCCCAACGACGCCGTCGCCGCGGGTTGCGGCCGTGGTGAGAACGCCGTTCTCGTAGCGCAGGTTGATGGCGAGGCCGTCGATCTTCAGTTCGCAGAGGTAGTCGATTCGGCGGGCGGAGTTGCGTTCCGCCTTGGCCGCCCACTCTTCGAACTCGTCGATGGAGAAGACGTTGTCGAGGCTCAGCATCCGCTCGACGTGGCGTACAGGGCTGAACAGGGTGGTCTCGGCGCGGCCCCCGACCGTCTGCGTCGGCGAGTCCTGGCTTTGCAGTTCGGGGAACAACCGCTCGAGTTCTTCGAGCCTGCGGATCATCAGGTCGTACTCGGAGTCGCTGACGAGCGTCTCATCCCGCTCGTAGTACGCGTCGCGCAACTCGAGGATGCGCGTCGTGAGAGACCCGGCTTCGCTGCCGGCCTGCTCGAGGGTCAGTTCTTCGGTCGCACGCTCGTTGGTCGTCTCATTGCGCTTCGCCACGAGTTCAGCTTAGGCAGTACCCCTGACGGTGCGGAATGGCATCGGCCACCGACTATTGCGCTGAAGTTTGTTATCCGCGCGCCGGTTACAACATCCGCGCGGATAACAAATCGCCGCGCGGATAGATCAGGCGGTGCGTACCATCGAGTCGGCGCTGACGGTGCGGTCGATCGTGCACTGGCCGAGCACCCTGGTGCCGACGTACACGACGGCGGTCTGGCCGGGAGCGACACCGTTGAGCGGCACGTCGGGGGTGATCACCAGTTCACCGTCGCGCAGCACCGCCACAGCGGCCATCGGATCGGAGTGCGCGCGAATCTGCACGTGGCAGTCGAACGGTGTGGACGGGTCGGCTGGCGGCAGCCCTGCCCAGCTGAACTTCGATCCGGCGATCTCGGCGATGTCGAGCGCCTCCTTCGGACCGACGACGACCTCGTTGGTAGCGGGCTTGACCTCGAGGACGAAACGTGGGCGTCCATCCGCCGACGGCACGCCGAGATTCAGGCCCTTGCGCTGGCCGACGGTGAAGGCGTGCGCTCCCTCGTGGCTGCCGACGATCGAACCGTCGCGCTCGAGTATCCGGCCCTGCTCCGCGCCGACGCGCTCTGCCAGCCAGCCGCGGGTGTCACCATCCGGGATGAAGCAGATGTCGTGGGAGTCGGGCTTGTTCGCCACACTGAAACCACGCTCGGCAGCCTCGGCACGCACCTCGGCCTTCGACGGGGTCGCCCCGAGTGGAAACATGCTGTGGGCGAGTTGCTCGGTGGTGAGCACGCCGAGCACGTAGGACTGGTCCTTCGCCCAGGCCGCGGCACGGTGCAGCTCGCGATTGCCGTCGGCGTCCGTGAGGATCGAGGCGTAATGACCGGTTGCGACTGCATCGAATCCGAGGTCGAGAGCCTTCTCGAGCAGCGCCGCGAACTTGATGCGCTCGTTGCAGCGCATGCACGGGTTGGGTGTGCGGCCGGCCGCGTATTCGGCGATGAAGTCGTCGACCACGTCGAGTTTGAAGCGCTCCGAGAAGTCCCAGACGTAGTAGGGGATGCCGATGATGTTGGCCGCTCGCTGGGCGTCCATCGAGTCTTCGATGGTGCAGCATCCGCGGCTTCCGGTGCGGAGCGTGCCCGGCATACGGCTCAGAGCCAGATGCACACCGACGACGTCGTGGCCGGCCTCGACCGCGCGTGCCGCAGCCACCGCGGAGTCCACTCCCCCGCTCATTGCCGCCAAAACCTTCATGGTTCCAGTCTAAACACGGGTGCGGATGCCTTCGGCTCGATCGCGGGCTGCCTAGGGGATGTCGGTGAGCGTCTTCTCGACTGTGCCGAGGCGAGCCTCGATGCTGTCGAGGCGCTCGAGGATCGCGCGACTCGCCGCGGTGTTGGCGTCGAGTGCCGCCCGCAGGTCGGGCGATGAACCGGCGACCTTCTCTTTGGACTTCCAGTACGTGGAGAGGATCGCGTAGGTGATCCCTCCCGCGATGGCGACGACGGGGATCAGCGTGGCAACGGCTCCAGCATCCATCAGACTTTCTCGCTTTCTGTGTGTGCGGCGACGGCTCCGACGAGCGTCTTCGCGGTGACGGTCAAGGTAAACGGGAGGACCTCGAAGAACTTCATGGCCTTGCCGTCGTCGGACAGCTCGAGATGCCCCGCGACGAAGCCGGCCTCCTCGAGCTTCGTGAGATGCATGTAGAGCAGGGCGCGCGACATCTCCATGCGCCTGGCGAGTTCGCTCACGTGGAGCGTCTCGCCTGTAAGCAGGGCGATGATCCGCATGCGCTGCGGGCTCGCGATGGCGGCGAGTTTGCCGCTGAGTTCCGAAGCATCCATGTTCACCATCCCTTGCACCTGTCAGCAGAATATTACAGGTGCGGCGGCGGCGCAAGAGCGTCGAATATCACGGGTCCACGGCATCCCTCACCCCTCACCCCTCGTTGGAAATTCAGGACTTCCGTCATCGCACACCGGCAGATCGCCGTTTTCGCCCACCACGCTCGACCAAAGTCCTGAATTTCCACAAGAAGAACCGAAACCGGCGGCGACCACAGCTCGCCCATCTCGCCACCACCACCCTTGTCTGGCGCACCATTTGCCAGTTTGTGTGGTCTCAGCGCCCTCAGACCACGGAAAGTGGCAAGTGCTGGGATTCCGGGCACCTGGAGATACCGAAGGCAGTACGCCAGAGAGCGGTCAGCGGCCGATCGACACCGTGCGATCAGAGAGCCCTGCACGGCTGGCGCGAGCGACCGCATCCGGTAACGCGGCCAGAAAAGCGCCGACGTCGGCCTCCGTCGTCGTGTGTCCCACGGTGATCCGCAGTGCCCCGCGCGCCTCGCTATCGCTGAGTCCCATGGCGAGCAGCACGTGCGAGGCCTCGGGAATGCCGGCCTGGCAGGCCGATCCCGTCGAGACCGAAACGCCGGCGGCATCCAGCAAGAACAGCAGGGAGTCGCCCTCGCAGCCAGGAAAGGTGAAATGCGCGTTGTTGTCCAGCCGGTCGACGGGGTCGCCGCGCAGGATCGCGGACGGCACAGCCTCCTGTACCCCGGCGATCACCCGGTCGCGCAGGGCCGACAGCCGCGGGGCCGGATGCCGCGCCGCAACCCCGAACGAGATGGCGGCAGGCGCATCCTGGGTGCCTGACCGCACGTCGCGCTGTTGGCCTCCCCCGTGGATCAGCGGGACGATGGTCGCGCCGCGGGACAGCACGAGCGCACCGATGCCGAGCGGTCCACCGATCTTGTGGGCGGAGACGGAGAGCGCGGAGAGGCCGGAGGCGGCGAAATCGATGGGCAGGTGGCGGTAAGCCGAAACAGCGTCCGCGTGTACCGGGATACCGTGGGCCGCCGCCAGTTCGACAACCGAAGCGACCGGCTGGATGCTGCCCACCTCGTTGTTCGCCCAGAGAAGCGTGATCAGGGCGATGTCGTCGTGGGCCTGAATGAGCTCGGCCAGCGAGTCCGGGCGGATCCTGCCGAGGGAGTCGAGGGGAACCCATTCGAGGATCGCGCCCTCGTAGCGCTCCAGCCACTCGACGGTGTCGATGGTGGCGTGGTGTTCGCCCCGGGGGACCAGGATGCGGCGGCGCGGGGCATCCGTGTTCCGGGCCCAGTAGAGGCCCTTCACCGCGAGGTTCACCGATTCGGTTCCCCCGGAGGTGAACACGACCTCGATCGGATCGCAGCCGAGCGACAGCGCGACCTGTTCGCGGGCCTCCTCCAGCATCCGCTTGGCGTTCTGCCCCTGGCTGTGGATCGAAGACGGATTGCCGACGATCCCGAGGGCGGAGGTGTAGGCCTCGATCGCCTCGGGCAGCATCGGCGTGGTCGCCGCATGATCGAGGTAGATGGCCACCGTGCTCCTGACGCGTGTAACAAGCGTGACTCACGCACTGATTACTCTAGAACGCGTGCCTACGATCGACCCACTGACCAACCTCGGCGTCCGCGTCACAGCAACCGGCGGCGAGCTTCGAGTCTGGTCGGCGAATGCGACGGCAATCGAGCTCTGCATCTTCGGCGAGAAGGATCCGAACTGGGTGGCCGACAGCATCCAGCTGGTGAAGGATGCCGGCGGCGTCTGGTCGGGAAAATCCTCAGCCCTCGTCGCGGGAACCCGGTATTCACTGCGCGCAACCGGGCCGACAGGCCCCACGCACAGATTCGACTCGACGCTGCACCTGATCGACCCCTACTCGCGAGGCCTGGCCAGAACGGCATCCGGCGAGTGGCGCTCCTATGTTCAGGATGACGCTTTCGACTGGTCAGGCGTGACGAAACCGAACACGCCGCTCGATCACACAGTGCTCTACGAGGCGCACGCGAAAGGCATCTCCAAGCTCAACACCGCCGTTCCAGAGGAACTGCGCGGCACCTACGCCGGCCTCGCCAATGAGAGGGCGATCGACTACCTGAAGGATCTCGGCGTCACCGCGATCCAGCTGCTTCCGGTGCACCAGTTCGTCAGCGAGCAGCGCCTGGTGAAGCAGGGCCTGATGAACTACTGGGGCTACAACACCCTCAACTTCTTCACGCCGCACGCCGCTTACGCCTCGCGTCAGGCGCAGTTCGGGGGCGCCGGTGCCGTGCTGCGCGAGTTCAAGGGCATGGTGAAACTGCTGCACGAGGCCGGACTCGAGGTGATCCTCGACGTCGTCTTCAACCACACAGCCGAGGAGGGCGTCGATGGTCCGACCACCTCGCTGCGCGGCCTCGACAATGCCTCCTATTACCGGCAGGATGCCAAAGGCAACTACATCGATGTGACCGGATGCGGCAACACCGTCGATTTCTCCCAGCCCGCCGCCCAGCGCCTCGCGCTCGACTCCCTGCGTTACTGGGCCAACGAGGTGCAGGTCGACGGCTTCCGCTTCGATCTGGCCGCCACCCTCGGACGTGACGACCGGGTCGAGTTCGACCGGCATCATCCGCTCCTCGAGGCGATCGTCGGCGATCCCGCCCTCGCCGATGTCAAGATGATCGCCGAGCCGTGGGATGTCGGCATGGGCGGCTGGCAGGTCGGCAATTTTCCCGACGGCTGGTCAGAATGGAATGACGACTACCGCGACCGGGCTCGCGACTTCTGGCTCACCGACATCGGTTCCGCGCGGGCAAGCGGCGAGACACCTATTGGGATCGGGCAGCTGGCCGCGAAGCTCTCCGGCTCGGCGGGCGTGTTCTCACAGCAACGTGGGCCACTCGCGTCCGTCAACTTCGTCACCGCCCATGACGGATTCACCCTCGCCGACCTCACTGCCTACAACCAGAAGCACAATCTCGGCAACGGCGAGAACAACCGTGATGGCACCGACAACAACCACTCGTTCAACTATGGCGTCGAAGGTCCGAGCCATGACGCGACCATCCTGCGAGCGCGCGAGAAGGCGACCCGCAACCTGCTCGGGACGCTACTGCTCTCGGCCGGCCTGCCGATGATCACTGCCGGCGACGAGTTCGGACGCAGCCAGCGCGGCAACAACAACGCCTACTGTCACGACAGCGAGCTGACCTGGCTGCCGTGGGAACACGGGGACTGGCAGGACGACCTGCTGCTGGTCTCGCAGAAGCTACTGCGCCTGCGCCGCGAGAACCCGGCCCTGAGACCCGTGCGCTTCGGGATCTTCGGCGAGACGGTGCCCTCCGCCACCCAGATGGACTGGTTCAACAAGGAGGGCCTGTCGATGTCCATCACCGACTGGGACTCCCCCGCCGAGCGCACGCTGCAGTACCTCGCGGCCTCGACCCCCGAATTCGAGGAGTTCAACCGCATCCTGCTGATCGTGCATGGCCTCGAGGTCGAGGAGACCGTCTGCCTGCCGGAGCACGAGGGGGTTATCTCCTACGAGCTGCTGTGGAACAGCGCCGACGACCACGCGCCGAAGGAGATCCATGCGCCGACCACCGAGTTGAAGCTCGCGCCAGCGTCGATGCAGCTGTTCCGGGCGAACTGAGCGTGGCAGCACTCCCGCGACCGGCACACTGACGGCCTCGGCATCCGGTTCACCGCTCGTCGATCGTGCCAGGCTTCGCACGGCGTTTCCGACGTGACCCGACGATCGCACTCGCGACGGTGAATCCGGCGTAGACGAAAAGCAGTCCGGCCAGCACAGGCACGATCCAGTTGCGGCTCTCACCGTTGACGGCGTTATTGACGTAGCCGATAAACGGAAGCGAATACCAAACGGTGCCCTGGATCTGTTTCTCGATAACGTTGTCGACATCCGGCTGGCTGTTGTTGTCGCCCTTGAACTGGAAGGTACGCGACCCGTCGGAGGAGGAATGGATGGCGACGATTCGATGGGTGATGACGCCCGGCCTGCCCGACTCGATCTGGTAGGTCGCCACGTCACCGACCCTGAGATCCTTCGGGTCGACCGGCCGATCGACTAGGAGGGTTCCCGGCGGATAGTGCGGGATCATCGAACTGGTCAACACGGTGAGCGGGATGCCGCCGGCAACCTTGGGAATCACGATCACCAGTAGCGCCATAGCGATCACGAGCAGCAGCAGCGCGCCGCTGAGAGCCAGGCCGATGTAGTGCCACAGACCCTTCTCACGATCGCGTCGCGCCTGCGCCCTAGTGATGTCCATCGTCCGCCCGGCGACGTCGACGTCCGACGAGGAAGATCCCGACACCGAGCATCGGGCCTGCGGCGATGATCAGCGGCACTGGGAGCTCAGTACCGGTGTAGGCGATGGTTCCGAGCTGTTTGCTGTTCGAGGCGACGACCACCCCGTCATCATCGCACGCGGATGCGGCGAAGGGCCCGGCCTGGGCGTCGCGGAGCGCGACGAGCAGGTCGAGTCCCACACTGTCAGTCTGAGCGACGGTGCCCACCATGTCATCCATGGTGAAAGTGAGGGCAATCTGCATTACCGCCCCTGGTGCGAGCCGCGGAACTGACGTCAGCACATCACATCGCCGTACGTCAACGAGCGGCTCGGCGGACGCCTTCGCCGCGACCAGTGAACTCGCTGTGCTCAATGCGACCCCTGTCGCGAACGCCGGAGATGAGGCGTTCACCCCCTGCACACTGACTCGCACCGAAGCCGGCGCGGCCGTGGGATTCTTGATCCACAGTTCGGTGCTCACCGAATGACCGGGAATGAGCGCCGCTGCGCCGTCGAAGAGGCCGCCGCTCAGCGAAGTCGAATAGTGGATGCCGTCGCGACTGAGCAGCACGCTGTCGGTCGCCGCTGATGCCGGCGCAATACCCGCACCGAGCATCACGATCACGGCGAGCGTCACTGCGGCGATAGCCGCTCGACGCCGCCTCACGGCAGCTGCGTCATGAGGAAGGTCTGCGCGACTGTGCTGTTGCAGTCATACTGCTGCAACTGGGCGCCCGACGTGATGTTGGCGTTCGGAATGTCGAGACATTTGCCGCTGTTCAGGCTCAGGAAGTGCACTTTGCCGGTGCCGACGCCCTCGGAGACGGCCTGCCACTGCTGGTTGGCCCCTCCGCCGTAAGACCAGAGCTGGGCCTTCTGGTAATTGTTCTGGCCGAGACCGCCGCTGTTGTCCACCTCCCAGGCAAGCGTCGTCGAGGGGTTGGCCTGCACCTGGTAGTAGTTGGCCGTGGCAGCGGTGGCGAACTGCCAGGTCTGCACTCGACCGGTTGCACAGGCGACGATCGCGAGCGGCGTACCATCGCCGGCGGCACCGGCGGGTCCCGCGTCGATGCACAGGCCGCTGTTCGGCACGCTGATCTGGTAGCGGCCGCCGGCGGTCATTGTCGGCGTCGTGGTGGTCGCGGTGGTGGACGCAGCGGAGGAGTTGCCGGCCGCGTCGCGAGCGATCACGGTATAGCTGTAGGCCGTGTCGCGCGCGAGCCCCGTGTCCGTGTAGGTGGTGCCCGTGGTGGAGCCGATCTTGATCCCGTACCGGTAGACGTCGTAACCGGTGACCCCGACGTTATCGGTAGAGGCCGTCCAGCTGAGAGTGGTCTGCGAAGCGGTGGTGCCGGATGCCGCGACATTCGTCGGCGCACTGGGCGCGGTCGTATCGGCGGCCTGCACCTGCTGGCTGGCCGTCGTAGTCGAGTTCGAGTTCCAGTTTCCGACCGCGGAGGTGAGGATCACGGTGACAATGGCCGGGGCGACACTGTCGCTCTTGGCGGACTGCACAGAGGTTGTGATGCAGTAGAAAACTGAGGAACCGGCCGTGAGTTGCGCCCCGGAGAACGTGATCCCCGTGGTGAGGCTCGGTCCGGTGAGCACCGTCGCGCCGTTGGGTGGGGTCGGCGTGCAGGCGGCGGTGGAGACGACCGACCAGCCGGAGAGGGTGATCGCATTGGTCAGATTGTTGCCGTTGGATCCGGCGATGCGCAGGGTGAAAGTGTTGGCGATGGTCCCGCCGTTCTTCACGGTGATCGGCGCGACAGCGACAAGATCCGAGGGCGTGTAGGTCTTCGCGAGCGCCGAAGTTCCCGCCTGCGTGAAGGTCAACTTTCCCGCTGTGGCAGAACCCGTCACCGCTGTCGCGCTCGCGTTCCAGAGTGCTGACGCAACGCTCGTGCCGGCCAGCGTGAGGAATACGGCGAGGCCGATCGCGAGGGCTGCGCGCGGCATGCGACGGCGTGTCATGACTGAACCCCGGAGAGCGTGATGCGGAAGGTCGAGGCGGTCTGGCCCTGCGCGCCGGTCGCGACTGTCGAAGCGAGAGTGACCGACACACAAACGTAGAGCGGCGAGCCGCTGGTGGCGGTGAGAGGGAGAGTGCCGAATGCCGCGGTCGAGGCAGAGGCGAAGGTCGCCGTCGAACTGGGCGTGAAGCTGGCACAGGCTGCCGCCGTAGCGGCGGTGCCGAAGCCCAGGGTGAGCGCCTGCGAGAACGTGGTCGACGACGTTGGGCCGGAGAGCGTCGCGCTGAGCGCGAGCGGTACAGTGCCGGTGTTCGCGACCGCGGTGGAACCGTAGATAGTTCGACCGGGGGCGAGGGCGGATGTCGGCAGGGTGAGGGAGGAGACCGTGAGGTTCGCGGTCCCGGCCGTGATGGTGGCGGCGGGCGCGGCCTGCGCCGACTTGTTCCACAGCGCGTAGGTACCGCCGGTGGCTATCACGGCGATGCTGATCGCTGCGATGAGGGTGACAGCGGTGATGATCATCGAGCGAAGGGAGAAGAAGCGGAGGAAGCCGCGATTGGCAGCGTGCCGTCCGTGGCTAGCGTGTATCGACATCCGGGTCACCGCCTCTCGCGTCTGTGATCTGGTGGGTTGGGATCTGCTGGGTTGGGATCTGCTGGGGTTCATTGGGGCCGTGCCACACGGATGCCCGCCTTCGGGTAGCGGGCATCCGTGCGACGGTGACTAGTTTTGGGTAAGTGTCACCGTCAGGCCTGCGAGGCTCACTGAGCCTGACTTTGCAGCGTTCTCCGCACCGGCCGTCACACTCTTCGGGAAGGTGATGGTGGCGGTCACGACTACCGGCTGCGCGACGATGCCCGACGCACCGGCGGTCACCGTGTACGGGCCGGTACCCGTGATGGATGCACCGGATGCCGCGAGCACGGCGTTGGCGTTGAGGTAGTTGGCGAGCGCGACATCCGCCGCGTTGCCCGCAGCGGTCGGCGTGATCGACGCGGTGCCGAGGCCGAGAGTGGCGACCAGGCTGTCGCCGCTTGCCGTCACATTGACGGTCTTGGTGAACTTGAGCACGTCACCGGGGACGACCCTGTAGCTGCTGAGCGTGACGGGGGTGGTGCCGCCGTTGACGGTCCAGACGCCGGCCGGACCGGGATCGGCAACGACCAGGTTGCCGGCGACGATGGTTCCGCCGGCGACGCTTGCCGACGAGTTCCACAGTGCGAAGGTGCCCGCACCGCCGAGGAGAAGAGCGATACCGGCAGCGCCTGCGATTGCGCCTTTGACGAGCTTGTTCATGTTCTGTCCTTTCGCGACACCGCGATGTCGCTTGCAATGAGTCGCCGCACATGCGGCAGGAACGTCGCGATGGCGCGTCGTTCCGAGTTTGTGAGAGTGCCCCGCCGGATTTCCGGACGGGCAATCGTGCTCGCGTGGACCTCGCCTCTCGGCGGCGATCAGGCGACGAGCACCTTCCCCGATAAGAACTGTATGCGGGACAGACGACATTGTCTATCCTCCATGAACCCCCAGAAGAGGGCACAAGAAAATGGGCGTGAAAGTGATGATTTCCGCTGGTATATCGGTCTGAACTGCGAAATTCGTTGCTATCGCGCAGATTTTCTCATAAATCAGTGTTTTTTTACCTAAAACTGTCCCCCAGCGGGGTACAAGGATGCGTCGACGCCTGTCCCTCGAATGCGTCACACCCCCGCGCCCGAAAGCCCCGACGTACCCCACACGGAGTGACAGGTCACGTCAGCATCCGCGCGGTGTTCTGTTATCCGCGCGCACGTTGCAACCGCAGCGCGGATAACAGAACACCGCGCTGATGACCAGCAGCCTGCTCAGCTCGCGACGGCGATGAGCCCCAGTTCAGCGGGACTCGCCAGCAGCGGATGCCGCGGCACCACCCGCACGTTGTAGCCAAAGCTGCCCGCCCGAGAGAGCGTGACCGTCCCGGTGAACTGCACGGTGCCGGTCGCGTCGGTGGAGCCTGGCACTGCGGTGAGCTCCCGCCGCTCCACGTTCTCCAGTCGATCACCCTCGCGGGCACGACCGAAGACGACCTCGACAGCCACGTCATCGGGCGTCAGGCCGGCGAGGTTCACGTGGGCGCGAACGTGGAGTTCGTCACCGACCTGCGGAACGGCATCCACTCCCCCGGATTCGACGTGGGTCACCGAGACATGGGGCCACGCGGCCGTGACAGTGGTCTTCCAGGCGGCGAGCGTTCGCGCTGGCCCGTAGGAATCGGCGGCGATCGCCCGGGCTGCGGAGGCTGCGGGCAGGTAGAGACGCTCCACGTATTCGCGCACCATCCTGTCGGCGGAGAGTTCCGGCGACAGCGTCGAGAGCGTGTGACGAATCGACTCGACCCACCGCGCGGGAACCCCGTCGGAGTTCCGGTCGTAGAAACGGGGTGCGATCTGGTGCTCGATGAGATCGTACATCGAGTTAGCTTCGAGCTTGTCGCGCTCGGCAGAGTCGCCGGCGGAATCGGCGGAGGGGATCGCCCAGCCGTTCTCCTCGTCGTAGAACTCCGCCCACCATCCGTCGAGAATCGACAGGTTGAGCGATCCGTTGAGGGCAGCCTTCATGCCGGATGTGCCGCAGGCTTCGAGCGGACGCAGCGGGTTGTTCAGCCAGACATCCGTACCCGGATAAAGCAGCTGGGCCATGCCGATGTCGTAATTCGGCAGGAACACCATGCGCTTGCGGATGTCGGGCTCCTGCGAAAACTCCACCAGTTTCTGGATGAGGCGCTTGCCCTCATCGTCGGCGGGATGCGACTTGCCTGCGATCACGATCTGCACCGGGTGCTCCTCGGAGAGCAGGATCGCGCGCAGGCGTTCAGGGTCGTGCAGCATCAGCGTGAGTCGCTTGTAGGTCGGTACCCGTCGTGCGAAACCGATGGTGAGCACGTTGGGGTCGAGCATCTGGGAGAGCCAGACAGGGTCCCCGACGCCTGGGCTCTGCGCGGCCCACGCTGCGGAGACACGCTTGCGGGCATCCTCCACCAGCTGGGCGCGCATGCCGTTGCGCACGTTCCAGATGTCGCCATCGCTCACCGCCGGCGACTTCCAATCGGCCGTCGTCGTGTCGGAGTTGCCCAGGCGGTCGGAGGCCAGCGCGACGAGGGACGAATCGGTCCAGGTCGGAGCATGCACGCCATTCGTGACCGACGTGATCGGCACATCCGCGGTGTCGAAGCCGGGCCACAGTTCGCCGAACATGCCGCGACTGACCTCGCCGTGCAACTTCGAGACGCCGTTGGCACGCTGGCCGAGACGCAGCCCCATGACCGCCATATTGAAGGTGTTCGCGGTGCCGCCGACATAGTTCTCCGCGCCAAGGCTCAGCACATCGTCGACCTCCACACCGGGGAGAAGATCGGTGGAGAAGTATCGCTCGATGAGGCTGGCGTCGAAACGGTCGATGCCTGCAGGCACCGGCGTGTGGGTGGTGAAGACGGTTCCCGCACGCACCACCTGCAGCGCTTCGGTGAAGGAGAGTCCGTCGCCGATGAGATCGCTGATGCGTTCGAGGCCGAGGAACCCGGCGTGACCCTCGTTGGTGTGGAAGACCTCCGGTGTGTCGGCATCCGTCAGTTCGGTGAGTACCTTGATGGCGCGCACCCCGCCGATTCCGAGAAGCAGTTCCTGCAGCAGACGATGCTCTCCCCCACCGCCATAGAGCCGGTCGGTCACCGAATGCAGCGCCTCCTCGTTTTCCGGAATGTCGGTGTCGAGCAGCAGTAGGCGGATGCGGCCGACCGCGACCTGCCAGATGCGGGCGTAGAGGGCACGACCGTCAGGCAGCGCGAGAGCGACCTGGGCCGCGGTGCCGTCCGGGTGCCGCAGCACCGACAGCGGAAGGCCGTCCGGGTCGAGCACAGGGTACGACTCCTGCTGCCAGCCGTCGGGCGAGATCGACTGGGCGAAGTAACCGGAACGGTAGAACAGGCCGACACCGATGATCGGCACGCCCAGGTCGGAGGCACTCTTCAGGTGGTCGCCGGCCAGGATGCCGAGGCCGCCGGAATACTGCGGAAGGGCGGCGGCGATACCGAACTCGGGCGAGAAGTAGCCGATCGCCTGTGGCGCGGCATCCGTGCAGTTCTGCTGGTACCAGCGCGGCTCGGTCAGATAGTTGTGCAGGTCGTCGACGAGCGCTCTGGCACGGGCGACAAAGTCCGTGTCCGACGCGAGTTCACCCAGTCGCGGCGGCTCGATCTCGCCGAGAAGGCCGATCGGATCGTGCCCACTCGCCTCCCACAGCTCCGGCGAGATGTCCTCGAAGAGGCGCCTGGTCGGCAGGTGCCACGACCATCGGAGGTTCGTGGCGAGCTCCTCGAGAGGGCTCAGCGCTTCCGGTAGAACGGTGCGAACGGTAAATCGTCGAATAGCCTTCACTGTTCCAGCCTAGGCGAGCATGGTTACCCAACCATTACCTTCAGGCGTCCGAGGCGATCACCGACAGTTACGGACACACACGCCGCGAGTCAAGGGGAAGAGATTTCACGACCGAGAGGCTACGGTCGGAGGGTGGCTATGGCATACGAAACGAAGGTGGGACGCATCCCGATCAGGGACCTCTCGCCCCAACAACCCGAAAATATCTGGCCGGCGAAGGCCTATGTCGGCGAGGTGGTGCCCTTCCAGGCGACCGTCTTCAAGGAGGGCCACGAGGTTCTCGGCGTCGACCTGCTGCTCACCGATCCGAGCGGTCAGCAGACCAAGCACCGCATGCACGAGATCGGCGTCGGAATCGACCGCTGGGAGGTCCAACTCCTACTGGATGACTCGGGCACCTGGCTCTACAGCGTGCAGGCCTGGAACGACGACTGGGCCACCTGGCTGCACAATGCCGAGATCAAGATCCCGGCCGGCGTGGACGTGAAGCTCATGCTCCTCATGGGCACGCAACTGCTGGCGAAAGCAGCGAAAGCCGACCCCAACAACAGGGTGTTGAAGGATGCCGCCAAGGCCATCGCCAGCAAAACTCTTGCACCGGAGGCCAGGCTGCAGGTCGCGACAGATTCACGAGTCACCGCGGAGATCGAGAAGCAGCCGATCGCCAGCCTCGTCACCCTCAGCCTGCCGCTCGAGGTGCGGGTAGAGCGCTCCCGCGCCGGGGTCGGCAGCTGGTACGAGTTCTTCCCGCGGTCCGAGGGTGCGAAGAAGAACAAGAGCGGCAACTGGACCAGCGGCACCTTCCGCACCGCAGCCCGCCGCATACCTGCGGTGGCCGCCATGGGCTTCGACGTGCTCTACCTTCCGCCGATTCATCCGATCGGCACCAGCTTTCGCAAAGGGCCGAACAACACGCTCAACCCCGGCCCCAAGGATCCCGGCTCGCCGTGGGCCATCGGCGCGCCAGAGGGCGGCCACGACTACATTCATCCGGACCTCGGCACCGTCTCCGACTTCACCGCCTTCCTCGACACGGCGAAGAAGAGCGGACTCGAAGTCGCGATCGACCTGGCACTGCAGTGTTCACCCGACCATCCATGGGTAAAAGAGCACCCTGAGTGGTTCACGACGCTGCCCGACGGCTCGATCGCCTATGCCGAAAACCCGCCGAAGAAGTACCAGGACATCTACCCGATCAACTTCGACAACGATCCGGTCGGCATCCGCAACGAGGTGCTACGCGTCGTCAGGTACTGGATCGGGTTGGGGGTCATGATCTTCCGGGTCGACAACCCGCATACCAAGCCTTTGCAGTTCTGGGAGTGGCTGCTGCACCAGGTGAACACCGAATTCCCTGATGTCGTCTTCCTCGCCGAAGCCTTTACCCAGCCCGCGATGCTCTACTCGCTCGGCCAGGTCGGGTTCCAGCAGTCGTATACCTACTTCACCTGGCGCAACACCAAGGTGGAGCTCGAGGAGTTTCTCACCGAGATCTCCCACGAGCATGCGGCCTACCTGCGCCCGAATCTGTTCGTGAACACCCCGGACATCCTCACCGAGTACCTACAGTTCGGCGGACCGGCGGCCTACAAGGTCCGTGCGGCGATCGCCGCCACGGCGTCGCCGAGCTGGGGCGTCTACGCAGGCTACGAACTCTACGAGAATGTCGCGCGGCCGGGTTCCGAAGAGAACATCGAGAACGAGAAGTACGAGTACAAGTCTCGCGACTTCGCCGGAGCCGAGGCGGCAGGGCACTCGCTGGCGCCCTACCTCACGCTGCTCAACAAGATCCGGGCGGAGCATCCGTCCCTCCGACAGCTGCGCAATCTCGACGTGCACTGGAGCGACGACGACTCGATGCTCGTCTACAGCAAATACCTCGACGGAAAGTTCACCCGTTCCGGTCGAGGTGACGCGATCATCGTGGTCGCCAACGTCGATCCGCACTCGGTCAGGGAGACCACCGTCTACCTCGATCCGACCAGGTTCGGCATCGACGATGGAGAACCCTTCGAGGTCACCGACCTCATCACCAAGCAGAAATACATCTGGGGCCTGCAGAATTTCGTACGGCTCGATGCCTTCACCGAGCCGGTGCACATCCTGCGTGTCGAACTCCCGAGAGGCAAATGATGGCCAAGTCGAATTCGAAGAAGCCCACCGCAGCAGCGACCGAGGCACTGCTTCCGTTGCTGCATCCCGATCATGTTGCCGCGCTGGTCGAGGGCAGGCACCCGCAGCCACACGCCACGCTGGGGCAGCACGCCGTCGACGGCGGCTTCGTCATCCGTGTGGTGCGTCCGCTCGCCGAATCGGTGACCGCCATTCAGCCGAACGACACCCGGGTGCCGCTCACACATCTGGCAGACGGTCTGTGGCAGGGCTTCGCTCCCGGAGATGGGCAGTCCTACACGGTCGAGACGACCTACTCCAACGGCCCGGACTGGATCACGGATGACCCCTACCGCTTCGTGCCCTCAGTGGGCGACGTCGACCTCTACCTCTGGGGCCAGGGGCGTCATGAGCAGCTCTGGCAGGTGTTCGGATCACACTTTCGCCCGCACGAGGGAGTCGAGGGAACGAGTTTCTCGGTCTGGGCACCGCACGCCACCGCCGCGCGCGTGGTCGGCGACTTCAACGGCTGGTACGGCGTCGGTCACGCGATGCGTCGCCTCGACGACAACGGCGTCTGGGAGCTCTTCGTGCCACGCCTCATGCCAGGCACCACCTACAAGTTCGAGTTGCTTACGCCCGACGGCAACTGGGTCACGCGAGCGGATCCGATGGCCCGCTACACCGAGATCCCTCCGGCCACCGGCTCCAAGGTCGGCACAACCGCCTACGAGTGGGGCGACAAGGCCTGGTTGACAGCGCGATCCGAGCGAGACCCGCACAACTCCGCAATGAGCGTCTACGAGATGCACGTCGGCTCATGGCGCCCAGGACTCTCCTACCGAGAGCTCGCCGCGCAACTCATCGATTACGTGCACGAGACCGGGTTCACCCACGTCGAGTTCATGCCTCTCGCCGAGCATCCGTTCGGCGGGTCGTGGGGCTACCAGGTGACCGGATATTACGCGCCGACCAGCCGCTTCGGGCATCCCGACGACCTCCGCTATCTCATCGACCAGCTGCATCAGGCTGGCATCGGCGTGATTATGGACTGGGTCCCCGCACACTTTCCCAAGGACGAGTGGGCTCTCGCCAACTTCGACGGTCGGCCGCTTTACGAGCACTCCGATCCGCGCCGCGGCGAGCAGCCGGACTGGGGCACTCTCGTTTTCAACTTCGGCGACTCCCAGGTGCGCAACTTCCTGGTGGCCAACGCCCTCTACTGGCTCGAAGACTTTCACATCGACGGCCTGCGAGTGGATGCCGTCGCCTCGATGCTCTACCTCGACTACTCCCGCGAAGAGGGCCAGTGGTTGCCGAACGCGAATGGCGGGCGGGAGAACCTGGAGGCGATCAGCTTCTTGCAGGAGGTGAACGCCACCGCCTATAAGCGCAATCCAGGCATCGTGATGATCGCCGAAGAGTCGACAGCCTGGCCGGGCGTCACCAAGCCGACGGATGCGCCAGGCCTGGGTTTCGGTCTGAAATGGAACATGGGGTGGATGCACGACAGCCTGTCGTACTTCCAGGAAGACCCGATGTACCGCTCCCACCACCACAACGAGATCACCTTCAGCCTCGTCTACGCCTTCACTGAGAGTTTCCTGCTGCCAATCAGCCACGACGAGGTCGTGCACGGTAAAGGATCGCTGCTGCACAAGATGCCGGGCGACCAGTGGCAGAAACTCGCGAACCTACGTGCCTATCTCGCTTTCATGTGGGCGCATCCTGGTAAGCAGTTGCTCTTCATGGGCCAGGAATTCGGCCAGCCCTCAGAGTGGTCTGAGGAGCGCGGACTCGACTGGTGGATCCTCGACCAGCCCGTGCATCGCGGGCTTCTCACACTCGTCGGCCAGCTCAATCGCGTCTATCGCGACCAGCCCTCGCTGTGGTTGCGTGACAACGAGGACGGCGGATTCGAGTGGCTCGACGCGGGCGACGCTGAGCACAACGTCGTCTCGTTCCTGCGCTGGGACAACCACGGTAACCCGATCGCGGTGCTGATGAACTTCTCCGGCAACACGGTCGGCCCCTACCGGGTCGGCCTGCCCTTCGTCGGCACCTGGGAGGAGATCCTCAACACGGATGCCGCAGAATACGGTGGCTCCGGGGTGGGCAACTTCGGCGCCGTCACCGCCACCGACGACTCATGGGCCGGGCGTCCGGCATCCGCGGAGCTCACGCTCCCGCCGCTGGCAGGACTGTGGCTCCGGCCGCAGAAGTAGCCGGCCCGTCGGTCAGTACAGTAGGCCGGTGAGCCTGCGACGTGCGGCGGTGACCAGGGGTTCGTCGGCGCCGGCGATCTCGAAGTAGTCGAGAAGGCGAGTGCGTACCCGGTCCTTGGATGGCTGGTCGAGGGTCGGGAAGAGGTCGAGCAACCGCCCGAAAGCATCGTCCAGGTGACCGCCGGAGACATCGAGGTCGGCGACCGCGAGTTGTGCGTCTACGTCATCGGGAGCATCGGCGGCCGCCGAGCGGATGTCCGCGGCGGGCGTCGAACCGATACGAGCGAGCAGGGAGACCTGCGCGAGCCCTGCGACCGCGAGGTTGTCACGCGGATCCTGCGCGATCGCCGTCCTGTACTCGGCGATGGCCGTGTCGTAGTCGCCCACGGCGATGGCGTCGTAGGCCTCCTGATGATGCGGCGGCAGCGGCGCCTCAACCGGTTCGGCCGGAGTCTCCTCCGTCTCAGCCGGGGTGACAGTCCCTGTCACGTTGTTCTGCTTGGCCAGGGTAAGCACCTGCTCGAGCACCTGCTTCGCATCGGCTTCCGGTAGTTCACCCTCGTAGAGCGCAACGGGGCGCCCGCCGATGACGGCGGCGACGGTCGGCGCGGCAGTGGCCTGGAAGGCCTGCTGCAGCTGGGGGTTGGCCGTGGCATCCACCGTCGCCAGCACGAACTTGCCGGCATATTCGGTGATCAGGCGCACCAGCGTGCCGGATGGCGACCCGGCGTAGAGCTCGACAATCACCGGCACGGTCTGCGAGAGGTCGAGGATGCTGGTGAACGTGGCATCCGTACTCTCCACGACCAGTGCCTGCACCGAGGCTGCCGCAGGCTCGGGCGCGCCACCAACCGGAGCGGGCGGGCGCACCAGGGACGAGAGATCGACGGCTCCCCTGAGATTGGCTGATGACGGCGGGACGTTGGTCACGGAAGCTCCTTCGCAGATATGAGTCCTGTGGCGAAGCCGAGCAGAACGACTTTCTTGTTGCCTTTGCTACTGATCGGCGGTACGTAGAAGAGCAGCTGGTCGCCGTAGACGGCGGTAGTACCTTTCGTGGTGCCGGTGAGACCGGAGAGCGATTTGACCGCTCCCTCCGGATTGACTGCCGAACCAGCCTCAAGGGGTTTGGCGGTGATCGTCTCGTTGAGATACGTCGCCACAATGGCTCCGGAGTCGACGCTGCCGAGGGACAGGGTTTCGCCCGTTCCGACGGTGTTGGCGAAAGTCAATGTCGCCTTGGGATTCGCCTGCAGTTTCTTCCTCACCTCGAGGCCAATCAGGCCGATGAGGGCGTCTTTCGAGGTGTCGAATTCCTTGGAATGCGGGCTATCTGCCCCCTTCTCCAGGATGTCGCCGTAAGAGAGCGCCAGAGCGGACGGTGCCATCACCAGGAACGGGTTGTCCGGTGGCAGCTTGGTCGCCCCGACGTTGGCTGGAGCCATTCTGGGAGTCACTGTACTCGCCTCGAGCGCGGTCGCGTAGGCGACCTTGTAGTCGTCGCGCGGCGTCTCCTGCACCAGGTACAGGGCGAGAGGGGGAACCGTCTTGTCGCTGGGGGTGGTCAGCACGGTGAATACCGTGCGCGGCCACTTCGCGGTAGCCTGCGGGAGGCTCACCTCGATCTTCTCGGTCGGGATCGGAGCAACGGGTGCGTAAGTGCTGTCCACCTTGCGGATCGCGTAGTTCGCGGTTCGCAGTTCGAGCGCGGCACCGGTGAACCTGGTCTTCGCGAGTTCCGGATCGATCGCGGCATCCGCCTTGGCCGCTACGGCGGAAATGCGGGCGAGAATCTCCTTGAGTTGCGGTGCGGTCACAGCCGGCGGCTCGGCACCCGCGGCAGCCGGAACCTTGGAAGCGGTGGCGGTCGGCGACGGCGACGCGCTGCTGCCCGTCATGAACTCGGGCCAGAGTTCGGCAGAGCAGCCGCTCAGGGCGAGGGTGCTGACCAAGAGCACCGGAACTACGGCGATCATCCGGCGTCGTGAACGACGTCCGGCGGGTGCACTCGTCACCGCCTTCGGTTTGCGCACCTTGTATCTGCGCTGGCGCGGTACTTTCGGCATCTTGGCTGGGCTCTTACGGCGCGGTCCACGCGAACGGCGCAGGTGGATGAATGCCCAGAGGTACAGCGCGATGCCGATGAGAAGGAAGAGGAAGCCTCCGACGATCAGGGGACCGGACCATGGTGTGCGATTGTCGAGCGGCCAGCGAATAGAGACGTCGCTCGGGGCCGCTTTCTTGCCATCCGAGACCACCAGGATCGAGATGTCGTCCGGCACGTTGAGGGTGATGTTCAGGTCGCTGCCGCGCGAATACTCCTGCAGCCAGAGGTCCGAACCTTTCGGGTTGGGAACCTCGGTCTGGCTGCCCTTCACGAGCGTGTTGGTCAGTGCGGTCTTTGCCGCGCTGTACCCGATCTTGTTATAACTGGCCTTGCCCACCCAGCCGATCACATCTTCGCTTCGACCATACGCGGCGAAGATCTTGTCCGATCCGCTGATGTTCACGTCCTGGCGGCCGTCCAGCGACTTGAGGGTCTTGCTGTCGATGACGGTGACGGTGGCATCGGTCGTGAGCGCGACGGAAGCCGTCACATTGTCCGGTGCGGCAAAGACGGTGCGCTGGGCGATGCCGAACGCGATCAGACCGAAAGCGATGACAAAGCTCACGATGGCGGCGACAAATCGCACGGTGGTTGCTCCTCTCGTGTTGCCATGCACGACCGGCGGTCGGCTATCCCTGTGTCGCAGCGCTACCGGAACAGCTGCGACGGTTCGCGCTAGGGCGCGATGTCAGGGGTGTGGGGCCGGAGGCCCCCTGGTGGCAACAGCAAAGACATACCAGACTACCGCAACGACCCTGAGAGCCGCCTCCCCATTACCTGCGTGACCAGCACCTGCTGACCGCGACCGCGTGGAATCGACGCCCATTGCATACCCGACCGCAGGCTAAACTCGGATGGTTCGGCACTGCCGATGCACAAGCCGGCCGATGACTCACGAGGAGAAACCGTGGCCACTGACGACGAAACTTTCAGCACTGCCATGCGCGGTTACAACCGCGAAGAGGTCGATAGTGCGATCCAGGATCTCCGCCGCGAACTGATCAAAGCCAACCACGACAAGGCGGATGCGGCCAAAGATGTCAAGCGCCTCAGCGCCACCGTCCAAGACCTGCAGGCAGAGATCGAGGAGACCGGCAGCCCCACCTACAGCGGACTCGGCACCAAGCTCGAGAACACTCTGCGTGTAGCCGAGGAACAGTCCACCCGACTGATCAGCCAGGCCGACATCGATGCGGAGAAGCTGCGCAGCGGCGTCCAGGCGGAGGTCAATCGCCTGCGCGTGGAGTCGATGGAGAACGGCGAGCGCATCACAGCCGAGGCCAATGCCAGGGCGGAAGGCATCCTCGACACCGCGAACGTCGAGGCGGTTGAGCTAATCGAGCGCACCAGGGAACAGGCAGAGGTGATTACCCAGGACGCCCTGCGCGAGGCCGCCGCCATCCGTGGCGCGGTCGCCACCGAGGCGGCAGAGGCTCGCACCACAGCCAAGCGGGAGGCAGCGGCCGTTCGGGCCGAGGCCGAGCGCGAATCCGCGGAGGTCAGGGCCGTCGCAAGCCGTGAGGCGGGCGAAGCCCGCGACGCAGCGGCCGCGTTGGCGCGTGAGACCGAGCAGGGTCGTGCCGAGTTCACCAGTGAGAACGAGAAGCAGTGGGGCGATCTGGCGCGCGAAACAGAGCAGCAGCGCACCGACCTCGCTCGCGACATCGAGGAAGCCCGTACCGAGCTTGCGCAGAGCACGGAAGCCCAGCGCGCGGCTCTGGCCCGTGAGGTGGAGGAGACCCGCACCAGGCTCGACCACGAGACGTCAGAGGCACACGCCAGCCTCGAGGAGGAAGCCGCGACGACCCGTGCGACTCTCGAGGTCGAGGCCGCAGCCGAGCGTGCCGCTCTCGACCAGGAGATCACCGCCGCCCGCACCCAGCTTGAACAGGACACCGTCTCGTCACGCGCGCTTCTCGAGCAGGAGATGAAGTCAGCTAATGCCAAGCTGGCGCTCGACATGAAGCGTGCGCGCACCGAACTGGCCCAGGAAACCACAGAGGCCCGGTCCATCCTGGATGCCGAGATCACCTCCGCCCGCGCCAGCCTGGCCCACGACGTCGAGCAGCAGCGCACCAACCTCGCCCGCGAGATCGAACAGCGACAGGCGGAGGTCACCCGCGAATCCGAACAGAGGCTGTCCCAGCTTGCTCACGACGTCGCCGAGACCCGTACCCGCATCGGACTCGACGCCGAGCAGGCGCGCAACGACCTGGATGTGGAGCTGAAAGCCCGCCGCGACGAGGCAGAGAAGGAATTCCTCTCCAAGCACCAGGAGGCCGTCGCCCAGACGCAGAAATATCTGGACGAAGCTCAGGCCCAACTCGCCGAGACGACGCGCAATGCCAACGAGAAGCGCGCCGAGGCTGAAACCGTCGAAGGCGAAGCACGTATCGAGGCAAAGACGGCGCGGGAGAAGGCCGGCAAGGAGGCAGCCGAAATTCTCAAGACTGCCGAAGCGAGAGCCAAGGCACTGGTCAAGGACGGCGAGAAGCGCACGGCCAAGCTCGTGTCGGACGCCGAAGACCGGCTCTCCCAAATTAGGATTGAACGCGAGGCTGTGGCCGGTTACTTCGAAAGCCTTCGGACTGTACTGTCACAGGCAGAGAAGGTCACTACAGATAAGTAGCATCGGTATCCGGGAGTCGCAGTGAAGATCCAGAACGCTTTCCGACTCGGACTCCTCGGCGGGCTGGGTGTGCTGGTGGCGATCGCCATCGGCGGTGCGATCATCACCCTGCAGACGATCATCACCTACATCGGCGCAGCGCTTTTCATCGCGCTCGGCATCGACCCTGCGGTGTCATGGCTGGAGAAGCACAGATTCCCACGTTGGGCGGCCATTCTCACAGTCCTGGTCGGCATCCTCGCCGTGTTCGCGGGCCTGGTTTTCGCTGTCGTTCCGGTGATTGTCGACCAGGTAAACAATCTCATCTCCAGCCTGCCAGGATTCATCACGGTGATCAATCAATACACCTGGATCGCGGATACCCAGAAGAACCTTCCAGACTGGATAAACCTTCAGGAACTCATCACCAACTCCGGCAACTGGCTGAAGGACAACCTGGCGACGATCGGCGGCGGGATCTTCACCGTCGGCCTCGGTATCGCCAGCGGTGTGGCGGGGCTCGTCATCATCCTGATCCTCACCCTGTACTTCGTCGCATCACTCTCCACCATGAAGCGCGGTCTGTACCGCTTGGTACCAGCGTCGAAGCGCGCCAGGTTCTCCGACATCGCTGAGCAGGTGACAGCCTCGGTCGGCCGCTATGTGGTTGGGCAAGCGACCATCGCCCTGGCGAACGGCGTCTTCAGCCTGATCTTCCTGTCGATCATGACCAACTTCGGCGCGAAATATCCCGCACTGTTCGCCTTCATCGCCTTTCTCTTCGCGCTGGTGCCCCTGGTGGGAACCCTGTCCGGCAGCATACTGATCACACTGAGCACGCTGTTGCTCAGCGGCCCGGGCGTTGCCCTCTGGGTGGCCATCTACTACATCGTCTACATGCAGGTCGAGGCATACATCATCAACCCGCGGGTGATGACACGAGCGGTGAAGGTGCCGGGCGCGATCGTCGTGATCGCCGCTCTCGCCGGTGGTGCGCTGCTCGGCATCCTCGGTGCTCTCATCGCGATCCCGGTGGCGGCATCGGTGCTGCTCATCATCGACCAGGTGGTCGTACCGAGGCAGAACGAGCTCTAGCCCTCGAAGGTCTCCGGGAGCGGCAGGGCAGACGGGTTGAGCCGCAGCACGATCTCGCTCAGCACGCGACGTGTCTGGTTCTCCCCCACCCACAGATGCTTTCCGCCTTCGACGGCCACGAGCTCCGTCTCCGGCACGACGGCGAAGCGCTCAGCCGCTTCCGCCGGACGCAGATAGTCGTCGAACTCGGGAATGATGGCGACCAGGCGGTTGCCGCTTGCCGCCCAGGCCGCGAGTTCGGCATCCGTCGCCCGACGGAGCGGAGGAGAGAGCAGGATCGCGCCATCGATCGGATGCGTCAGCCCGAACTTGACGGCGACCTCGGTGCCGAACGACCAGCCGAGCAACCACGGATGTGGTAGCCCACGTTCGCCGACGAAGTCCATTGCAGCCGCGAGATCGTATTGCTCATCGACGCCTCCGCCGAAGGAGCCCTCCGACGTTCCTCGTGGCGAGGACACCCCGCGAAAGTTGAAGCGCAGGACCGCGATGTCCGCCAGAGCTGGCAGCCGCGCTGCGGCCTTGCGGATGATGTGTGAATCCATGAAACCGCCACTGGTTGGCAGCGGGTGCAATGCCACGATCGTCGCCACCGGCTCGTGGTCGACGGGCAGGGAGAGTTCCCCGACCAGGGTCAGCCCATCACTGGTGTGCAGCTCGATATCTTCGCGCCGAGCCGGAAGCTCCACGCCGCCCCTGATCTCCATCTGCCCTGTGGCCTCCATCTGCTTGCCTGCCTCCATCGGAACTAGGTGATCTTCCAGCAGTGTGAGTGCCAGTGTCGTCGCGCGGCGAGGTCTTCCGCTTCACCCATGAGGCCGTCAGCCCGCCACGCGACGAGGTGCGACGTGCCAGGGCTGATCTCGAGGCCGCATCCGGGACAGGTGTAGAACTTCGCTGCCGACACTGCCGAGACCGGTTGTACGTTCCACCGTCCGTTGCGCTTGGACTCGCTACGCAGGCTGCCGTAGAGCACTCGTGAGAGATCGAATTCCTCGTCATCGGGTTCACCGCCCGCCCGGCCGCGCGGACGATTCGATCTGGGCATCTGTTAACTCTAAGAGGTCGCGCCGAGAGATGATTCATTCCTCCGAAAACATCACCATTTCACGCGAACTCGGGGTTCCGCCTCTCCGGTTAAGGAGAGGTGTCAGTACCAACCCGACGACTGACTATGCCCCCAGGCACCACAGGGGGTCAGATAGCGACCCTGAATGTAGTTGAGACCCCAGGTGATCTGGGTGCGCGGGTTGGTCTGCCAGTCGGCGCCGACCGAAGCCATCTTGGAGCCGGGAAGCGCCTGAGGGATGCCGTAGGCACCGCTTGGATTGGCCGCATAGACGTTCCAGTGCGACTCTCGATTGAAGAGGGAGACGAGGCAGGCGAACTGGTCGTCGCCCCAACCCCTGGCATGGACTAGTTCGTAGCCGATGGCCTGGGCTGTGCCTGGGTCGGGGATGCCGACAGCGGCAGCGGTAACGATTCGAGGAGCAACGACAACGATGGGCTTCGGAGTTACCTTGTAGTCGTCGCGAACCACAGCGGTGCTGAATTCTCCGGCGACCTTGAGACTCTGGATGTCGCCCTTGACGACGCTCACCGGGGTAGAGGCCTTGGCAGTGAAGGCCTGGTACGGCGTGAACGCCAGCACGAACAGCGATGCCATAGCCGCCGTGAAAGCGAGTAGGGGAAGAACGCGACGACTACGAGTGCGGTGCTGGATCGGCCTGACCCCAACTCCGCTGATCGCGGCCTGGGGCGATAGATATCTCGCACGCCTGCCCATAGGAATAAAACTTTAGCCCAGATGGGATGAAAAAGCCCGTCGGGCGCTCAGCGAACAGCCAGCATGACGTTGACCACGGAGTCCAGGAGCAGGTCGACCTGTGCTTCGCGATAGCCGCCCTTCTTCGGACGGAACGCGACGGTTCGAACATCTTCGACGCTCATCGGCTGACCGTCCTGGAAGTACTTGACGAGACGATTCGCGAAGGCGTCGACGTCTTTACGGCGGTATCCGTTGCTGAGGCCGGTGACCCTATCGAAACGGTGGCCCTCCGGTCGCGCCAGACGGTCGAGGATCTCCTGGGCGATCGTGCGAGCCTCGGAGTACCAGGCCTCGTCGCCCCTGTCCTGGATCGCGCGTTCGCGCTCACGGGTGGCGAAAGCATCCTCGAGCCGCTCGAGGGCCGCGTCGACATGTACTGAGGAGTAACCGCCCTTCTGCATGGCGAACGCCATCTGGCGGATGCTGGCGGCGTTCACGACGGTCGGCGCGCCGGGGTCGGCGGAGTACGCGCGGCGTGCATCCTCGAGGAAGTCTTCGACCTGCTCGACGCTATAGCCCTTGCGCGAGTTTCGGGTGCGGGGAAACGTTGTGCTCACGCGTCTATTGTGCCCTACGCGCCCGTGGAGCACGCCGAGCACGCCGAGCACGCCGCGGCTCGGCCTAACTGAAGATCAGGAACAGGATGTAGGCGACTGCGGCACTCGGAAGGATCGAGTCGAGGCGATCGAGGAAGCCGCCGTGTCCAGGAAGCCAGGTGCTGATGTCTTTGATTCCGAGGTCGCGCTTGATGAGCGACTCCGTGAGGTCGCCGACGGTCGCGGTGAGCACCATCACGACGCCGAAGATGAGGCCGAACCACCAGGGTTCGTGCAGCAGGAAGATCGAGAGCACCACACCGGCGATGATGGCCACGACGACCGATCCGGCGAAACCCTCCCAGGTCTTCTTCGGGCTGATACGTGGTGCCATCGGGTGCTTACCGAGCGTAAGACCCGAGGCATAGGCGCCGATATCCACGAGCACGACGGTGACCAGGGAGGCCAGGGCCCACCACTCGCCGCCATCCTGGGCGGCGAGAAGCACGGCAAAGCTGCCGAGGAATGGCACATAGACCTGGATGAACGTGCCAGCCGCGATATCCGCCCACAGGTCGCGCGCCGAGGTACGGTGCCTCGGTCGTGCGATCTCCGCGACGCGCCAGAGGGTGACGAAGAGGATACCCGCGAGGGTCACCAGCCACTTGCCCTGGTCTCCGAGGAAGAACGCGGCGGGCACCGTCGCGATTCCCGCGATGACCGTCGGCCAGCGCGGAACGTCGCGTCCCGCGAAACGCAGGGCACTCGCCAGCTCGAATGCCGTGAAGCCGATCAGCACCGCGGCGAAGATCATGAAGATCGCCTTGACGAAGATCAGGCTGGCGATGAGTGCGAGGCCGAGCGCCAACCCGATAAGGATCGCAAGCGGCAGGTTGCGTCCCGTGCGCGCCTCGATCTTGACGTTGGTGGCGTCGATCTGAGCCCTGGTCGCGGCGACCTGCGCCCTGAAGTCCTCCTCGAAGGCATGCGTGCGTGCCTCGAACTCTTCGCGCTTCGCGCGAGTGAAAAGACCACGTCGCTTGGCGGCGACGGGAGGCGGACCCTCGGGAGCGTCAGTCATCTAGACCTCGAGCAGCTCGGCTTCCTTCTTCTTGAGAGCGTCGTCGATCGCATCAATGTGCGCCTTCGTCACTGCCTCGAGTTCTTTCTCCCCGCGGGCGATCTCATCGTCGCCGACCTCTGTGAGGGCGTCGAGGTCGTCTTTCGCCTTACGACGGATGTTGCGGATCGAGATCTTGGCATCCTCGCCCTTGGCGCGCACGATCTTCACGAACTCCTTACGGCGCTCCTCAGTCAACTCCGGCAGCGTGGCGCGGATGAGGATGCCGTCGTTGCCGACGTTCGCTCCGAGGTTCGGCGCGTTGACGATCGCGCGCTCGATCTCTTTGAGCGCACCCTTGTCGTAGGGAGTGATAACGAGCGTGCGGGCCTCTGGATTGTTCATGCCGGCAAGCTGGCCGAGAGGAGTCGGAGTGCCGTAGTAGTCGACCAGTATCTTCTGGAACAGTGCCGGGTTGGCCCGGCCTGTGCGCACGTTGCTGAACTCGTCTTTCGCCGCTTCAACTGATTTGTGCATCTTGTCTTTGGCCTCGGCCAGGACATCGGAAATCACGTGGGTCTCCTTCGAGAGAGTGGGACTACTTGAGTTTACTGATCAGTTCGAGACGAGAGTGCCGATGCGGTCGCCGCGAATGGCGGCCGTGACGTTGCCGCCCGGCTCCATACCGAAGACGACCATGGGCATCCCGTTGTCCATGCAGAGGCTGAAGGCCGTCGAGTCGACAACCTTCAAGCCCCGCACGAGAGCGTCCTGGTAGGTGAGGCGCTCGAGTTTCTGGGCTTGAGCGTTCTTGCGCGGGTCGTCATCGTAGACGCCGTCAACGCCGTTCTTCGCCAGTAGTACGACGTCCGCTCCGATCTCGAGAGCGCGCTGGGCTGCGACGGTATCTGTCGAGAAATACGGAAGGCCTGCGCCCGCACCGAAGATGACGACGCGACCCTTCTCGAGGTGACGCTCTGCGCGGCGAGGGATGTACGGCTCGGCCACCTGGGTCATAGAGATAGCGGACTGCACCCTGGTTGCCGCGCCTGCCTGCTCGAGGAAGTCCTGCAGCGCTAGGGCGTTCATGACGGTGCCGAGCATCCCCATGTAGTCCGCCCGCCCGCGGTCCATGCCGCGCTGGCTGAGCTCTGCCCCGCGGAAGAAGTTGCCACCGCCGACGACGATCGCGATTTCGACATCCTTCGCGGCGAGGGCGATCTCTTTGGCGAGCGCGCTGACTACGTCCGGATTAACGCCGAGCGAGCCTCCCCCGAAGGATTCACCGGAAAGCTTGAGCAGAACCCGTCTCTTGCGCGCGTCCGTCATGCTCTCTCCTTCTGTTGTGGCTCGTTATAGGGTACCGGTGGTTCTGAGACCCGACTGTACGAGGCAGGAAAATGGACCCGGACCGCCGAGGCGATTCGGGTCCATTCGCACTGGGTTGCTAGGCGCCGACCTTGAAACGGGCGAAGCCGTTCACGGTGAGGCCTGCATCCTTGAGCACCTTGGCGACCGACTGCTTGTTGTCGCGCGCATAGTCCTGCTCGGTGAGTACGACCTGCTTGAAGAAGGCGCCGACGCGACCTTCGATGATCTTCGGGAGCGCCGCTTCCGGCTTTCCTTCGTTGCGGCTGATCTCCTCGACGATGCGACGCTCGCTCTCGACCTGATCGGCCGGGACCTCGTCGCGGGAGAGGTACTGCGGGTCGGCGAAGGAGATGTGCTGCGCGATGCTGCGAGCAGTCTCTGCGTCATCACCCGAGTATCCAACCACGACGCCGACCTGCGGAGGCAGGTCTTTGTTGGTCTTGTGCAGGTACACAGCGAACTTCTCGCCGGAGATGACGGCAACGCGACGCAGCACGATCTTCTCGCCGAGGATGGCTGCCTCGTCGCTGATCAAGTCGGCGACGGTGCGGTCATCGACAGCGGCGGCCATTCCCTCTTCCGGAGTGGTCGCACCCGCGGCGGCTACGGCATTGAGAACCGTGTCGCCCAGCGAGACGAACCTCTCGCCCTTCGCCACGAAGTCGGTCTCGCAGTCGAGCTCGATGAGCGTGGTCGACGAGCCATTCTCTTTGGCTGCGACGAGACCCTCACTGGTGGAGCGGTCAGCGCGCTTCGCATTGCCCTTCGCGCCCTTGAGGCGCAGGAGTTCGGTGGCCTTCTCGAGGTCACCCCCGGCCTCGACGAGTGCGTTCTTCGTCTCGACCATGCCGGTGCCGAGGCGCTCGCGCAGGGTCTTGAGGTCTTCCAGGCTGAAATCTGCCATCGTGTGGTTCCTTACTTGGTTTCGGCAGCGGCAGCAGCCGCGGCGACCTTCGTCGCAGCGGGCTTCTTCGCAGCAGGCTTCTTCTCGGCGTCGGTAGCCTCTGCCTCGATCTTGGCCTCGGCCGCCTCGTCGGACTCGACGTGGTGCTCGGGGACGATGCTGGCGTCGGCGGTTGCCTCGTTCGCGGCGGCAACGGCATCCGCGTCGTTCTCTTCTGTCGGCACCTCGTCGGCGATGACAGCGGCCACAGCCTCGGTGTCGATCGTGGTCGACTCGGCGAGTCCGTCAGAGGCTTCGATCTTCTCGGCTTCGGTGTTCGGAGTCTCGGATGCGGCGAGAAGCTCGGCTTCCCACGCGGCGAGAGGCTCGACCTCTTTGCCCTCTTCCGGCTTCTGGTGACGCTGGATGAGGCCCTCGGCTGCGGCATCCGCGATGATGCGGGTGAGCAGGCCGACGGAACGGATGGCGTCGTCGTTACCCGGGATCGGGTACTGCACCTCGTCGGGGTCGCAGTTGGTGTCGAGGATCGCGATGACCGGGATGCCGAGCTTGTGCGCCTCGTCGATGGCGAGGTGCTCTTTCTTGGTGTCGACGATCCAGATCGCGGACGGCGTCTTCGTGAGGTTGCGAATACCCCCGAGCGAACGCTGCAGCTTCACGAGCTCGCGACGCTGGATGAGCAGCTCCTTCTTGGTGTAGCCGCGCGTCGTGTCGTCGAAGTCGATCTCTTCGAGTTCTTTCATGCGAGCAAGACGCTTGGAGACCGTCTGGAAGTTGGTGAGGAGGCCACCGAGCCAACGCTGGTTGACAAAGGGCTGGCCGACGCGCTGCGCCTGCTCCTGGATGGAACCCTGGGCCTGCTTCTTGGTACCGACGAAGAGGATGGTGCCGCCGTGGGCGACAGTCTCCTTGACGTAGTCATAGGTCTTGTCGATGTACTGCAGCGACTGCTGCAGGTCGATGATGTGGCTACCGCTTCGCTCGGTCAGGATGAAGCGCTTCATCTTCGGGTTCCAGCGACGGGTCTGGTGTCCGAAGTGGACGCCGCTGTCGAGCAGCTGGCGGATGGTAACTACGGCCATGGCCGATTCCTTGTCCGCGTCGGGTCACCATACTCTTTCGAACTGCTCGATTCGAGCAGGGCGTGCCGCGACGCTATTTCAGTTTGCTATGACCACCGGTCGGCAGCCAATCCTGGTGCCCGGCACGCATCCGCCCTGCTCGCCGTGGCGATCATGGGACTGAGTGGATGCGGTGGCCGCGTTTTACGGAATTATGCATTCCTGGCAACGCTGTGGGCACGCGTAGTCACCCCGCCTGAGCGGGGTGCTCCAAAAAGTGTAGCACCGCCAGCAGCGTTCTTCCTCTCCTCCACCGGGTCACCAGAGACGCAGCATCGAGCAGAAATCAGTCAGCGAAGGATTGGCGGATGACGCTGGGCCATGCTGTTCTCGTGTCGCCCCCGATCGCAACCGCCAGACCTCCCCGGCTTAGTGGCCTGGCGATCCTGTTCGCGTTGGTACTGATGCTGGTCTCCCCGGCATCACCCGCAACGCAACCCGCGTCGGGGGCGACCGCCAACTGGCAGTGGCCGGTGGCCGCACCGCACCCGATCGCGAAGCCTTTCATCGCACCGGAGACCAAATACTCGGCCGGACATCGCGGCATCGACATGTCGGCCCCGGATGGCGCGGTCGTCACGGCGCCGACGGACGGCGTGGTGAGCTTCGCCGGCTTCGTGGTGGATCGGCCTGTGCTCTCGATTCGACATTCGGGCGGACTTGTCTCCAGCTACGAACCTGTCGCCACGGAACTCGCCGAGGGAGCCGTCGTGACACGAGGCAGGCCAATCGGGGTGCTGGTCGCCGGACACTGCGCGGCATCCTGTCTCCATTTCGGCGTGCGCCTGGACGGCGAGTACGTGTCTCCTCTCAACTACCTCGGCGGGATCGAACGTTCGATCCTTCTGCCGACGCGGTCGCTGTGACTACGCTCGCGGGTGCGCCGCGCTGTAACTCTCCTTGAGCCGCTCGGTCGAAACGTGAGTGTAGATCTGGGTCGTACCGAGGCTCGCGTGCCCGAGGAGTTCCTGCACGGCGCGCAGATCGGCGCCGCCATCGAGCAGATGGGTGGCTGCCGTGTGGCGGAGGGTGTGGGGACCCGCAGGGCCACTACCCGGGACCGTTTCGAGCAGGGCGGATACCAGTGTGTAGATGCTGCGTGTTCCCAGCCGAGCGCTGCGCGGGCTCAGGAACAGAGCGCGTGTCTCCTCCCTGGCTTCTTCGACGAGGAGGGGCCTGGCCAGGTCGAGATAGCGCACGATCGCGTTCTTCGCCGGTACACCGAATGGAACGACGCGCTCTTTCGATCCCTTGCCGACGACTCGCACGGTCAGACGACCGAGGTCGACGCTCTCCAGGTCGAGCCCGGTGATCTCGCTCACCCGCAGCGCCGAGGCGTACAGCAGTTCGATCACGGCGAGGTCCCTGATCGAGCCAGGATCACCGGCCTCGGCGCGCGTGGTGAGGCCTGCCAGGATGCCGTCGATCTGGACACGGGTGAGTACTCGCGGGAGATGGTGGTCGGCCTTCGGTGCCTTGAGCCGCACGGCGGCGTCCGCCGGGACTGCCCCGGTGCGGGTCAACCAGGCCGTCAGGCCGCGGGAGGCCGCCGAACGGCGAGCGAGGGTCGACTTGGCGAGTCCCGCTTGCGATCCGTGCCAGAGCCAGTCGCGCAGCAGGTCGAGCGAGAGGTCTTCGGCACGGTCCACACCCTTGGTGTGGGCAAAATCGGCGAGCTGACCGAGGTCCGAGCGATACGAACGCACCGTATGCTCGCTGAAGCCGCGCTCCGCGGAGAGGTACCCCGCGAATTCGGCGACCGCGTTTTCGAGCTGCATGGGTCCATCGTCGCGCACTCCCGTGTGTTGCAGGCCAACGCAACGCGCACAACGCGGCCGCTTGTCGGCTCGCGCAACGTGGGTCTGCTGCGCTGCGGCTCGCGCAACGTGGGTCTGCTGCGCTGCGGCTCGCGCAACGTGGATCTGCTGCGCTGCGGCTCAGTTGCGTCGCGGTTCAGTCTGTCGCGCCCAACGCCTCGACCTGCTCGACGGTGAATGTCGAGGTCTTGCTCGAGAAGGCTTCGAGCCGCGCCTCGGGCGTCATCGATTCCAGGCCGCGAAGGAAGGCCTCGCTGAATCCGGTGGTCTCGACGAACTCTCCGATGGGGATCACCGAGTGCACGATCTGGTCCTCGTAGAGGTGTACGAGGTTGAAAGCCTGGCCGCCGTCGACGCCGGACAGTGTGTGAAGCGGCGCGCTGAGATCCATGGTGTAGCAGGTGGCTGCTGCCACAGAAACCGGCACCCCGGCGAAGAGGCTGTGCGTCGTGTAGTGCAGGTGGCCGGCCAGGATGCCGCGCACATCCGTGCCCCGAATGACCTCGGCGAGCCTGCTCTGCCCGCGCAGTTCGAGCAGCTCCATGACTTCGAGCGGTGTCGGGATGGGCGGATGATGCATGGCCAGCAGGGTGCCGTGCGGCGCGGGGGTGCTGAGCTCCTGCGCGAGCCAGGCGAGCTGGGCATCCGTCATATCGCCGTGGTGATAGCCGGGAACTGTGCTGTCGAAGGCGATGATCCGCAGCCCGTTGACGTCGTAGACGTGATCCTGCGGCTCGGTCGAGCCCGCTTCGTCGAGCATCTCGGTCGCGAACTGGAAGCGTTCGTCATGGTTGCCCATGACCCAGATCACCTGGGCGCCGATACGGGCGGCTGCCGGCTCGACGATGCCACGGAGGCGACGATAGGCGTCAGGTTCTGCAAGGTCAGCGAGGTCTCCGGTGAAGACGATGGCCTCCGGTCTGCTGGCCGACTTCTCGAGCAGCTCTATGGCGCGCAGCAGATTCTCGTGAGTTGCGAGCTTGCCATAGAGCGGTCGAGCACCGCCGAGGAAATGGGTGTCGCTGATATGCGCGATGCGGTGGGCCGGGGCCGGATGCTGTCCGAATTGGGTCACGGCAGCAGCCTAGACGCACCGTGCACGGGCATCCTCACTGTGTGATCGCCGTCCAGCCGCGTTCCCCCTCCCTGACCGCTCCCTCGAGTTCCAGTACACCCAGCACGGACCGCACGCCAGCCACCGAGAGGCCGGAGCGAGCCGCGATATCCGTTGACGAACGCGGCGAACGGACGCTGAGGGAATCGAGTACGCGGGTCATCTCCTGGGATACCTGGCTGCTCGGAGATGCAACCGATCTCGATGTCACCTCCTCGAGCGGCGCGAGTTCGGCCATCTCGTCGGCGTTGGTCACGCACACCGCGTCGAATTCGCGGATCAGCCGGTGGCACCCGGCCGACGCTGGCGACGTCACAGGACCGGGAACCGCACCGATTGGGCGCCCGAGCGATGCCGCGTGGCCCGCGGTGTTGAGCGAGCCCGACCGCCAACCCGCTTCGAGCACCACGGTCGCTCGACTCGATGCCGCAATCAACCTGTTGCGCTGCAGAAATCTCCATTTTGTCGGTGGGGAGCCACACGGCAGCTCAGATACCACAGCTCCCTTCTCGACGATTCGAGTGAGCAGAGCGTCGTGTCCACTGGGATAGAAACGGTCGACCCCGCCGGCGAGGAAGGCCACAGTCTTCCCTGCACTCGCGAGCGCAGCCCTGTGCGCCATCCCGTCGATCCCATATGCGGCACCGGACACGATTGTGTAGCCGCGGTCGACAAGGCCGGCGGATGCCTCCATCGTGACGTGTTCCCCATAACCGGTGGCCGCGCGGGCGCCCACGAGCGCGATTGAGCGATCGACGCTCACCAGGGTGGACTCGTTGCCACGCAACCACAGGGCCAGCGGAGCGTGCGGCCCAAGGTCGTCGACGGCGACCGGCCAGCCCGGATCACCCGGTACGAGAAGCCTGACCGAGAAGCGAGCAGCCTGCCGCAGGGCGGTCAGCGCGACCGCGGATCTCATTCTCGGCTGCCAGCGAGCCAGCGCAGCCTTGACGTCATCGCGAGTGACATCGGCCCCGGCGGCGGCGATGGATTCCCGAACTCGTTCGGAACTCCAGCCCTCGACCAGCGTCGCGAGCGCTCGTGCCGCACCCATTGCAACGACGAGCTCGCCCGCCAGGCGGTCGCCGGGCTCGGCGATGCCGGTCCAGCTGGCGCGCGCGAAACGGTCCTCGATCTGCTCGACCGCCACGTGCTCGCCGGCGATCGCCTGCACGAGTGGCACCACTGCCGCTTCATCCAGTCCGAACATCGTCATGAGAGTGCCTTCCTGAGGTAGAGCGCCCGCCCGAGATGGTCGGCCGTCGGGCGTGCGTCGCCGGCGAGGTCGGCGATCGACCACGCCAACCTCAGAACCCGGTCGTAACCACGCATAGTGAGCCCGCCGCGTTCGAGAGCCCTGTCGATGGACACGGTCGCGGAGGGTGAGAGTCGATTGGCCGCGTTACGCAGCCATGAGCCGGGAATCTGCGAGTTGAGAGACCACGGTGTGCCTGCTAGCCGTGCCGCTGTCGCCGACCTCGCCTCGATCACCCGTTCCCGCGCCTGCACCGTTGTGATCCGTGGTGCTTCGTCCGCCATCCGGAGCCGCACCGCGGTGACGCGGGATACCCGGAGCTGGATGTCGATGCGATCGAGCAGCGGACCGGAAAGCCTCGCGAGATATCGGCGTCGGGTATGCGGAGGACACATGCACTCCGAATCCCGCGCGCCGTACTGGCCGCACGGGCAGGGATTTGCAGCCAACACCAGTTGGAACCTCGCCGGAAAGTGCGCCACTGCGTTCGCCCGATGGATGCTGATGACACCCGACTCGAGCGGTTGTCGCAGTGCGTCAAGGGCCGCAGGCTGGAACTCGGGAGCCTCGTCGAGAAACAAGATCCCGTGCGAGGCTCGCGCGGCAGCCCCTGGCCGGATGACACTGCTCCCACCTCCCACGAGAGACGCCGCACTGGCGGTGTGGTGGGGCGACTCGATCGGCGGACGGCTGGCCAGTGTCGCACCGACCGGAAGCCCCGCCAGCGAGCGGATCGAACTCACCTCGAGGGCTGCCTGCGCATCGAGATCGGGCAACAGGCCCGGCAGCCTGGCCGCGAGCATCGTCTTGCCCGCGCCGGGCGGACCGAGCAGGAACATGTGATGCCCCCCGGCTGCTGCGACGATCATCGCCTCGATCGCATCGTCGTTGCCGACGATCTCCGACAGGTCGAGGCCATCATCGATTGGAATAGCGGGGCTCGGCGCGGTGAGCACTTCGACAGGAACCGGCTCGAACTCCGCGCCGTGCCAGATGGCCGCGTCGCGGAGGGATGCGACGCCGATCACCCGGATTCCCGGCACCAGGCTGGCTTCATCCACATTGCCGCTGGGCACCATCACAATCGCGGCCTCTGAGCGAGCTGCCGCGAGAACGGCGGGAAGGATGCCGGTAATCGGCCTCAACCGCCCGTCCAGTCCCAGTTCGCCGAGGTGCACCACCCTCGCTACCGACTCCGACCCCACGATGCCTGCTGCGGCAAGCGCGGCCATGGCGATCGCGAGGTCGAATCCGGAGCCGTGCTTGGGAAGGGCTGCCGGGGAAAGGTTCACCGTGATCTTGCGGTTCGGCAGGGCGCAGCCGGAGTTCACCGCCGCAGCCCTCACCCTGTCGCGAGCCTCACCGAGGGCAGCATCGGGCAGACCGATAAGCACGAAGGCGGGCAGGTTGCTCGAAATGTCTGCCTCCACCTCGACGAGGGCTCCGCTAAGCCCGAGCAGCGAGACGGCGGTAGTGCGTCCGATCGGCATCAGAACACCCGCCTCAGGTGTTCCACCTGTGGCTGACCGACGGCGGGCGCGATGATGGCCACGGCATCGATGCGGATGCGGTCATGGTTGCCAGGGTGAGCTTCACACCAGGCCGCCGCCAGACGCCTCAATCGCGCCAGTTTGCGAGCGGTGATCGCCTCGAGCGGATGCCCGAACGCCAGGCTCGACCGCGTCTTGACCTCGACGAACACCGTCTCGTCGCCGTCTACAGCCACGATGTCGATCTCACCCTGCGGGCAGCGCCAGTTGCGGTCCAGGATGAGATACCCCGCCGCTGTCAATGCGGCAGCAGCGACATCCTCACCCCGTCTGCCCAGTTCATCTTTCGCAGCCATGGCCACCTCCTGGAACGAGGATGCCGGTGCAAGGCGGTCAGTCGATCGAGCGGTGTGCCATCTGTCGAATCGTGCGGATCATGTGACGCGGGTGAGGAGAGGACAGACGCGACGGGGGCGGGGCAAGGGGATGCCGCCGCTACTCGTCGAGAGCGAGTTCCTTGGGGAGTTCCAGTTCCTTAGCGGAGAGCTCCTCGACGTTGACGTCTTTGAAGGTGAGCACCCGCACGGATTTCACGAAGCGGTCGGAGCGGTAGACATCCCAGACCCAGACATCGTTCATCGTCAGTTCGAAGTAGAAATCGTGCTCCGTGTCCTGGCGCACCAGTTCCACCTCGTTGGCCAGGTAGAAGCGCCGCTCGGTCTCCACCACGTAGCGAAACTGGGAAACGACATCCCGGTATTCGCGGTACAGCGCAAGCTCGACCTCACGGTCGTAGTCTTCGAACTCGTCTTCTTCCATGCTGAGACCGATTCTAGTTTGGTTTCGACACGGTCGCGGCGCCCGCTACCCGACGGGGGCGGGTAGCGCGTGGAGCCAGGTGTGACGGTGGTAGTCGGTGGCCCCGAACTCGGCGATGGCGGCGAAGTGACCGGCGCTGCCGTAGCCCTTGTTCGACGCCCAGCCGTAGTTCGGGTGGGTCTCGTGGGCACCGATCATCAGCCGATCCCTGTGCACCTTGGCGACCACGGATGCCGCAGCCACCGATGCGCAGTCGCGGTCGGCCTTCACGCGGGTCTGCAACCGCAGCGGCGATTGCAGCGCGGGGTTCAGCCAGTCGAAGCTTCCGTCCAGAAGGATCACCGAATCGGCGATCACCGCACCAGCCGCATGGAGGTCCATAAGCGCCCGCTTACCCGCCAGGCCGAGGGCGGCCATGATCCCGAGGGTGTCGACCTCCTCCGCGGAGGCCAGCCCGACAGCCGTATGGCGGCCCCAGCCGACGGCGAGCGGCGCGAGCTCTTCCCGGCGCTTCTCGCTCAACAGTTTGGAATCGCGCAGCCCGACCGGCATCGGCCCGACAGCGGTATCGACGACACAGAGGCCGACAGCGACGGGACCCGCGATCGCCCCGCGACCCACCTCGTCGCATCCGATGACGTATCGCGCTCCGCCGCCGTGGAGGAGCTTCTCGACTTCGAGGGTTGGGTCGACGGGAGCCACTTACTTGCTGTTGCCGTTCACGCCGCCGAAGACCTTCGGATAGTTGTCCAACCAGGTCCAATGGCTCGATGGCCAACTGATCACGAATGCGCGGCCGACAACATCGTCCATTGGCACGAAGCCCTTTGTAGGTGTGTCGGGATGATAGCGCGAGTCCCGGGAGTTGTAGCGGTTGTCGCCCATGACCCAGAGGCTGTTCTTGGGCACCGTGATGGAGAAATCATCAAAAGAGACTTTGGTGACCCCGTTGTCGAGCTTGAGGTATGGCTCGACGAGCGGGATGCCGTTGACGGTCATCTGGCCGAAGGCATTGCAGCAGGCGACCTTGTCCCCCGGCAGTCCGATCACACGCTTGATCAGGTGGTCGTTGCTGTCCGGCGCACTCAGTCCTACAACCGAGAGCACCCAGTCGACGCCGGCGGCGAAACCGTTCTGATTCAGGGGTGCGCTCGGCGGGAGCCATCCACCCGGATCCTTGAACACCACGACATCCCCGTGCTGCACAGGGACCACCTTGGGCACGAGCTCATTGACGATGATGCGGTCGTTGATCTGGAGGGTGTTCTCCATCGACCCGGATGGAATGTAGAACGAGCGGATCAGGAAGGCCTTGATGCCGACCGAGATGATGATAGCCGCGACGAAGATCAACACGATGTCGCGGATGAAAAGTTTGACGCCACGGTTCTTGCGGCGCAACGTTTCGGCTACGTCCGGTGTCGACGTAGCCGGATCGATTTCTGTCATTAAACCCCTGAGCTCCCCATCATTTTAGGTGATGGGGAGCTCAGAGAAAGCTGCGGATGGAGCGGCGCGTCTAGTGCGCTTCGCGCTTTTCCTTGATCTTCGCCTTCTTGCCGCGCAGGTTGCGCAGGTAGTAGAGCTTGGCGCGACGCACGTCGCCGCGGGTGACGACCTCGATGTGGTCGATGACCGGGGAGTGCACAGGGAAGGTGCGCTCCACCCCGACCTGGAAGCTGACCTTGCGAACACAGAAGGTCTCGCGCACGCCTTCACCCGAGCGGCCGATGACGACGCCCTGGAAGACCTGGATACGGGAGCGGGTGCCCTCGATGATGTTTACGTGAACCTTCACGTTATCTCCGGCGCGGAAGTCCGGGATGTCTGAGCGGAGTGATGCCGCGTCAACGGCGTCGAGAATATGCATGGTGGTTCGCTCTCTGCAACCGCCACAGGTCGATCACGATATCGATGAAACTAGAGAAGGAATGGTGCTCGAATCAAAGACGGCGCCCCCTGTGGCAGGGCCGTGCTGCGAGCACAAGGGGTAATTCTGCCATATCGCGGGCCCGCCGCGCTACCGGGGCTAGGTCGAGGCGGCTTGTGGTGGGGAATCCGTTGAGGGTAGTTCGATGCCGTCGCTGACCCAGCCCAGCTCGCTGTCCTCGAGACCGGTCAACGATTTGACCACGTGCGGCCTGGTTTCCACGAGATATTCGACCAGCACGACCCAGAAGGTGGTGAGGGCGATCACGATGATCACGCCGCCGGAGATGTCGGCGATGGTGAACGAGGCATCCCTGAACTGCTGCCCGAAAGCCTTGGTAGCGATGGACGTGCCTGGCTCCTCGCTGTGCACCGAGTCGACGACGAAGAAGCCATAGCAGAGAATGGCGAAGTACCAGAAGGAGAGCAGGATCGCGTCCATCCGCGACACCGCACCCGACCGACGTGTGCGTTTCCGCGCCCAGGTCAGCGTCGCGACGACGGCGAGGAAGACGAAGAGAAGTGGCGCGAGGAACAGCCCGATGGCGTAGTGCCAACCGAGAATGACGCCGAAGAACACCCGTCCGATCAGGAGCCAGAGCGGCAGGATGATGGTTGCGGCGAACTGCGAGTTGAAAACAGCCCTGCGATACCACATGCGGGAAAGCTTACGCTCGGTAGGAGGGAAGAATTGTTGCACGCGATAGGAGACGCATGATCGAGCTCAGGACCCCGGCCGAAATCGAGGAGATGAAAGCTGCCGGCGCATTCGTCGCGAGTGTTCTCAGCGGGTTGGAGGCGGCATCCGCTGTCGACGTGAACCTGCTGGAACTCGACGAGCTGGCAGCCGACATGATCCGCCAAGCCGGGGCGGTGAGCAGCTATGTGGATTACCACCCCTCCTTCGGCGCGATGCCGTTCGGCAAGGTGCTCTGCACCTCGGTCAACGATGCTGCGCTGCACGGCCTGCCCTTCGACTACCGGCTGAAGGACGGCGATGTGCTCAGCGTCGACTTCGCGGCATCCGTGAACGGTTGGGTGGCTGACTCGGCCCTCACCATCGTCGTCGGCACCCCTCGCCAGGAAGACCTGCGGATGATCGAAACCACCGAGCGGGCACTGGATGCGGCGATCGCAGCCTCCCAGCCCGGTGCGAGGATGGGCGACGTCTCGGCCGCCATCGGCGAGGTCTGCCACGCGGCGGGGTTCTCGATCAACCTGGATTTCGGCGGCCATGGCGTCGGCCGCACGATGCACGGCGATCCGCACGTGGCGAACGATGGGCGCCCCGGGCGCGGGTTTCCGCTTCGCGCCGGACTCGTCTTTGCCATCGAACCGTGGCTCATGCAGACCACGGATCGCATCTACACGGACCCGGACGGCTGGACACTACGCAGCCTCGACGGTTCTCGCGCCGCCCATTCTGAGCACACGATCGCTATCACGGATGACGGGCCAATCGTACTCACGGCGAGGGGTTAGTACGCGTCCCTTCCGTCCGGTCCAGTGCCATGCAGTCCAGTGCCATGCAGTCCAGTGCCATGCAGTCCAGTGCCAAATGAAGGCACCCATGGACCGCGGGTCCCGAGTTTCCGGGGCGGAGGATGCTGCAGATGGTGGGAACGCCTTCATTTGGCACTCATTTGGCACTGTCGACGGCGATTTGGCACTGGACGCTATCTGCGCGACCGGCGTTGGCGGAGCCGCGACCGAATGACGGGGCTGCGGCGGGCTTAGTCGGCCAGGAGGTCGGGTCGCACGATCCTGGTTCGCTCCAGCTGCTGCTCCCGCCGCCAGGCTGCGATAGCTCCGTGGTTGCCGCTCAGCAGCACCGGCGGCACCCCGAAACCTCGCCACTCTGCCGGTTTGGTGTAGCTCGGGTATTCGAGCAGGCCATCCGAGTGGGATTCCTCGACCAGGCTCTCCGGGTTGCCGACGACGCCGGGAATGAGTCGCCCGACCGCTTCGATCATCGCCATGGTCGCGACCTCGCCGCCGTTGAGCACGTAGTCCCCCATGCTCACGAGGCGCACGCGGGTGCGGGTGGCCGCGTAGTCGACGACGCGCTGGTCGATTCCCTCGTAACGACCGCATCCGAAGACCAGGTGCTGCTCCACCGCGAACTCCTGCGCCGTGGCCTGGGTGAAGACCTCGCCGGCTGGCGACGGGAAGATGATGACGGGGGCCGTCGACTGCTTCGCCTCACTCGCGTAGAGGATGCTGTCGAGCGCCTCTCCCCACGGTTCAGGCCGCATGACCATTCCCGCGCCGCCGCCGTAGGGGGTGTCGTCCACAGAGCGATGCCGGTCGAAGGTGTAGTCACGCAGGTCGTGCACGCCCAGATCGATGAGACCGCTCTGGCGCGCACGACCGAGCAGTGAGACATCGAGTACGGAGAAGAACTCCGGAAATATCGTGACGATGTCGATGCGCATCTGATGATCGTATGCGTTCCGCGCTGCGCACGATCCCTCGCAACCGCTCTGCGGCTAGCTACTCTGGCTTGGGCGAATCCTCGGTCGCCGACTCGTCGCCGGGCTCGTGGTCAGGCTCGTCGTCAGGCAGCTCCTCGAAGAGACCGGCCGGTGGCGTGACAGTGAGGATACCCGCAGCGATATCTACGGCGGGAACTATCGCCTTCACGAAGGGCACCAGCACCTCGCCGGTCTCCGTCGTTACATGCAGGAGATCCTGCGCGGGCAGGTGGTCCACGAGAGACACCGTGCCGACCTTGACGCCGTCGCGCATCACCGAGAGGCCGACGAGCTGGTGGTCGTACCAGGCGTCTTCTTCATCGGACTGCTCGGCGAGATCCTGGTCGACCCAGAGGATCGCCTTGATGAGGGTCTCGGCTACCGAACGGTCAGGGACGTCCTTGAAGAACGCCACCGGATGCGTGTTGTACCACTTGAGTTCGATGAGCTCGAGCGTCTTGCCGTGCCAGGACGAGCTCGTCGGCACCTGCAGGGAGAACACGGCGCCCGGAACGAAACGCCGCTCCGGGGCATCCGTATACAACTCGACCTTGATAGCGCCTTTGAGACCGTGTGCCTTGGTGAGGCGGCCTACCCGGAGCTGTTCGCTGGGGTTAACTTCTCTAGAAATCGGTGTCCACCACGTCGACGCGCACCTTATGACCATCGGCGATGGCCGAAACGAGGGTGCGGAGCGCCTTCGCGGTGCGACCAGCGCGACCGATCACGCGACCGAGGTCAGCGGGGTGCACGCGCACCTCGAGAACCTCTCCGCGTGGTGAATTCTTTGCTACAACCTGAACCTCGTCCGGGTTATCGACGATCCCCTTGACGAGGTGCTCGAGAGCGGCTGCGAGCATTGCCTAGGCCTTGTCGGCTTTGGCGTCTTCTGCCTCAGCCTCTTCGGTGGCGTCGGCCTTGGCCTCTGCCGCGTCAGACGTGGCCTCGACGACGGCTGCATCTTCTGCAACGACATCGGCGACGGCGGGAGCAATCTCAGCGTCGGCCTCAACAGCAGGAACCTCGACGCCCTCGGCAGTAGCGGCTTCGACAACCGGCTCCTCTGCCTTGGGAGCGGGTGCCTCAGCCTTGGGCTTGAGCACCGGCTTCTTCTTCTCGTCGGCGACGAAATCGGCCTTGGACTCCTTGGTCTTGACAGTGCTGACAGCATCCTTCTCGCCCTTGAAGGTTCCCCAATCACCGGTCAGCTTAAGCAACGCCGCGACCTGCTCGGTCGGCTGCGCGCCGACACTGAGCCAGTACTGCGCACGCTCGGAGTTGACCTCGATGAGCGAAGGCTCCTCGGTGGGGTGATACTTGCCGATCTCCTCGATGACGCGACCATCACGCTTGGTGCGCGCGTCGGCGACAACGATTCTGTAGTAAGGAGCGCGGATCTTGCCCATGCGCTTCAAACGAATTTTTACAGCCACAATTCTCCGTAGATTATTTTTGGGGCGAACTGCTTGCCGTGAGCGTGGGGTGCACACTCGGCAGAAAAGCTCTGATGGGAGTCGATCGCGTCTGATTAGAGGGTCGGACGGCAAAAGACTCGACTGATCATTCTTGCAGATAACTCGGGGTTCAGGAACCAATCTGTTCTGCGATCACCCGCGAGCGGCGGCGAGAGACCGCGACACCCGCAAGACAGACAATTCCACCCAGGATCGCGAGCGACGCTGGCACCTCGTGGAAGAACAGCAGACTCAGCACGATCGTGATCGCGGGAACGACGTAGGTCGTCACCCCGAGCTGGCCCGCGGGCATCCGGGAGAGCGCGTAGGCCCAGGTGCTGAAAGCGAGCGCGGTGGGCACAGCGCCGAGATATATGGCCCCGAGGATGCTCGAAGCCGGGGCTGTCTGCAGGTCACCGATGAGCTGCGGCAGGAACGGTGTACATGCGAGCATGCCGATCGCGCAGCCGAGGAAGGTGACCTGGGCGGCAGGCAGGCGGCGCAGCACCCGCTTCTGGCTCAGCACGCCGATCGCGTAAGTGACCGCCGCCAACAGTGCCCACAACACACCGGTGCCGTCACCGAAACCGGAGACTGCCGTGCTGATTCCGATCAGGACGACACCGACGAACGCGACACCCGCGCCGATCGCGAGCCACTTCGGGATGCCCTCGCCGAGGAACACCCCGGCACCGAGTGCGATGAGTATCGGCCCGATGTTGACCAGCATCGAGGTCGTTCCGGCATCCAGGCTGTGCTCTGCGGTATTGAGCGCCGCGTTGTAGGCGCCGAACCATGCGATGCCGAAGAGCAGAATGAGCAGCCATTCACGCAGGGTCGGCCTGACCCATTTGCGACCGATTACCATGGTCGAGAGCAGCACGACTCCCACCGTGAGCCGACCGAGAGCCAGGGCTCCCCCGCCGAAATGCGGCGCCACTCCCCTGATCACCACGAAGGCGCTCGCCCAGGCGAGAACCGTGACGCAAATGGCGATCAATACGCGGCCGGACAGGCGCGAGGACGGCGCGAGGACGTCCTGGGGAGTAGTCATTTCCTCACACTATCGACGGCCACCATCATCGATCCGGCGCGATTCGGACCTGTCTGTTTTTAGCCGAACGATGTCAGGAATGACCGCCTCAACCGGCGTTCTTCGAGTCGCGCCAGGCCAACCACTCGGTGACCTTGGTGAAGTCGTGCTCCGCGTCGGACATCCCCACGGTGAACAGGCGCGTTCCGAGACCGTAGAGCTCGTCGGCATCCGCTGTGGTACGACCCCTCAACTCTGTAGATATCTCGATGTCGTCGATGTCGCGGCCCACCTCGGTGCACCAGTCGCCGAGGATGCCCAGCTTGCGCGTGAGGGTCTCCGGATCGGAGAAGCTGTGCCAGATATCAGCATGCTTCGCCACGATCTTGAGCGTCTTCTTCTCGCCACCACCGCCGATGAGCACGGGGATCTTACGCACCGGAGCCGGATTGAGCTTCGCCCACCGGGCCTCGATGCGGGGAAGATCTTCGGCGAGTGCGTCGAGCCGCTGGCCTGTAGTACCGAAGGCGTAGCCGTACTCGGTGTAGTCGCGCTCGAACCAGCCGGAACCGGTGCCGAAGATGAAGCGGCCGCCGCTGATATGATCGATCGTGCGGGCCATGTCGGCCTGCAGGTCGGGGTTGCGATAGCTGTTGCAGTTGACGAGTGGCCCGAGTTCGATGCGGGATGTCTGCTCAGCCCAGGCCGCGAGAATCGTCCAGGACTCGAAATGCAGCCCGTCCGGTTCGCCGGAGAGCGGGTAGAAGTGATCCCAGTTGAACAGCACGTCGGCGCCCAGATCCTCGATCTTCGCGGCGGCGTCACGCAGCTCGGCGTAGGTGGAATGCTGCGGCGCGAGTTGCACGCCGATACGGACCGGATTCTTCAGATTGACCATGGTCAAAGCCTATGGGACTCACGAGTCGGCGATGCAAGTCCGGTCCGGTCTAGTTCAGTCGACAGGAGATCTGGATGCTGGCGCCTAGCGGCCGAGCAACTTCTGCAGGCTGGCGAGTTCTTCTTCGGTCGGCCCCTCTTTCGAAGCGCCGCCACCGAAACCGAATCCGGAGCCCGCAGCAGCTGTCGCGGGCTTATTGCCCGCGGCGAGCGCGGCGTTCTCCGCCGCACGCTTCGCCGGGTTGCCCGACTTCGAGCTCTTCTTCGGCTGCTGCTTTCGCGCTCCGCCGTAGCTGGCGCCAGGGATCGGACCCATACCGGGCATCTGGGGCATTCCGCCCTTGGCCACGGTCTTCATCATCTTGGCCGCCTGCTCGAAGCGGTTGACCAGGGCATTGACCTCGGTCACCGTCGTGCCGGAACCCCGTGCGATGCGTACGCGGCGCGATCCGTTGAGAACTCGCGGCTGGCGACGTTCGGTGAGGGTCATCGACTGGATGATGGCCTCGGTTCTGGTGATCTCCGACTCGTCGAAGTTGTCGAGCTGCTGGCGCATGCCCTTGGCTCCTGGCAGCATCCCGAGCATGTTCTTGATGGAACCCATGTTCTTGAGCTGCTGCATCTGGCTGAGGAAGTCTTCGAGCGTGAAGCTGTCGGTGGCGAATTTCTCTGCGACCTTGCGCTGCTCATCTTCGTCAAAGGTCTTCTGTGCCTGCTCGATGAGGGTGAGGATGTCACCGAGGTCGAGAATTCGGCTGGCCATGCGGTCGGGATAGAACGGCTCGAAATCGTCGAGACCCTCACCGGTGGAGGCGAAGATGATCGGGCGCCCGGTGACGGATGCCACGGACAGCGCCGCACCACCGCGAGCATCCCCATCGAGCTTGGTGAGTACCACTGCGGTGAAATCGACACCGTCCTGGAAGGCCTTCGCCGTAGCGACGGCGTCCTGGCCGATCATGGCGTCGATCACGAAGAAGACCTCGTCGGGATCGATCGCCTTACGAATGTCCGCCGCCTGCTTCATGAGCTCGGCATCGACGCCGAGACGGCCGGCCGTGTCGACGATCACAACGTCGTAGAGCTTGTCTTTCGCGAACTTGATCGCGTCTTTGGCTACCTTGACCGGGTTACCCCCGCCCCCACCGAAGAAGGTCTTCGGAGCGGCATCCTCAGCCCCGACATTGCCGGGTTCTGGCGCGAAGACGGGAACGCCGGCCTGTTCGCCGACGACCTTCAACTGCGTGACCGCGTTGGGTCGCTGGAGGTCGGCAGCGACGAGCAGCGGTGTGTGATTCTGACCGGCCAGCCATTTGGCGAGCTTTCCGGCAAGGGTCGTCTTACCGGCACCCTGGAGGCCGGCGAGCATGATCACCGTCGGCGGGTTCTTCGCGAACTCGATGCGACGAGCCTCGCCACCGAGGATCGTGACCAGCTCGTCGTTGACGATCTGCACCACCTGCTGGGCGGGGTTAAGGGCCTTATTGACCTCGTCGCCGAGGGCACGCTCGCGCACGCGACCGGTGAACTCCTTCACGACCTCAAGGGCGACGTCGGCGTCGAGCAGGGCTCGACGGATCTCGCGGACGGTGCCGTCGATATCCGCAGCAGTGAGCTTGCCCTTGCCGCGTAGGTTTTTGAAGGTCTCAACGAGACGGTCGGTGAGGTTTCCAAAGGTGGCCATAGTGCATCCATCTTAAACGACGGATGCCGTGCTTTTTCGGCAAGTGCGCTGCGGGCGAAGCTTCGGCCATTTTCGGCGGCACTCTCGGCTTAGGCTGCAGGAATGAAACAGCTCGAGTTGGGCGCAACCGGGCTCATGGTCAGCGAGTTCTTTTTCGGCGCCGGATCGATCGGCGGCGTCGGTTCCTCGATCGCGACTCGCGGGCTCGGCATGGCGACCGATGAGGCCCTCGAGCGACTCGATGAAGGCTACGAGATCGGCATCCGGGTCATCGACACCGCCAACAGCTACGCCGGTGGCGAGAGCGAGCGCGTCGTCGGACGATGGCGCGAGGAACGCGAACGGGGGGACGTGCTCGTCGCCACGAAGGTCGGCAACGTCGTCGAACCCGGCCAGGACGGCATCTCGCTCCGTGGAGACCACATCGCCCGCCAGCTCGCTCTCAGCCGCTCCCGGCTCGGTCACGTCGACCTCTACCTCTCGCACGCACCGGATGATTCCACGCCCCTCGAAGAGACACTCACCGCTTTCGCCGTAGCCCTCGACGCCGGCCAGATCAAGGCTTTCGGATGCTCGAATGTCGACGTTCGCCAGCTCGAGACCCTGCTGAACGCGGCCGATCGCGCGGGACTCCCGCGGCCAGGCTGGGTGCAGAACGAGTTCAGTCTCGTCGCCCGTCACGACGAGCGGGACCTGCTGCCCCTCGCATCGGGGGAAGGTGTCGGATACACCGGCTATTCGCCGTTGGCCGGCGGCCTGCTCTCGGATCGCTACCTCGGTGAGGACGAACCGGAGGAGGGCAGCCGACTCGCGATCGCCCCGGCGATGTATGCGGGCTCCTTCACCGAGGAGAACCGGGTGCGGGTCGGTCGGCTCGCCGCCCTGGCGAAGGAACACGACACCAGCGTCTCCGGACTCGCGCTGGCCTGGCTGCGCTGGCATCCGTCGGTTACAGCGTCGATCGTCTCTCCGCGGCGCACCTCGCAGTGGGATGCGGTCACGGCGGCATTGGCTCTCGACCTCGACGACGAGTTCGCCGAGCAGATCGGCGCGCTCTTCGCCTGAGCGACTTCTCCTACACATTTCTTCTTATGCGACCCTTCTCACGGATGGCGGGCGCGAAAAAATCTAGCTAATCTAGCTAGATGATAATTGCGAACGTGCATGACTCTAAAAGCCAGCTTTCCAAGCTCCTGGATGCCGCTGAACGAGGCGAAGACGTCTTCATCACTCGCCGTGGCAGTGGTGTCACCCGCTTTCGCATCAGTCCAGCACCGGCGATCGCCAGAAGCGCGCTGTTCGGGATGCTGGCCAGCGAGGTCCCCTCAGACATCGACTTCGACGCCGCGGATCGCGCGCTCTCTGAATCCCTGCAGGCAAGCCTTGAACGCGACCTATGAGAGCGCTCCTCGATACGAATGCGCTCTATTGGTTGATGATGGGCTCGCCGCACCTCGGCCCATCGGCGCGTAAAGCCATCGAAAATGCTGCGGTGATTGTGGTCTCGGAGGTGAGCCTGCTCGAGATCGCCATCAAAGTCTCGATCGGAAAGCTTCCTGCCATGCCGAGCCTTTACCGCGTAATCCAGGAGGCGGGTTTTCAGCGGACCGGCATCTCCGACGACTACCTGCACACCCTCGAGACGCTTCCACTCCACCACCGGGACCCATTCGACCGGCTGTTGATCGCACAGTCGCTCACCGACGACCTGACGGTCATCACCGCTGACCTCGTCTTCGGTGAGTACGGCGTGCCGATGATCGACGCACGGGCGTAAATTGGGCGAATGCCACTGATACTCGCTTTCGAAGGACACACACCCGTGATCGACGACACCGCGTGGGTCGCCCAGAACGCGACAGTCATCGGCCAGGTGACGCTTGGGGAGAAATCGAGCGTCTTCTTCGGTTCTGTACTGCGAGCGGACTCGGATGCGATCGCGATCGGCGAGAGCAGCAACATCCAGGACAACGTCTCCGTGCACTGCGACAGCGGACTCCCCACCACCGTCGGCGCTCGAGTGAGTGTCGGTCATTCCGCCGTGTTGCACGGCTGCACAGTTGAAGACGACTGCCTGATCGGCATGGGCGCGACAGTGCTGAACGGTGCTGTCATCGGTGCGGGGTCACTGGTCGCCGCGGGAGCCGTGGTGCTCGAGGGCACCGTCGTGCCGCCCGGATCGCTCGTTGCAGGCGTTCCGGCGAAAGTGCGCAGGGAACTGAGCGACAAGGAACGCGAACAGATGACGGCGAACGCCGAACACTACGTCGCGCTCAGCCGCCAGTACGCAGCCTTCACCGGCGGTTGAAGAGAGCGCCGACGATCAGCGCGGCGATGGGAAGCAGTCCGATCACGAGGGCCACCGTCGGCAGCGCCTTGCGGCTCGACAGCACGAGGCCGATTATCGCCAGCACGACCGCGGCAACGCTGAGTCCCGCCCCCACGAAGAATACGATGATGCTCGGCCCCGGCCCGCCGGACCCTGTGAGCGCATAGTCGATGCCGCTCACGAAACCCCAGTAGCCGGTTGCCGCACCGACGACCGCGAGCAGGAGAGCGGTGATCGCGATGCCCTTGTGCACGGGGCGAAGAGGTGGTGCGGTACTGGTCATCAAGGGCTCCCCTACCGTGCTCAGCCGATCAGACTCTGCACGAAGACGTGCGGCGTGAAACCGGTGAGGTCGTTGATGCCCTCACCCTGCCCGATGAGCTTGATCGGAATCCCGGTCTTCTCCTGCACAGCGAGCACAAAGCCGCCCTTCGCCGATCCGTCGAGTTTCGTCAGCACGAGTCCGGTGACACCGGCATGCTCGATGAATGCCTCAGCCTGCGCGAGCCCGTTCTGCCCCGTCGTGGCGTCGAGCACCAGGAGCACCTCGGCGATGTCGGTCTGCTTCTCAATCACCCGACGCACCTTGGCGAGCTCGTCCATCAGACCGCTCTTGGTCTGCAGCCGACCCGCGGTGTCGATGATGGCGATGTCGATGCTCTCGTTGCGCGCCCGCTCGACGGTCTGGAAGGCGACGGATGCCGGATCCTGCCCGTGCTGCTGAGGACGCTGGATCGACGCGCCGCCCCGCTCAGCCCAGGTCGCGAGCTGCTCGACCGCTGCGGCACGGAAGGTGTCTGCAGCGCCGACAATTACGGTGCGGCCGTAGCCGGTGAGGAACTTGGCGAACTTGCCGATAGTGGTGGTCTTGCCGACGCCGTTGACCCCGACGACGAGGATCACGGCTGGACGGGCGGTGAGAGTGAGGGTGGGGTTGAGCCTGGCGAGGCGTTCCTCGAGGGTCTCGCGCAGCATCCGCCTCAGGTCGGTGGGATCCGTGGTGTTGTACTTACGAACGTTGGTGCGAAGCTCGTCGACGACCGCGTCGGTGAGGTCGGATCCGAAGTCGGCGGTGATGAGGGCGTCTTCGAGATCGCCCCAGGTTTCGTCGTCGATAGTCTTACGGGAGAACATCCCCTTGAGCGCACCCGACAGGGACCAGGGAGAAGCCATGTGACAAATGTACCCGGCGAAGCATGCCCGACGGTGGATGCCCTTTCCACCATGCGGCATAACAACACAGAATTACCTCTTGACATCGATTTAGTATGCGCGCATAGTTTCTCCATGACTTCGATAATTACTTCACTTTCGGCAGGAACCCGATGAGCGCCTGGCTGGGAGTCGTATCGCGCAGTCACGTTCTGCGCGCCGTGGGGCTCGGCATCGCCCAGGCCAACCACGGCAAGCGACCGCCCCTCGCGCGCATGCAGGCCGGAGACGGGATCGTCCACTACTCGCCGCGAACCGACTACCCGGATGGCGCGCCGCTGCAGGCATTTACCGCGATCGGGCGTATCGCGGATGACGAACTCTGGCAGGCGCACGAGGAGGGCTTCCAGCCTTGGCGGCGTCACGTCACCTGGAACCCAGACGCCCGGGAAACCCCTATCAAGCCCCTGGTGGGACAACTCGAATTCACCAGGGGACAGAACTGGGGCTACACCCTGCGCCGCGGCCTGATCAGCCTGAGCGAGGCAGACTTCGACATGATCCGCTCCGAGATGACGAGCACCCCATGACACGGCTGGCCAGCGGCTTCGACCAGGCCGCTGAGAGCACCGGACTGCTGCTGTGGCAGGTGACGAATCGCTGGCAGGCTGCGCAGCGCGCCGTGCTGAAGCCCTTCGAGCTCACCCACGTGCAGTTCGTGTTGCTCGCCTCGCTCACATGGTATGCCGAGGAGGGTGCGGTGACTCAGCGCGCCCTCGCCGATCGCGTCGCTACCGATCCCATGATGACCTCGCAGGTGTTGCGTGCGCTGGAGGCGGGGGGCCTGGTGACTCGGCTCCCGCATCCGGATGACGGACGGGCCATCACCGTGACCGTCACCGACGCGGGCATCGCGCTGGTCAACCGCGCGATCGGCGCCGTCGAACGCTGCGACGCCGAGTTCTTCGGCGCCCTCGGCTCGCTTCGGGGCAGCTTCCAGGCAGGACTGGAAACGCTAGTTAGCTCGCCTGGTCCTTCTTGACGCGCTGACCGACGACGGCACTCACGCCGTCCTGCCGCATCGAGACGCCGTAGAGGGCATCCGCGATCTCCATGGTGCGTTTCTGGTGGGTGATCACGATGAGCTGCGAGCTCTTGCGGAGGTCTTCGAAGATGGTGAGCAGCCGACCGAGGTTGGCGTCGTCGAGGGCGGCCTCGACCTCGTCCATGATGTAGAACGGGCTAGGGCGCGCCTTGAAGATCGCGATGAGCAGCGCGACGGCCGCGAGGGATCGCTCACCACCGCTCAGCAGGGAGAGCCGCTCGATCTTCTTGCCGGCTGGCTTGACGCTGACCTCGATGCCCGTCGTGAGCAGGTTCTCCGGATCGGTGAGATGGATGCTGCCCGTACCGCCAGGGAACAGGATCGGGAAGACCGTGTTGAAGGCCGCACGGGTGTCTTCGAAGGCGCTGGAGAAGATGTCCTGCATTTTCTCGTCGATCTCTTCGATGATCGTGAGCAGGTCTTTGCGAGTACCGGTGAGGTCGGTGAGCTGTTCCGTGAGAAACCTGTGACGCTGCTCGAGCGCGGCGAACTCCTCGAGTGCGAGCGGGTTCACCCTCCCGAGCTGGCCGAGCTTGCGATCCGCCCTGGCGAGGCGCACCTCCTGCTCGGCGCGCACGAAGGGAATACCCTCGGCGACTTCCGAAAACGCAGGAGATCGGCCGAGATCCGCGTCATCCGGGCTGTTTTCGGAAGGTTCGGCAGGGATCTCCTGCGTTTTCGGTGCGAGGTCGAGCGGCACCAGTTGCTCCGGCCCATACTCCGCGACCAGCACGTCTTCCACCAGGCCGAGCTCCTCACCCGCGCGCTCGAGCAGCGTCGACAGGTGCAACTTCTTCTCGTAGACCTGCATCTCCAGGCCGTGCACGCTCTCGCTGATGGCAGTGAGGCGCTCACGCAGGCCGCTCTCGCCGCGGCGGAGTTCCGCAAGCTCGTCGTTCTGGGCTGAGCGCTCCGATTCGCGAGCGGCGAGTTCCACCCGCGCCCGCGACACTGACCGATCGGCGGAGTCCAGAACGGCGGGCAGGGTGTCAATCACCGTCTGGGCGGATGCAACCTGTCGACGACGGATGACTGCGCGTCGCGCAGCCTCCTCGGCCGCAGCCCGGTCGGCCTCGAACTGCTTCGCCAGCTGCGCCGCATGCAACTGTTCTGCGCGCACCCGCTCCCTGGCCGTCTCCACCTGCAGCCGAGCCTCGACCTCGCGCTCCCGCGCCACCTCCAGTTCGGCGAGCACGCCATCGCGCGCCGCCACGTCGAGCATGGGCCGTGGCCTGGATGATGCCGTCTCGAGTTCTTGCTTCGCCCTCTCGGCTGCGGCAGCGGCATCCGCCACGGCATCCGTCGCGAGACCGAGACCACGATCGAGACGTTCGGCCTCGGCCTGGGCTGCTTCGACCTGCACCCGTACTCGATTGAGCTTCTCGGTCTGGGCTGCCAGTTGCGCATCGAACTGGCGAAGGGCCGTGAGTGCGCGAGTGGACTGCTCTTTGGCGACCTCGAGTCGCCCGCGCTGTTCGGCGAGGGCGAAGCGTGCACGGTCGATGAGCGAGGTGACCTCCTGCAGACGATCCTGCGCAGCATCCCTGTCGGCGACGAGCTCGAGACGTGAGCGCTTGGCGCCAGATCCACCACGCAGCACGTACTCGGAGAGCACGTCGCCGGACTTCGTGATGACGGTGGTGAATCCGTCGGGCAAGTGCTTCGACGCGCGTCTCGCCGCCTCGAGGTCTTCGGCAATCACCACGGATTCGAGCAGCGCAAGGATTCCATCGGGAGCTGTGACCACGCTCGACGCGGTCACCAGATACTCCTTGTTCATCGAACGCACGGTCGCGCTCCGACTCTTGGCCACGACGATCTCCACCCGCCCGAAGTCTTTATCTGCCGAGTGTTCGATGGCGTCGAACGCCGCGTTGCGCGTTTCGGCGAGTACGGCGTCGGCCAGCGATCCGAGTGCTGCGGCAATGGCTGCTTCGAAGCCGGGCTGCACCTCCACGTGTTCCGCAACGAGACCCCGGATGCCGTCGAGCCTCGCCCCGACGAGTGCGCTCGATCCGTCCTTCTGGTCAAGCGCTGAGGAGAGAGCGCTGGTCCGTGCGGCGAGTGCGTCACGCTCCCGCTCGTGGCCGTGCAGCTGCTCGCGCAGTCGCTCGATCTCGGCTTCCGCGTCGACCACTTCGGCCTGGGCGGTCTCGTAGGCCGCATCGAGGTCGGTTTCGCCGGAGTCGGTGATCGCGGCATCCGTCTCCAGCTGGGCGAATTCGGCCTGGGCCTGTTCGCGACGCACCTGCGCCGCGTCGAGTGCGTTCTGCTGTCGCAGCACCTCGCCACGTACGGCGGCGAGTCGGGATGCTGCGGTATCGACCTGGCCGGTGAGCTTCGAAATCTCGAGATCGTGGCGGGAGATGAGCGACGACTGGTAGGCGATCTGCTCGTCGAGGCCGTCGAGGTTGGCTCGCGCGGCCGCGGTCGCCTGCTGGGCTTCCTGCCATGCCGCCTCGGTTTCGGCCACAGTCTCGACGAGACGCTCGGCCTCATCTTTCGCGTCGGCGACCATCTGCCTGGTCACGCCCTGCCCGGCCTCCGGGGTGTCGTTCTGCTGGCCGAGGAGCGCGAGGCGCTGGTTGGCGAGCGTGTACAGGCTGCGCAGTCGCTCCTGCACCGACTCGAGGCCGAAGGCCGTGCGACGCGCGAGGTCGACGGCGTCACCCTCCTGCGCCTGTTCGATGTGCTGCCCGCGCAATTTGTTCTGGTCGAGTTGCTCCTGCAGCACGATGCGCTCCGTCTTGCGTTCGCTCTCACTGCGACTCGACGCGGTGATGGTGGCGCGCAGCTCGACGACCTCGTCGGCGAGGAGCCTGGCGCGCGCATCGCGCACGATAGCCGCGATCGACTGCGCCTCCTTGGCGATCTCGGCCTGGTGCCCGAGCGGCTTGAGCTGGCGACGGATCTCCCCCGCCAGGTCGCTCAGCCGGGTGAGGTTGGCCTGCATGGCATCGAGCTTGCGGATCGTCTTCTCTTTGCGACGACGGTGCTTGAGGATGCCGGCGGCCTCCTCGATGAAGCCGCGGCGGTCTTCGGGGCTGGCGTGCAGCACGGCATCGAGCTGCCCCTGGCCGACGATCACGTGCATCTCGCGCCCGAGACCGGAGTCGCTGAGCAGCTCCTGAACGTCCAGCAGGCGGCAGGTGTCCCCGTTGATCGCGTACTCGCTGCCGCCGTTACGGAACAGGGTGCGGCTGATCGTGACCTCTGCGTAGTCGATCGGCAGCGCGCCATCCGCATTGTCGATGGTGAGCACGACCTCGGCTCGACCGAGCGGCCCCTTGGTGGCCGTGCCCGCGAAGATGACGTCTTCCATTTTGCCGCCGCGGAGCGTCTTGGCGCCCTGCTCACCCATCACCCAGGCGAGGGCGTCGACGACGTTCGACTTTCCAGAACCGTTCGGCCCGACCACGCAGGTCACACCCTGCTCGAAGGCGAAGGTGGTCGGCTGTGCGAAGGACTTGAACCCTTTGAGGGTCAGGCTCTTGAGATACAAGCTGCCGCCCTTTCTGTGGTCCGGATGCCTGCGTCTACGGTACCGGAGTGCGACACCCTCGCCCGGCAGGCTCGGCTGTGCTTCTGTCGCACACTCCGCCAGGTCGCCCATCCCCGCGACCGCTGTCGTGGGGGGGGGGGGGGGGGGGGGGGGCGGGGGCGCGCCCCGCCCCCCCCCCCCCCCCCCCACACGACAGCGCAAGGCGAGATGAGGGTGTTCAGTTCCTCACGCTGACAATTGTCACGACCGAACCGTGATCGGCGTCGTGGCGGGCTTTCGATCAACCCTTGAGGCTGGATGTATGACAACACACGCCATCGAACTGACAGGCATCTCCAAGAGCTTCGGCAGCCTGAAAGCCGTCGATGGTATCGACCTGACCATCAAACGCGGCGAGGTGGTGGCGCTGCTCGGCCCCAATGGCGCCGGCAAGTCGACCACCATTGATCTCGCTCTCGGCCTGTCCCACCCCACCGGTGGCAGCGCGACGCTCTTCGGCAGCGAACCGCGTGCAGCGATCGTCGATGGCAGGGTCGGGGCGATGCTCCAGGGGGGCGCCCTGCTGCCCGGAATGACCGTCGCCCAGAGCATCGCGCTCGTCGCGAGTGCCCACCACAACCCACTCTCGGTCGCGGAGGCGATGGCCAAGGCCGGAATCTCCGAGCTGGCTACACAGCGGGTAAGTAAGCTCTCCGGCGGACAGCTGCAGCGAGCGCGGTTTGCCGTCGCCGTGGTCTCCAACCCCGACCTGCTGATCCTCGACGAGCCAACAGCGGCGATGGACGTCGAATCCCGCCGGGACTTCTGGCTCTCCATGCGCGAGTTCACCGACCAGGGGCGCACCGTGGTCTTCGCCACCCACTACCTCGACGAGGCCGACGCCTTCGCCGACCGGATCGTGATCCTCAACGCCGGCCGGATCGTGGCCGACGGAACGCCGACCGAGGTCAAAGCGGTCGTCTCCGGTCGCATCATCCGTTTCGCCGTCGACGACGACATCGCGGATGCCTCGGCCGACGCAGTGCAGAACCTTCAGGGTGTGCGCTCACTCGAGCGACGCGGCGCGAGTTTCGCGCTGGTCTGCGACGATTCCGACGCCGCACTACGGGAACTGCTCTCCGCCGTCCCTTCTGCACGCGATATCGAGATCACCTCCCACAACATGGACGATGCGTTCCTCGCGCTGACCTCCGAAACCCGCGAGCCGGTGGGCTCCAGCACAGAAGGGCAGTGACAATGAGCACCACGACCGCCAGCACCAGAAGCAGCGCCAGAACCGTGCGGATCACCACCGTGCCGATCAAATACGTGGCCCTCGAATCCCTGCGGCAGTTGCGCAACCTGCCGTCGCTGATCTTCACCTTCGTTGTACCCCTGGTGATGCTGCTGCTCTTCGGCTCGCTCTACGGCTCGTCAGGGCAAACGGAACCCACCACCGGGCTGCCGTGGATCATCGTGACGACGGTGCAGATGGCGGCCTACGGCGGCATGATGGCCGCCCTCTCCCAGGCCTTCGCGATCACCACCGAGCGCTCGACCGGCTGGAACCGGCAGCTGCGGGTGACTCCGCTCTCCAGCACCGGATACCTCGTGTCGAAGATCGTGGCCGCCTCGATGATCGCGCTCGCGACGATCGTGCTACTGATCCTCGTGGCGATCATCGTGCTCGGCGCGCGGCTCGACCCGCTGCACTGGGTACTGGCCGGTCTCGGGATCTGGATCGGCGTGATCCCGTTCACCCTGATTGCGGTGGCAATCGGCCAGTTCGCGAAGCCTGAGTTCGCACAGCCCCTGTTCATGATCGTCTTCCTTGGCATGGCGATCCTCGGCGGACTGTGGCTGCCGCTCGCGATCCTGCCGGGATGGGTGAGCAACGTCGCCCAGATCGTTCCGTCCTTCTGGCTCAACCGTCTCGGCCAGATGGGCGCCAGCGGCAGCGGAGGTGTGATGATCCCGATCATCGTGCTGGTGGCCTGGACGGTCGCCCTCGCCGCGCTCATCACCTGGCGCTACCGCCGCGACGCCGCCAGAGCTTGAGAGACGGGCCTCGATTACAGTGACTAGCGTGCAGGATGAGGCGATCGACACGGCGACGGATGGCCGCCCGAGCCTGCGCGAGCGTCTCACCACCCGCGGCGCTCACCAGTGGTACATCGGTGGAGGATCAGGCTTGCTCTGGCAGAGCATCCTGGTGATCACTGTGGTTACCGGGCCGCTCCCGACCGTCTCGAAGGTCGTCGGCCTCGCCTTCATGGCCGTGCTGTACGCGATGTTCATGCTGCTCGGTCCGATCATCTGGATCGAGCCGGCGCGCAGCAAGGTCCTGATCATCGTCGGCTACTGGGCCCTGACCTGCCTGCTCTTCCCGCTGATCGGTGCCGATACCATCTGGGTCTGGCTTCTCGTCGTCTCGACGGCCGCCTTCACCGGTCTGCGCATCCGCTATGCACTCGTGATCTCGGTGCTCGTGGTGGCGGTACAGCTGCTGATCGCCGCGTCGCACGGCTTCGGATTCGGCCTGCTCTTCGCACCGATCGCCACCGGCGTCGGCGCTGTCGCCTTCATCGCCCTCGGTTTCATCTCCACGTCGAACCAGAGCCTCAAAGTCGCGCACGAGGAGATCGCCAGGCTCGCCGTCGTCGAAGAGCGCGCACGCTTCGGTCGCGACCTGCACGACGTGCTCGGCCACTCGCTCACCGTGGTGACGGTGAAATCCGACCTGGCCAGGCGGCTGGTGAAGATCGATCCCGACAGGGCGGAGGCCGAGATCGCCGACATCGAGAAGTTGGCGAGAAGCGCCCTCTCCGACCTCCGACTCGCAGTCTCGAACTACCGCGAGATCTCGCTCGACTCCGAGTTGGTCGCCGCGAGCACCGCGCTGTCGGCCGCCGGTATCGAGGCTAACCTGCCGGTCATGGTCGATCCTGTCGATCCGCGACTGCAGGGTGTGTTCGCCTGGGTGCTTCGCGAGGGCGTGACCAACGTCATCCGCCATTCCGGCGCCGTCGCCTGCTGGGTCACCATCGACAGGGAGCAGCTCACCATCGCCGACAACGGACACGGACCGGATGACGCGGCAATCGTAGTCCGCGTCGATCACGGCAACGGCCTGCGCGGCCTGCGCGAACGCACCGGCGAGGTCGGGGCCGAATTGCTCATCGGTCGCAGCATTCACGGCGGCTTCGAGTTGACGGCACGGAGAGCGGCGTGACCGAACAGATCAGGATCGTGATCGCCGACGACCAGGCCCTGGTGCGCGGCGCACTGGCCTCGCTGCTCTCGCTCGAACCCGATTTCCAGGTGGTGGGGCAGGCCGGACGCGGCGACGAGGTGCTCGACCTGGTCATCTCGACAAACGCGGCAGTTGCCATGCTCGATGTGGAGATGCCGGGCCTCGACGGCCTGTCCGTCGCCCGCCAACTGCGGGACTCCACCACCGGGTGCCGCTCGCTCATCGTGACGACCTTCGGCAGGCCTGGCTATCTGCGCCGCGCACTCGAGTCCGGGGCATCCGGTTTCGTGGTGAAGGACACGCCATCTGATCAGCTCGCGGATGCTGTGCGTCGCGTGGCCGCAGGTCTCAGGGTGATCGACCCGTCGCTGGCCACCGAGTCCCTGGTCACCGGAAACTCGCCGCTGAGCAGGCGCGAGACCGACGTGCTGCTCTCACTCCGCTCCGAGGGGAGCATCGCCGATGTCGCGCGTGTCCTGCATCTCTCCGAGGGCACCGTACGCAATCACCTCTCGTCCGCCATCGGCAAGACCCGCGCACGCAATGGCGGTGAGGCCGTGCGTATCGCGGCAGACAACGGCTGGCTCATCGCCTGAGCGCTGAATGCAACGCTTGGGTTTCGATCCGTTTCGGAGTGAGGCCGCCGTTGTATTCTGGTCGGCTGCCCGAAAGGGCAAGCAGAGAGGCGCCCCCGTGACAGAGTTCATGATCGACGAGATCACCATTCCTGCGACCCTCCAGTCACCGGAAGCAGCGGATTTCATCGCTACGGTCGACGTGCGCAACGTCGTCGAAGCCGACGGTTATGGCAGCGATGAGCTCTCGTTCTCGGCCGATGAGCTGCTGCCGGGCTGGCTCGACCAGGAGTTCGAACCGAAGCGCCTCTTCGCGGTGCGCGTCGACGGACGAGTGGTGGGGCGCGCGACCTATGAGACTCAAACGGCGGGGGACGCCGAAGTGGTGTGGCTCGGCGTGCAGGTTCTGCCGGAATTCCGGCGCCGCGGAATCGGCACCGCGCTGGCCGATCACCTCGAAGCCATCGCGGATTCGGAGCGTCGCGGCAAGCGCATCGTCTGTGCCGTGTCGAAGGATGCCGCGGGCGAACGACTAGATGAGTGAGTCCTAATGGTCGTAGGCGATGAGAGATCGTTTGTGGTGGGCTCCGATGAGCCAGTTGTGCCAGATTCCGGCGGCGAGAGCA
>NZ_JBEPTL010000016.1:0-89205 GCF_040549465.1 Glaciihabitans sp. UYNi722 | reverse complement strand
ACACGGTCCCACTGCTCATCAGTTAGTAACGAAGTACGAGACATCGTAAAAGCATCTCAACCAACCACCACAAAGGTTAGGAGACACGCCCTAGTATCCTGCGTCGTTAATTCGTTTCAGGTATCTGGCGATGGAGTCGAGGATGTCTTCGGCGGTTTTGGTCCAGATGAATGGTTGCGGGTTCTCGTTCCACGCCTTCACCCAGTTGCGGAGGTCTTTCTCCAGTGCTTGCACGCTGCGGTGGTCGGAGCGTTGTAGGAGGTCGCGGGTGACTTCGGCGAAGAGACGTTCGACCTCATTGATCCAGGACGAGTACGTCGGCGTGAAGTGCATGTGGAACCGGGGATGATGCCTGTGAAGCCAGTTCGTCACCGACGGATGCTTGTGCGTGGAGTAGTTGTCGCAGACCACGTGCACGTCGAGGTGCTCGGGAACGGTTTGGTCGATCTTCTGCAGGAACTTCTTGAACTCGATCGAGCGATACCGGCGATGCACTGACGAGATCACCGTCCCGTCCTGGATGTTAAGCGCTGCGAACAAGCTCGTGGTGCCATGGCGAAGATAGTCATGCGTACGGCGTTCGGGGGTCCCGGGCAACATCGGGAACGCGGGTTGCGACCGGGCCAAGACCTGCACCCGACTCTTCTCGTCCACGCTGAGCACGACCGCGGACTCCGGCGGGTTCAGATACAAGCCGACGATGTCATACACCTTCTCCGTGAACAGCGGATCGTTGGAGAGCTTGAACCCTTCCTCCAGGTGCGGCTTGAGCCCGAACGCTTTCCAGATCCGGCCGATCGTCGACCTCGACAGGCCAGACTTCTCAGCCATCTTCGCCCGCGACCAGTGCGACGCGTTCGCCGGAGTCGATTCCAGCGTGTCGACGACGACCTGCTCCACCAGATCCACGCTGATCAGTGCAGGCCTGCCCGGCCGGAGCTCATCGACGAGCCCGTCCAGGCGTCGCTCCAGGAACCGGGACCGCCACTTCCGAACCATCGGCAGCGACACCTGCACACGCCGGGACACTTCCGAGTTCGACACCCCGGTCGCGCATTCCAGCACGATCCGAGAACGCAGCGCGAGGTCCTGCGCCGATTTCCATCGCCTGACCCACCGCTCCAGTTGATCACGCTCATCCTCAGACAGCGCCAACCCGGCTAACACCGGTCCTCGTTGCGACATACTCCATTCTACAAACAACTAGCAACGAATTAACGGTGCAACACACTAGACGTCAAGAGCGTCCCGGTCCAGGCAAGGATCTTGCAGCCAGTGCCGCATATCCGGGGCTAGGCCATCAGCTCGCCTTGCCCTCGTCGACCCTCGGGCTTGATCACACGTCACGTCATCTCACGTTAACGCTGGCCGCCAGCTCGAGGGCGGCCTGCACCATCACGGCAGTTGCGCCCGGGTCGGTCATCCAGAGCGGGATCGCTCGCGACGCGATCCCAGCGGCGGCCAGGTCCGGGAGGGCATCGATATCTGCTCTATCGACCAGCCAGCCGTCCAAGATTCCGCCGGTATCCCGGGATCCGTAGCTGAGCCCGACTGCTGCTGCTGAGCTTTCGATGCCGACAACAGACAGGCACACATCCGCCATGCCGCGCACCGGTGATCCGGCGATGATGGGAGACACTCCGATGACGGGAGCGGAGGTTCGATTGAGGGCGTCACGCATCCCGGGGAGGGACAGGATCGTCGAGATCGAGACCACCGGATTCGAGGGAGCAACAAGAACGATGTCAGCCGACTCAACGGCGCCCATTGCGGCCGGACTCGCCGCTGCGTGCTCTATCGCTCGGTGGACGAACCGGTTGGCCGGCATTTCGGCCCGATATCTGACCCACCACTCTTCGAAGTGGATGAGCTCGGTTCTGTTGTTCCTGATGATCTCGACGTGTGTTTCCACCTCATCGTCGGTCGCGGGCAAGAGCCGCACCCCGAGGTCCCAACGCGCGGAAAGCCTCTGAGTAACCTCCGTTATCGAGAGCCCGTCCTTGAGCATTGCAGTGCGGGCGATGTGGGTACCGAGGTCGAGGTCTCCAAGTGTGAACCAGGGCCAGCCGACCCCGTAGGCGCTCAGCTCCGCACTGACCCGTTCGGTTTCCTCCGACCGGCCCCACCCGCGCGAGGTGTCACTAACGCCTCCGAGGGCGTACATGACCGAATCGAGATCCGGACACACCCGAAGTCCCGCAAGCCACAGGTCGTCTCCGGTGTTGACGACGATGGTGATGTCGAGGTCCTCGGTTCGGGCCAGCTCTCGGACGCCAGCGGCGAACCGGGCACCTCCGACACCGCCAGCAAGAATGGTGACAGCAGTCATGGGGTGATCGTTTCCGTTCGGTCTTCCAGCCAGCCCAGCGTCCGCACCGCCTCGCGAGTGTGACCTCCCAGTCGGTCGAAACCGAGAGAGACCAGGTCGCTCCGGGTGTCGACATCGCGCCGCAACCCATATTCCTGAGGAACGACGAGCTCCGCATAACCGGCCGTACGATGCGCCCGGAAAGAACCAATACCAAAGCGCGGCTGGTGAAGCGCCGGTTCGAGCGCCGTAGTAATAACAGTACCGGAGCCGCTTTCGTCCGCGACGACGGAGCGGGTCATCCCTTGAGCGACGCCAAGCACAGACTCGAGCTCCTCGGCGAGCAACGCGGGAAGGTCCCCCAGGAGCACCGCAACCGGTCCGTTTCCCGCGCGCTCGATGCCGTACGCGATTGCCGCGTTCAGGCCACCGCCGGGATCCAGGATGACTTCAGCCCCTAGCGACCGGAATTCAGCAGCTGCCATCGCGGATGTCACAACTAGAACGCGGGCGACTTTCAGCGCACTTTCCACCGTGTCAAGCGCGAGGGCACGGGCAAGATCTGGGGACCCGTGCATGCGGGACTTCGCCGCAGGAGTCCCTTTGACCGGCACGACCAGCGACCATGGCGCCGAAGGTATGACCGAGTCAATGAGCATCGACTGGACCGGCCGTGCTCTCCTCATTCTCGGTCAGCTGGCCGCAGGTTTTCACACCTCGATGCTAGCCCCGACGAGTGCACCTGTATCAGCCATGTACGTGACACCGATCGCGACATCCAATTCCAGGTAGAGCGCTTTGCAAAGAGCGAACCCTGTCGATCCAGGATCATCCCAACGGCTCGATCACGAACCTCGATAGCCAACGGTCCCGGGATCAAAAGGAGCCTCTCACTTGGAAGAGATCAGCATCAAAGCCGGGATCCCCGTGTTGTGCCAAATAGCAGGGAGTGGAGTTGCAGCCTTCCTCGGCACTGGGCTGGCCATCCTGCGACATGACCCCGACTGAGGTATCCTGAGTTCCCGTTCTGCCTGCGCGATCAGGTCTTTTCCGAAACGAACAAGCTCCACCGCGCTGCGCCAGAACTTCACAGTCCCTCGCGCGCTACGGGGAGGCGTATGACGAATTCTGCGCCTTCGTGACCGTCACTCCGATCACGAACAAATATTGATCCTGCGGCCGATTCGGCAATCTGTCGGGCGATAGAGAGTCCGAGTCCACTCCCGCCTCCTCGAGAATCTCGAACACGAGACCCGTCAAGTCTGCTGAATCGGGAAAATATCTGCTCTTGGTCGGACTGCGCTACCCCTAGGCCATCATCAGTCACGATAATTTCAGCCACAGTCCCATCTGTTTGCAAGGAGATGCAGATTTTCGCTTTGGCGTGATCGTGGGCGTTGTCGCCGATGTTCCGCATCATCCGGGAGATGTCTCGGTAGGAGCCTTCCACCCGTTGTGCACTCAAAACGGAAGTGACAATCTCCGGGCCGCCCAGGGCACGCAGCCTCGCGACTTCCTCAAACACTATTTCGTCAAGATCAACGAGAGCGGGGAGAACCATCGGTCGCGCCTCGGTGCTCTTCGCCAGAAACAAAAGGTCCTCAATGAGCATTGTCATCCTCTTCACCTGACCGCTCATGGGTGCCAGTTCGGCGGCGACTTCGCTGCTCTTTGCGCTGGCAAGTGCGACATCTATTTGGATTTGGAGTGCTGTGAGGGGGCTGCGTAGTTCGTGGGACGCGTCGCCAACAAACTGCTGCTGCCGGGTGGCCGCCTGCTCAATTCGACCGAGCAGATCATTCATGGTCTGCGCAAGGTGGGCAATCTCATCGCTGCCTCGCGGAACGGGAACGCGCTGGGACAGGTCGGCGGCCGTGATCTCTGCGGCCCGCCGACGAATGCTCTCTACGGGCTTGAGGGACTGGCGCACCGAGAGCCACGCAATAGCGGCAATCACGACGAGAACGACCGGCAGTCCGGCGAGGAATAGATTTCTCACCTGGTTGACCGCCGTCGAGACCTGGCCGAGAGAAGACGCAACGTAAATCCAGCCCGGGCCATCAGGTAGCGTGATCGGCTCGGCCAACACGCGGAATTCGGTGCCCGTATCCAGCGGCGAATCCGACACCGTCGCCGTCGCCGTTGCACGAAGCGCGGGATGGCTTGGGAGAATCGGTGCCTCCCCGGCGACATTCGACGTTGATGCGATAACAGTGCCGTTCGACGACACGATTTGGACGAGCGAAATGTCGCCTGCTGTACCGGAGATCGTGCCTTTCAGGGTTCCCGATTCCGACTGAACAGTGAGATCGCGCGCGCGCGAACTCAAGGCGTTGTCGACTCCTGACACGAGCAGCTGCTGAAGTATCAGGAGCAGAGTCGCGCCGGCGATCACCAAAGCGATTCCCACCACCAATGCGGTAGCCACAGTGACCCGGTCACGAATATTGCCACCGAGTCGGCGGGGCTTGATGGTGCCGAGGTCAGCCATTTCCTGCAGTCGTCTCCTCGAGTGGGGAATCCAGGAGGCGATATCCGAGACCTCGCACGGTTGTGATGTCGTGTGTCCCAAAGGGACGGTCCAGTTTGCGCCGCAAGTAGCCGATGTACACCTCAACGACGTTGGAGTCGATATCTAAATCGGATTCCCACACGTGCTCTGCGATGGTCAATCGGCTGACCACGTGTCCTTTTCGGCGCAGAAGGAATTCTGTCAAGGCGAACTCCCGTGCGGTGAGCGCGATTTCGACATTGCCACGCCAGCACCGAGCACGCGAGACATCCAGACGCAACGTTCCGGTGCCAAGTATGGGATCGCGACCGGCGGAGGTCCTGCGAAGTAGTGCCCGGATGCGAGCGAGCAGCACTACGAACGAGAACGGCTTGGTCAGGTAGTCGTCGGCTCCCAAATCCAGCGCGTCCGCCTCGTCGAACTCCCCGTCTTTGGCAGTGAGCATGAGAATGGGAACCGAGTCATTGCTCTCTCTGAGACGTCGACACACTTCGTATCCGTTGAGCCCGGGCAGCATGATGTCGAGTACGACAACATCGAATTCGGACTCCTGCGCCATCCACAGCCCGGTGATCCCGTCGGAAGCATGTTCGGACACATAACCTTCGGCATCCAGGCCGCGCACAATCGCATTCGCGATTGCGTCTTCGTCCTCGACAAGCAGAATCCTCATGGCCAGTCACCTTTGTTTGCGCCAGAGTGCAGGCGGCAGTCTCGATTGGCCTCAGTTAAGCACTGGAAAGAGATTCCGCTATGAGCGCCCGACGGTTTCCCAGTCGAACTTACCCACCGCTTACTTACCGATGCAATTCTCTACCTTGTCAACCAGTCCTATCCAAACAAGGAGACAACAATGCAGAAGAAAACAATCGTCGTTACCGCTGTGCTGGCGCTGGCTCTTGCCGGTATCGGTGCAGGTGCCGCGAATGCGAGCACCTCAACGCCATCTACGGGCTCGTCCGTCTCGACCCCAGCCACTCCTTCGGTCACGCCGCCGGCGGCCGACACCGAGGTTCCCGATGCCACGGAGGCGCAGGGTGGAGCAACCGAGACGGCCGAAACCCCCGGGGTGAGCGACGGTAATGACGGAGGACACGCCGATCCAGAAGGTGTCGACGTCAAGAACGAAGGCGGTGCTTCCGAGAGGTAGTCCGCAAACACAGGTGGCCGCGCAATATGGCGCGGCCACCTGTGGACTGTCGCGAGGATTTCGGACAATGGAGAAGTCAAAGAGCCTCCCGAGGCGCCCCTGCGCGCTTAGAAGCGCCCTCGCCGCCAAGTACTTTCTGCTCAGCAAGCAAGAACAAACCGCCGCGCCCAAAAGCGCGGCTTTTGGCGTTCCCACCGCGTTTCACCGTGGCACCGCGGCCAAAACTCTGCGCCACTCGTTGAAATCGCCCCCTTTGACGACGAAAGGCCACCGGATAACCGGTGGCCTTTCGTTTTCGGGCTAGTTTCGCAAGTGAATTGCTTCACTTTCGCAAAGAGCCCAGTCGTGCGCGAAGGGGGACTTGAACCCCCACGCCCTATGCGGGCACTAGCACCTCAAGCTAGCGCGTCTGCCATTTCCGCCATCCGCGCGCATTCGGTAGTCCTTCGCAGAACCACCGACGTATGAGAATAGCATGCGCTCGAGGGCCGTCTCGAACACGCGCGACCGATACCGTTGTGTCATGGCTGAACCGACACCCGACGACTCGCTTGACGCGACCGCGCGCATCGCCCGCGACCTCATCCGCTTCGATACGACGAACTTCGGCGAAGGTAGGTCCAACGGCGAGACGGATGCCGCGGAGTACGTAGCCGCCCACCTGACGCGTCTCGGCCTCGACCCTGAGATGTTCGAATCCGAGCCAGGGCGGGTCAGCGTCGTCGCTCGGGTGGCCGGCGCCGACGGCAGCAAACCAGCCCTCGTCGTGCACGGCCACACCGATGTCGTGCCAGCCCAGCCTGACAACTGGTCGGTCGATCCGTTCGAAGGCGTGATCACAGACGGCATGCTCTGGGGCCGCGGCGCGGTCGACATGAAGAACATGGATGCGATGATGCTCACCGCGCTCGAAGACATCCTCGGTGCGGGAAAGCAGCCAGCCCGAGACCTGGTGATCGCTTTCTTCGCCGACGAGGAGGCCGGGGGAGTGCTCGGCTCGCACTATCTGGTCGACACCCATCCGGAGCTGTTCGCAGGGGCGACGGAGGCCATCAGCGAGGTCGGCGGCTACTCCATCACCCTCAACGGAACGCGCGCTTATCTGCTGCAGACCGGCGAAAAATCCCTCATCTGGCTCAAGCTGGTCGCGCGCGGCACAGCGGCTCACGGTTCGCATGTCATGCGGAACAACGCGGTCACCAGGCTCGCCGAAGCCGTCGCTGCGGTCGGGCGACGTGAATGGCCGATTCGGCTGACCGACACGACCTCCGAGCTGCTCACGGAGCTCGCACGCATTCTCGACGTCGACCCGCAGCAGGTGGGGCCGGATGAGCTGGCCCTCGCCACAGGAACGGCCAGCCGCTTCATCCAGGCCTCCCTGCGCACTACCAGCAACCCGACGGTGCTGACAGCCGGCTACAAGCACAACGTGATCCCCGACACGGCTGAGGCGCTGATCGACATTCGCACTCTCCCGGGCGAAGAGGATGCGGTGCTCGCCGAGCTCGCTGACCTGGTAGGCCCCGACATCGAGATCGTCATCCTGCATCGCGACATCGGCCTGGAGACGGAGTTCGCTGGTCCTCTCGTCGAGGCGATCACGGGCACGCTCAATCAACACGATCCGGGCGCTCCTGTGCTGCCGTACCTTCTCTCCGGCGGCACGGACAACAAGGCGCTCAGCAGGTTGGGCATCAAGGGGTACGGCTTCGCGCCGCTCAAACTGCCGCTCGAGCTGGATTTTCCTGCGATGTTCCATGGCGTTGACGAGCGGGTGCCGCTCGACGCATTAGTGTTTGGCAGGCGCGTCCTCACGGACCTGCTGCTGAACTATTGACAGGAGACCGATGTGAGCTTTATCAACGCGATCATTCTGGGGCTCGTGCAGGGGCTCACCGAGTTCCTGCCGATCTCCTCCAGCGCCCACGTGCGCATCGTGGGGGAGCTGCTCGGCACCGGTGCGGACCCTGGGGCAGCGTTCACCGCGATCATCCAACTGGGCACCGAGGCAGCGGTCATCGTCTACTTCGCCCCGGATCTCGGGCGGATCATCTCCCGCTGGTTTCTTTCCCTTTTCAAGCGGGTGCCGCGCAACGACTCCGACGCCAAGATAGGCTGGTACATCATCTTCGGATCGATCCCGATCGTGGTGCTCGGGTTGCTGTTCCAGAAGCAGATCGAGACCACGCTGCGCTCCCTGTGGGTGATTGCAGCGACCATGATCATCTTCGGCATCCTGCTCGGTATCGCGGACTACGTCGGTGCTAAGAAGCGCAGACTCAGAGACCTCACCGTGCCGCACGCCACCATCTACGGCTTCGCCCAGTCGCTCGCTCTGATTCCTGGAGTTTCGCGCTCTGGCGCCACCATCACGGCGGGCCTTTTCATGGGATACGAGCGCGCTGCCGCCGCACGCTACTCGTTCTTGCTGGCGATCCCTGCGGTGATCGGCAGTGGCTTCTTCGAGCTCTACAAGACGATCAAGCATCCATCAGGCGGTGTGCCGGAGGTATTCGGTCCCGCGGAGACTGCGGTGGCCACGGTGGTCGCCTTCGGCGTCGGGCTTCTGGTGATCGTCGTCTTCATGAACTACATCTCGAAGCGATCGTTCCTGCCCTTCGTGATCTACCGTCTCGCTCTGGGGGTGGCGCTCGTCATCCTGCTGCTCACCGGGGTGCTGCGGCCGAACTAGCACGCGCCGAGGTTCGTCCGGCCGTGAATCCTTCATCAGCGCGGTGTTTTGTTATCCGCGCCGATGCTGTAACCGCAGCGCGGATAACAAAACACCGCGCTGATGTGGATTCCCGCTCCTCGCCACGCGCCTAAGCCCTCCGCACCTAAGCTTCAATGGTGAAAACGTGGACCCGACCGACAGTCCCGAGGCTGCCTGGCTTCGGTCCGATCCCGCGCATCTTCGACTCGGCCACTCGCCGTCTGGTCGAAACCAGCACTGAGGATGTCGCGAGCATCTACGTCTGCGGCATCACCCCCTACGACGCCACTCATCTCGGCCACGCCGCCACCTACCTGGCCTACGACACGCTCATCCGTCTCTGGCTGGATGCGGGCCTCAGCGTCGATTACGTGCAGAACAGCACGGATGTCGACGACCCGCTCCTTGAGCGCGCTGCCCGTGACGGGGTGGACTGGCGCGACCTCGCCGCAGCGCAGACCGAACTTTTCCGTGGCGACATGGAGCAGCTGCGCATCATCCCGCCCGACCACTACGTCGCCGTTACCGAGGTGATCGGGGAGGTCGCGGATGCTGTGAAAATCCTGGAAGACGCAGGCCTCGCCTACGCGGTGGACAGCCCGGATGCCGCACCTGACCTTTACTTCGACAGTAGCTTCACTGCTCCAGCCTGGCATCTCGGCGCGGAGAGCAACCTCGATCGCGCCACGATGCTGGAGCTCAGCGCGGAGCGCGGGGGAGACCCGCAGCGCTCGGGCAAGCGTGACCCTCTCGACCCTTTGCTTTGGCGCTCTGAGCGTTCGGACGACCCGGCATGGGATTCTGTGCTCGGTCGTGGTCGCCCCGGCTGGCACGTCGAGTGCTCCGTTATCGCCATGAAGTACCTTCGGTCGCCGATCACTGTCAACGGTGGCGGCTCCGACCTGATCTTTCCGCACCACGAGTTCAGTGCGGGCCACGCGACAGCGCTGAACGGACAGGCACTCGCCGGCATCTATTCCCACGCGGGAATGGTGGCCTACCATGGCGAGAAGATGAGCAAGTCGCTGGGCAACCTTGTGCTCGTCTCGCGCCTCGCCGCCGCCGACATCGATCCGCGCGTGATCCGCCTGGCACTGCTCTCGGAGCATTACCGTTCCGACTGGGAGTGGACGGACGCGCATCTCGACATTGCGAGGAAGCGACTGGAGCGCTGGACAACCTGGGCTGCGACGATGGCTGACGAAACGGACGCGTTCCTCGCGGAGCTCCGGTTGGTGCTCTCCGACGATCTTGACAGCCCGGCCGCGCTCACGGCGATCGACTCACACATCGCGGCCGGCGGCTCAGCCAGCGTTGTACTCGTGGACGCGATCGATGCCCTGCTCGGCGTCCAGCTGCTCTGATCGATCAGAGGGTCGGCGTGGGCAGAGGGCCGGCGCGGTAGGAGGGCCGGGCTCAGTCCTTGGGCCAGCGGTCGTCGGGCCCCTGGGGACCGGATGGCCCGCCCTTGCCGTGACCGTCCGCTTTGCCGTCGCGGCGCCGGAGGTACCGCTCGAACTCCTGGGCGATGGCTTCGCCGCTCGCCTCCGGTGAGTCGACCGTGTCGCGCGCCTGCTCCAGCTGGGAGATGTAGGAGGCCATTTCCTCGTCCTCGCCCGCGAGAACGTCGATGCCGCTTTCCCAGGCCGCCGATTCGTCGACGAGATCTCCGCGCGGGATCACCACGTCGATGATCTCCTCGAGCTTGTCGATGATCGCCAGGGTGGCCTTGGGCGATGGCGCGTTGTGCACGTAATGGGGCACGGATGCCCAGATCGATACCGTAGGAATCCCGGCCTTCTCCACCGCCTCGCCGAGCACCGAAAGAATGCCGACCGGCCCCTCGTATGCGCTCTTCTCGACACCGAGCTCGTGCCGCAGTTCTGCGTTCTCACTGGTGACGAAAACCGAGATCGGGCGAGTGTGCGGAACATCCGCGAGCATCGCACCGAGGAACACCACGCCCTCGATCGAATTCTCGGTGATGGTCTGCATGATCTCCGCGGTGAAGCTCTTCCAATTGCGCGAGGGCTCGGTGCCGAGCAGCAGGTAGACGTTCGAGGCGTTGTCGGCGCTCACATCGATGTCGGCATCGGTTGCCAGCCCTGGCGCGCGCTGGGTGAGCACAGAGGTCGGTCCGTAGGTCATGACGCTCGGCCAGACGAGTAGTCGATTGCCGTCCTCATCCTGCGTGGATGTCGGACGGTTGAACTGGTAGTCGAAGTACCGTTCGGCGTCGATTTCGGCGATCGGATAGAGGTCGAGCAGGTCTTTGAGCATGCTGACCGCACCGCTCGCGGCGTCGCCCGCATCGTTCCATCCCTCGAAGGCCACGACCAACAGTCGCCCCTTCAGGATTCTTGCCTCTGCCACGCGTCACCTTCTGGCGTCGAGCCCCTGTGGCCGACTCCCTTCGTCAAGGATAGAACCCTCGCCCGTCTAAACTCGGATTCTGTGACCGATCTCCTGCCTGCCGCCGTCCTCTGGGACATGGACGGAACCCTCGTCGATACCGAGCCGTACTGGATGAGCGCGGAGACGGAACTCGTCGAGTCCTACGGTGGAACCTGGACCGGTGAGGATGCCATCACCCTCGTCGGCTCCGGCCTCTGGCACTCGGCCAGCGTGCTGCGCAACAGGGGGGTGGGTCTCACCGACGACGAGATCGTCGAGCACCTCACCACCCGTGTGCTCGAACAGATCGAGATCTCCATTCCGTGGCGCCCAGGTGCGTGGGACCTCCTCGTTGCGTTGAAAACCGCCGGCGTTCGCACGGCCCTCGTCACGATGTCGATCAGGCGCATGGCCGACCGCATCGCCGAAGCCCTGCCGTTCGCCGCCTTCGACTTCGTGGTGGCCGGCGATGAGGTCGCGCACTCCAAGCCGCACCCCGCTCCGTACCTGCGCGCCGCAGAACTGCTCGGGGTCGACGCGAGTCAGTGTCTGGCGATCGAAGACTCGACGACTGGGCTCGCCTCGGCCGTGGCATCCGGCGCCGTCTCGATCGGTGTCCCGCTGCATACTCCTCTCGAGGATGGCCGGGGATACACGATCTGGCCGACCCTCGAAGGCCGCACCGTCGCCGACATCGCCCAACTCTTCAGTTCAGCGCAGACGAGCGTCGCATGAGCGCCGTGCGCCGCCAGAGCGGTCCATTCCGGGCCGGAGACCGTGTGCAACTGACCGGGCCCAAGGGCAGACTCAACACCATCACGCTCGAGCCCGGCAAGGTGTTCCACACCCATCGCGGCATGGTCGACCACGACGGCCTGATCGGGCTTCCGGATGCCTCAGTGGTCACGGCCACGAACGGTGACGAGTACCTTGCCCTTCGTCCCCTGCTCAACGACTTCGTGATGTCGATGCCGCGTGGCGCCGCGATCATCTATCCGAAGGACGCTGCCCAGATACTGAGCCTCGGCGACATCTTCCCCGGAGCTAAGGTCGTCGAGGCAGGCGTCGGATCGGGGGCGTTGAGTCTCTGGCTGCTCCGCGGTATCGGCCCAACCGGCTCACTCACGTCATTCGAGCGTCGGGAGGAGTTCGCCCACGTAGCGCGAGGCAATGTCGTGAGCTTTCTGGGCGCTGAACCGGAGAACTGGACGGTCGCCGTCGGCGATCTCGTCGAATCCCTCCCGACGGCAGTCGAGCCAGGGTCGGTCGACCGTGTGGTGCTCGATATGCTCGCCCCGTGGGAGTGCCTGGATGTCGTGGCCGACGCCCTGACACCCGGGGGAGTGCTGCTCTGCTACATCGCCACCGTCACGCAGCTCTCCAGGGTGGCCGAGGCGATCCGCGGAACAGGCCTGTTCACCGATCCGGACTCCTCGGAGACCATGATCCGCGGATGGCACGTGGAGGGCCTCGCCGTGCGGCCAGACCACCGCATGGTCGCTCACACCGGATTCCTGCTCACGGCGCGTCGCCTTGCACCTGAAACCACCCTGCCGCAGCTCAAACGCCGACTCTCCAAATCGGATTACAGCGATGAGGATGTCGAGGCCTGGACTCCCGGCAGCCTCGGTGAGCGCACCGTGACCGACAAGCGACTGCGCAAGACCGCGCGGGCTGCGCAAGCCACCGCGGACCACGCCGTCGCCGCGGCGGAGATTTCCCCCACGGAGTCACTCTAGAATTGTGAGATCCCACGAGCTCGATCGAAATGAGGATTCGTGCGCAAGACCACAGCGCTGATCGCTGCCCTCGCCCTACTGGCAAGCCTTACCGCCTGCGCCAGCGGCCCCGGCTCGAACGGTTGTGACCCGCTCGTCTCTTCGGGTAATGCATCCTCCGCGGTCACGGCGACCGGCAAGTTCGGTACCGCGCCGAAGGTGAAGTTCCCGACGCCGCTCTACACCAAGAGCAACGAGAAGACCCAGGTGATCGCGGGCAAGGGAGCGCCGATCCAGGACGGCCAGCCGGTAGCCCTTGATGTCACCATCCTCAACGGCACCAACGGCAAGGTACTGCAATCCTCCAGCTACGCGGCAGACGGCTTCAGCCTCGTCACCGTCGGCAAGTCCAGCATCCCCTCCGTCACCGAGGCGCTCCGTTGCGCGACCGTCGGTTCGCGGGTGGTCATCGTCGGTTCGCCCAAAGACAGTCACAGCGGTCAGGCCGACGACGCCAACGGCATCGGCAAAAACGACTCATTCGTCTACGTCGTGGATGTCCGCAACTCTTTCCTCGCGAAGGCGGACGGTGCCAACCAGATTCCGCAGAACGACATGCCATTGGTCGTCACCACCGCTGATGGAACGCCCGGTATCTCGATCCCCAGTTCCACGGCTCCCAAATCGCTGAAGATCGACGTACTCAAGCAGGGTTCAGGCACGAAGGTCAAGACCGGCAACTATCTCATCGTGCAGTACACCGGGGTGCCATGGAGCCTCACAGACAAGAAGCCGTTCGATTCGACCTGGTCGGAGCATCAGGCCTCGGTCATCCAGGTCGGCGCTGCAAGCGTCTCTACCGGGCTCTCCAAAGCCCTCGTCGGCCAGCGGGTAGGCTCCCAGGTTCTCGTCGTAGCCCCGCCGAAGGACGCCGCCGTCGCCGATGGTAGTGGAAAAGCGCCAACCGACAACACATCCGTCTACGTCGTCGATATTCTGGGTATCGCGCAATAGTTCCTTCCCACAGACACAGGCCGAGTGTCTCCGAGTTCCCACCAAACTAGGATTTTTCTCGTGTCAGCAGCCAGCAGTGCCAAGATCCCCGTCGAAGAGCGCCTCTTCAGCCTTGTGCTCGCGCTGCTCGCGACCGAAACCGGGCTGACCAAGAACGAGGTCCTGTCCACGGTGCAGGGCTATCGCCAGAGGTTCAATGCCGGTGGTGACAACGCCAACCTCGAGCGACAGTTCGAGCGGGACAAAGACGACATCCGCGACCTCGGGGTGCCACTCGAGACGATCGAAAGCCCCGGCCAGGCAGGCAACAACCAGAACCTGCGCTATCGCATTCCTCGCGGCACCTACGAGCTTCCGAGCGACATCACCTTCTCCGCCGAAGAGACCACGCTGCTCAACCTCGCTGCCATGGTGTGGCGGGAGGGTTCACTCTCCGCCGAGTCCCGGCGCGCGGTGATGAAGCTCAAGGGCCTAGGCCTGGTCTCCGACGAGCCGGTGCTCGGCTACGCCCCGAGGCTCAGGGTGAGAGACGCGGCATTCGAACCTCTGCGCTTAGCGCTGGAAAAAAACGCGGTCGTCCGATTCGCCTACCTGAAACCCGGGGAGGCGGAGGGCCGGATTCGCACCGTCGCGCCGCTCGCACTCGTGCAGCACCAGGGTCGTTGGCACCTGCACGCCGAAGAGCCCGACACCGCGGTCACGAAGACCTTCCTGCTACGCCGTATCGTCAGCCAGATTACGCTGACCGGTGCGACCTTCCACGCACCGAGCGGCGACCAGACCGGTCGCGCTCTTCGCGAGCTCGAGGAGGTGTGGAACGCGCACACCGCCGATGTCGAGGTCATGGCGGATTCGGATGCCGCGACCCGACTGCATAAGCGCAGGGGAACGGTCACCCTGCCCTCTGGGGCCCTGCGACTGCACTACTCGGATGCGAATATCTTCGCCGACGAACTCGCCGGGTACGGACCGGAGGTGCTCGTGCTCTCTCCGCCGGTGCTGCGTGCCGCAGTGCGCAGCCGCCTGCTCAGGACCGTGGCCGATCACACCGACCGTCCTGATCTGATCAACCAGGAGGTTTCGAATGGCTGAGCGCCAACCGCCGCTACATGCCCAGGACAAGCTCGCCTTCCTGCTGTCCCTCGTGCCGTTCCTCATGGAGCACGAGCGCATCAGCGTTCAGGAAGCCGCCGATCATTTCGGGGTGAAGCGGCAGCAGGTGCGCGAGGCTGTCGAACTCATCGCTGTCTCCGGCATACCGGGGGAGACGGGCCAGTACCAGCACGGCGACCTCTTCGATCTGGCCTGGGACGACTTCGAAGACAACGACCAGATCGTCCTGACCAACCTGGTGGCGATCGACGATGCCCCGCGTTTCTCCGGACGCGAGGCCGCAGCCCTCATCGCCGGACTCCAGTACCTCTCGGCGCTTCCCGAGAATGCCGACCGCAGCGCGATCGCGACCCTCATGACCAAGCTGTCCCGTGGCGCTTCCGCGCTGCCGAGCCAGGTGGCGGTGGAAGGTTCGGAGACCGATGCGACCCTCGCGCTCATCCGCGAATCCGTCGCCACCGGCGTGCAGATCGAGTTCGACTACCTCAATTCGCGTGGCCAGCACGAGCGCCGGCGGGTCGATCCGTTGCGCATCGAGTCGATGGATGCCGACTGGTACCTGCGCGGATGGTGTCACCTTCGCGAGGCGGTGCGCACCTTCCGCCTCGACCGCATCGGCAATCCGGTGATCACAAACCTGCCGATCAGCTTCCACGCCGCCGACGTGCATCTGCCTGACACCCTTTTCGAAGGCTCGGACGACGACCTGTCGGTCACTATCGATGTCGCCCCGGCTGCGGCGATCCTCTTGGCTGACTACATCCCGGATGGAGCCACCAGCTCCGAGGTCGACGGACGCCGTCGCACCTCGCTCCGTGTTTCGCACTACCACGGGCTGAAGCGGCTTGTCGGGCAGATGCCGGGCGTCGTGACCGTGGTGGAACCCGCGGATGCCAGGGCTGCGGTGGCCGAGTGGGCCGCTGCGGGGGCCGCCCGCTACGAGGACGACTGATGCCCTGGTGGTCATGGGTGATCATCTGGGTCGGGTTGTCACTGGCCATGCTCGCGATGCTCGGCCTGATGGCATGGCGGTTGTTCAAGAAATTACTGGGTGTTTTCCGTGAATTGGAGAGCCTCACCGAAAAAGCCGAACTCCTCGATGCCGCTAGCGAAGTACTCGATGATCAGCAATTTGAGCGTTCGATACTGCTCAAGAAGTCTGAGGTGGTTGCACGCCGTGAGTACGTGAGAGCTCGATCTGCGGAACGAAAAGAAAATCGTCATGTCGCGCGACTGGACCGCGCGCGCGTGATAACTAGACTGGATGCAAGCACGCGCCAGTGGTTCAAGGACGAGTAACAGGCGACTTTCGGATCTCAGGCGGTAAACTGTGTGTTACGCAGCTTCGAATCGTTAGGACACCGCATTATGTTAAGTGGTCTCACCGGCTGGCACGCCCTCATCATTCTCGCCGTCATCGTGCTGATCTTCGGCGCGGCGAAGCTTCCCGGTCTCGCGAAGAGCGTCGGACAGTCGATGAAGATCTTCAAGAACGAGATCAAGACCCCGGAGCAGGAAAAGAAGACTGGGGAAGATTCGGCCCAGCTCAACGAGACTTCGCCTGAGGTTCGCGCGCAGACGGACTCCACGAAGTCCAGCACCAAGCCATAGTCTCCGTGCCTACGCGCAGCAAGCGGGGCGCGAAGACCGAAAGCCGGATGTCGCTCGGTCAACACCTGGTCGAACTCCGCAAGCGACTCTTCATTTCCGCTATCGCCGTCGTTGTCCTGTCAGTGGGCGGCTGGATAGTGGCGCCATACGTTCTTGAAGCCATCCGCGAACCCGTGAAGATCATGGCGAGCGGCAACCACAACGCCACGTTGAACTATTCCGGTATCGGCGCAGCATTCGACGTGAAGCTGCAGGTCGCATTGACAGTTGGAGCGGTCGCTTCCAGCCCCATCTGGCTGTATCAGATACTCGCATTCCTCGTTCCAGGATTGACGAAGAAAGAGAAGCGCTACACCCTCGGGTTCCTGTTCACCGCGATTCCACTTTTCCTTCTGGGATGCGCTGCCGGTTGGTACGTCTTCCCGCACATTGTCCAGGTGCTGGGGTCATTCGTACCCAACCAGGATGCCAGCATTATCGAAGCAAAGGACTATCTGGGTTTCGTCCTCAAGCTGGTGCTGGCCGTCGGCATTGCCTTTGTGCTGCCCGTCTTCCTGGTTCTTCTCAACTTCATCGGCATCCTGTCGGGCAAGAGCATCATCAAGAGTTGGCGATGGGCCATCTTGGTTATCTTCGTCTTCTGCGCCGTCGCCACACCGTCCGCAGACATCGGTTCGATGTTCCTTCTGGCAGTGCCGATGATCGTGCTTTATCTGATCGCCGCCGGTATAGCGCTTTGGCACGACAGGATTGCGGCCAAGCGAGCGAACGCACTGTCGGCTGAGCTCAGCGACTCTGCCGCGGTATGACCGACCAGCTGTCGCCTTCGGAACGTTTCGCAGCATCCACGACCCGACAGGGTTCGCCGCGTCTCGAGCAGTTCCGCAGCAATCTCGCCTTCGATCTCGACCCGTTCCAGCTGACTTCCTGCGCTGCGCTCGAACAGGGCGACAGCGTGCTCGTTGCGGCGCCGACGGGTGCAGGCAAGACGATCGTCGCCGAGTTCGCCGTGTATCTCGCCATGCGGGATGCGCGGGCCAAAGTGTTCTACACCGCCCCGATGAAGGCGCTGAGCAACCAGAAGTTCCAGGAGTTCGTGGCCGAATACGGCGCCAGTGAGGTCGGGCTCCTCACCGGGGACACCAACATCAATTCGGGCGCGCGCATCGTCGTGATGACGACCGAAGTGCTTCGCAACATGCTCTACGCCGACTCCGACCTGCTGCACGACCTCGCCTTCGTCATCATGGACGAGGTGCACTACCTCGCCGACCGGTTCCGCGGGGCGGTGTGGGAAGAGGTGATCATCCACCTGCCGGAGCGTGTGCGCCTGGTGTCGCTGAGTGCGACTGTGTCGAACGCCGAGGAGTTCGGCGACTGGCTGCAGGCGGTGCGCGGGGAAACGGCGGTGATCGTCTCTGAGGAGCGGCCCGTTCCGCTCGACCAGCACGTGATCATGCGCACCAAACTCATCGATCTCTTCGATTCGTCGGGTCTCGCGGCAACCAATAGGGTGAATCCCGAGCTGGTGCAGATGGCGCGCTATGGCGGGCGCACCCTCAATTCCAGACAGATGCGGGATGTCGGCCGCTATCACTCGCGCGGCGGGCGCCCCGACGATCTCAAGATGGATCGTGCGGGCGTAGTCAAGATGCTCGGCGAACGCAACCTACTGCCCGCGATCTTCTTCATCTTCAGCCGGCTGGGATGCGACCAGGCCGTCAAACAGGTGCTTCGCGCGGGTGTGCGCCTCACCAACCAGGCCGAGCGCGATGAGATCCGCGCGATCGTCGAGGAGCGCTGCCGCACCATCCTCGACGAGGATCTCGCCGTACTCGGTTATTGGGAGTGGCTCGAGGGGCTTCAACGCGGTGTCGCCGCGCATCACGCAGGAATGCTGCCAGCTTTCAAAGAAGTTGTGGAGGAGCTGTTTCAGAAGAAACTGGTCAAGGCCGTCTTCGCCACCGAGACCCTCGCGCTCGGCATCAACATGCCGGCTAGGACCGTGGTGCTGGAGAAACTCGAGAAGTTCAACGGCGAAGCGCGCGTACCGATCACGCCGGGGGAGTACACCCAGATCACCGGTCGTGCGGGCCGTCGGGGCATCGACGTGGAAGGCCACTCGGTGATTCAGTGGCAGGACGGTCTCGACCCCCAGGCAGTCGCCTCACTCGCGTCACGTCGCACCTATCCGCTCAATTCGAGCTTCTCGCCGACCTACAACATGGCGGTCAACCTCATCGAGCAGTTTGGTCGGGAGCGCACCCGCGACATCCTCGAGTCGTCCTTCGCGCAGTTCCAGGCAGACCGCGCCGTTGTCGACCTGGCACGCAAGGTGCGCAGCCAGGAGGAGTCGCTCACCGGATACGAGGAGGCGATGCACTGTCACCTCGGCAACTTCGCCGAGTATGCGGGCATCCGTCGCGAGCTCACCGACCTGGAGCGCAAAGGTGCGGTGCGAGCGGACGCGCAGAGTAGGGGTGAACGCGACCGTCGACAGAACCAGTTGACGGTGCTTCGCAAGCGGTTGAAACAGCATCCATGCCACACCTGCAACGACCGCGAGGCACACGCTCGCTGGGCCGAGCGGTGGTGGAAGCTGAAGCGGCAGACGGATGACCTGGGTCGCCAGATCCGCAGCCGAACCGGTGCCGTCGCGAAGATTTTCGATCGCGTCAGCGACGTGCTGCTCGAGCTAGGGTACCTGCTTCGTTCGGAGTCCGGGGAGGTCACCGCATCCGTGCATGGCCGTACGCTTCGGCGTATCTATGGCGAGCGCGACCTGCTCGTGGCCGAGTGCCTGCGGCGTGGGGTCTGGAACGACCTCGATCCGGCCGGGCTCGCAGCAATGGCTGCAGCGCTGGTCTACGAGCCCCGTCGTGACGAGGGGCAACCTTCCGATCGCTACCTGCCGCGCGGCGCATTCCGCCCCGCCTACGACAAGACCACAGACCTCTGGAGCAAGCTCGACGACATCGAACGCGAGCATCGCCTGCCAGGAAGCAATCCGCTCTCCACCGGCCTCTCGCTGGCGATGAGCCGCTGGGCTCAGGGCGCTCCGCTGGATTCGGTGCTGAACGACGCCGAGCTCGCCGCGGGAGACTTCGTGCGGATGACGAAGCAGACCATCGACCTGCTGGACCAGCTCTCCGTGGTCGCCGACGGCCAGGTCGGTCGCACCGCGCGCAAGGCCCTCGATTCGATCCGTCGCGGCATCGTGGCCTATTCTTCCGTGGCTTGACGCTCTGTCCTCGTTCACATCTTCGGAGACCTAGGCTTTACCAGTGCGACTGAGGCCCCGGAGACCGCTGCTACCCCTCTGGGTTGCCGTGTTGGCTGCCGCCGTCTCGGGATTCCTCAACGCCGGTGCGTTTCCCGGTCTGAGCTGGTGGCCCCTGATCTTCGTCGGCACCGGGCTGATGCTCTGGTCGCTCATCGGTCGCAGGGTATGGGCATCACTGCTCATCGGCTTCGTCGGAGGTTTCGCCTTCTTCGGCAACCACATTCTCTGGCTGACCGTCTATCTCGGTGCGGTGCCGTGGCTTGCCCTCGCCGGTCTTGAAGCGATCTTCTTCGCCCTCGGTGCGGCGCTCATCGCCCTTGCCTGGCGCTTCGTCCCGCGGGTGTGGCCCGGCACTGCCGGCCGCCTGCTCATGATGCCTGTGGTACTCGCCGGGCTGTGGGTGCTCCGTGAAGCGATCACCAGCGTCTGGCCATACGGCGGCTTCTCCTGGGGGCGGCTGGCCTTCTCCCAGTCCGATAGCCCTTTCGCTCCGCTCGTCGCCTGGCTGGGCGTCTCCGGCCTGAGCTTTGTGATCGCTTTCCTCAGCGCGGTGGTGCTGCAGGCCATCCGTGAGGTGTCGACGGCATGGACGGTGCGCGGGATCGTCGCGAGCGCAGCCTTCCTGCTAGCGTTGCTGATCCCCGCGTGGCCTGTCGTCTCCTCCGGATCAATCCGTGTCGCGTCTGTGCAGGGCAACTCGGACTCCGGGCTCTTCGCGCAGTTCCAACCCGGCCAGATCCTCGACGACCACCTGCAGGCCACCATCCCTCTTATCGGCACGAGCGTGGATGTCGTGGTTTGGCCAGAGAACGCCTCAGACATCGACCCGCTGCGCAACAGGGTCGCCGCACAGACGCTCGACTACGTGACCAAGGCGATGAAGGCTCCGCTGGTTACTGGAACGATTACCGAAGACAGCAAGGGGCGCACCTTCAACAGCCTGCTGCTCTGGGAGAACGGCAAGGGCGCCGTCGACCAGTACGACAAGATCCATCCGGTTCCGTTCGCCGAATACCTTCCCGATCGCAAGTTCTGGTATCCCTTCGCACCCGGCCTGTTCGACATGGTGCCGCGCGACTACTCCTTCGGCCAGCGTGACAACGTCTTCGACATCAACGGCGCGGTCGCGGGACTCGCGATCTGCTTCGACATCGTGGATGACGCCCTCATCAGCCGGATGGTCGACAGCGGGGCGCAGTTCATCCTGGCGCCCACCAACAACGCCGACTTCGGTCACACGGATGAGAGCAGCCAGCAGGTGGCCATCGCGCGGCTTCGCGCGATCGAAACGGGTCGCAGTGTCGTGAACGCCTCGACGGTCGGTGTGAGCGCCATGTTCGCGCCGGACGGACGCATCATCGACCAATTGCCAACCTTCACCGCGGGGACCATGGTGCAGCGGATTCCGCTCAGCACTACGACGACTCCTGCGACGCTGGACAGTCGGGCGATCGAATGGTTGACCGCGGGGCTCGGGCTCTCGGGCCTGGTGCTCGGACTTCTGCTGCGGCCGCGACGGAGAAGAAGCCGTGGCTGACACGCTCATCATCCTGCCGACCTACGACGAGATCGAGAGCCTCGAGTCCGTGATCGGCCGGATCCGGCAGTGGGTTCCCATCGCAGACGTACTTGTCGTCGACGACGCGAGTCCGGACGGCACGGGCGAGCTCGCCGACCGGCTTGCCGCGGCTGACCCCGGCATCGCCGTCATGCATCGTGCAGGAAAGTCCGGCCTGGGTCGCGCCTACCTCGCCGGTTTCGACTACGCGCTCACGCGAGGGTATCGGTTCGTCGTCGAAATCGACGCCGACGGTTCGCACGATCCCGCCGAACTCCCGGCGATGCTGGAGATCGCGGATGCCGGCGCAGAGTTGGTGATCGGGTCGCGTTGGGTGGCAGGTGGCTCGGTTCGCAACTGGCCGTGGCTTCGACAGGCCATCTCCCGCACCGGCAACTGGTATGCCCGCACGGTGCTCCGATCCCGCATCAATGACATCACCGCTGGATACCGGGTCTACTCGTCCGACGCGCTGCGGTCACTCGACCTTTCCTCGGTATCGTCGCAGGGCTACTGCTTCCAGGTGGAGTTGGCGTGGAATCTCGAGAGCGCCGGAAAGACGGTCGCCGAGCATCCGATCACATTCGTGGAGCGGGCTGCCGGGCGATCGAAAATGCACGCTGGCATAGTGATAGAGGCCCTACTGCGCGTAACGCTGTGGGGCCTCTTCAGAACTAAAAATTAGCTCAGTGCGGGTCAGGCGCCGATCTTGTGCTGGCCTTTGCGGGCCCGCAGGAAGTCGAGACGTTCCTGCAGGAGTTCTTCGAGCTCTGCACGGGTGCGACGCTCAAGCAGCATGTCCCAGTGTGTGCGCGGAATTTTCGCGTCCGATGCTTCCGGCTCGACCTGTACACCGGCTTCGTCGAGCAGACGGCCTTCCAGCCCGCTCTTCGGTGATTCCCACACCGTCGGGATCTCAGCATCAGCGGAAAACGTGACCTCAAAGGTGGTTCCGTCGGCTGCCTGGTAAGTACTCTTCTTTCGCGGGGAGAAGGTAACGCCTTCTTCACTCTGGAGGCTCTGGGATCCGAGCCTCATTCCGCGCAAACTGCGATCCGCCATGGTGTGGTCCTCTCTCGCGATGCATTCACAGTTATAAACCCCCAAGCTGGGCATAACCTTTCCGCTACGCGGCGTTCCCAGCTGGTTCACAGACTACTTTCGGCTATCTGACCGATTATCAAGCAGCTTCATCGCGAGATCGGCACGGTCGGTGACCAGTCCATCGACCCCCATATCGAGCAGTCGGGCCATCTCGATCGAGTCGTTGATGGTCCAGACATGTACTTCGACACCGGCGCCGTGGATCATCCGGACCACGCGGGGAGTGACGATCGACAGGCCGTACTGAGAAGGCGGTATCTGAACAGCCTGGATGCCTCGCAGCACTCGGCGAAGGGGTGACCCCAGTCCGAGTTTCGCGGTGACCAGCGCCCAGGCGAAGGTGGTGGCGGATGCCGATGTGGCCACACCGGGAAGAAGCGCCACAGCGGCGGCACGGCGAGTCTCATCGAAGGATGTGACGAGAACGCGACCGGCTGCGCCCGCCTCGAGGATGGCGTCGACGGCCGGTTGTACGACATCCGGTGATTTCAGATCGATGTTGAATTTTGCATCAGGGAAACCATCGAGCGCTTCGCGAAGACTGGAGAACGTCTGACCATTGCCCAGGTCGACGCGCCGGAGTTCAGCCATCGTCAACTGGTCGACGCGAACTGTACGCCCTGCCACCCGTCGTAAGTCGGGGTCGTGGCTGATCACTGCGACGCCGTCGGCGGATGCATGCACATCCGTCTCGATATGGGTAACACCGACTGCGAGAGCTTTGAGAAAAGCCAGAAGAGTGTTTTCCGGAGCTTCGGTCGCAAGGCCGCGATGGGCGAGAACGCGCGGGGGAGCGGGGGAGAAGTAGGTGCTGTCAACGACAGGGGGCCGGTCTGCAGCAGACCGGCCCCCGTCATCATCAGGCCTACGTGGTGGGCGGCGTCGCACCTTTGTTACCACCGAGGAACCCGTTGCTGATGCTCTTGACCGCTTCGGTCAGTTCCGACGGAATGATCCACAGCTTGTTGGAGTCACCCTCGGCAATCTTCGGAAGCATTTGTAGGTACTGGTAGGCGAGCAGCTTACTGTCGGGGTCACCCTCGTGGATCGCGGAGAAGACGGTCGTGATCGCCTTTCCTTCACCCTCCGCACGCAGCACCTGGGCTTTTGCCCACCCCTCGGCCTCGAGGATTGCGGCCTGTCGTGAACCTTCGGCCTGGAGGATGGCGGCCTGCTTTGTACCTTCCGCGGTCAGGATCTGCGCACGGCGGTCACGCTCTGCGCGCATTTGCTTTTCCATCGAGTCCTGGATGGAGAGTGGCGGGTCGATCGCCTTGAGTTCCACACGACCGACGCGGATGCCCCACTTGCCTGTTGCTTCGTCCAGCACGACACGCAGTTGGCCGTTGATGTTGTCGCGGCTGGTCAGTGCCTCTTCCAGGTTCAGGCCACCGACCACGTTACGCAGGGTGGTGGTTGTGAGTTGTTCGACGGCCCCGAGGTAGTTGGCGATCTCGTAGGTTGCGGCGCGGGCATCCGTCACCTGGAAGTAGACGACGGTGTCGATGGAGACCACCAGGTTGTCTTCGGTGATGACCGGCTGCGGCGGGAAGGAGACGACCTGCTCGCGCATGTCGATCAGCGGGCGGACGCGGTCGATGAAGGGTACGAGAATGTTGAGTCCTGGCATTAGCGTCTTGTGGTACTTGCCCAGGCGTTCGACCACGCCGGCGCGAGCCTGGGGAATGATACGTATCGATCGGAACAGGATCACCAGCACGAAAATCGCGACGACGATGAGCACGATCACGAGCACGATCTGGCCGAATAGTTCGCCAGTTGTCACGATGCATTCCTTTCAGCGGGAACGACCACAGCGGTCGCGCCATCGATTGCCGTTACTACGACACGTTCTCCGGATTCGACCGGACGTTCTGTGGTGAGCTGGGAGAGTTTCGCTGTCCAGGTCTCGCCGTTGGCCAATTTCACATGGCCTTGGCCTTCGACGAAGTCGGTGGTGACGGTACCACTCTGACCGAGCAGGGCCTCGACGTTCGTCGGGGTGGCGTCGCCGCCCTTCTGCAGGGCGCGTTGCAGGGCAGGCCTCACAGTGAAGAGCAACAGAAGTGAGATCACTCCGGCGATCAGTACCTGGGCCCAGAACGGGGCCCCCAGAAGGCCCGACAGCAGGCCGCCGACGCTTCCGACTGCCAGCATCAGGAAGGTGAAATCGACCGTGGTCACTTCGATGATGATGAAGATCAGGATGACGACCAACCACAGGATCCAGGCGTACGTGGTGATGAAATCAACGGCCATGGTGGGCACTCCTTAGAGGTCGTGTCACTGTCGAAACTAGCACCCCTTGCCAATCTGTGTTGGTATTCTCATGAGCTGGAGCGGGCATCGGCCGGTCCGCGAAAATACAGGAGTTTGACAGTGACCAACCCACTCGCCGCCGGTTCTCTCGACGGATTGCGCGCGCTTGTGACCGGATCCTCTCGCGGCATCGGAGCCGATACCGCGACATTTCTGTGCGAGGCCGGCGCCAGCGTCGTGATCAACTATCGCAACAAGGCGGCACGAGCCCAGAAGCTGGTCGACAAGCTGAACGCCGAGGGCGGGTCAGCGATCGGCATCGGAGCGGACCTGACTGATGCGGACTCGGTAGCTTCCCTGTTCAACACGATCGAGAGCGAGTGGGGCGGCCTCGACATCCTGGTGTTGAATGCCTCGGGCGGCATGGAATCCGGCATGGCTGAGGACTACGCGATGCAGCTCAACCGCGACGCCCAGGTGACCCTGCTGAACGCCGCCCTGCCGCTGCTGGCCCCAGGATCCAGGGTCGTCTTCGTCACCAGTCACCAGGCGCACTTCATCGCTACTACACCGACGATGCCGGAATATCTCCCGGTGGCTCTGAGCAAGCGTGCGGGGGAGGACGCCCTGCGCGGCCTCATTCCCGTGCTGGATGAGGCGGGCATCGGTTTCGTCGTCGTCTCCGGCGACATGATCGAGGGCACCATCACGGCTACCCTGCTCGAGCGCGCGAACCCCGGCGCCATCGGTGCACGCAAGGATGCCGCAGGCAGGCTCTATAACGTGAACGAGTTCGCCGCAGAGGTGGCCCTGGCCGCCGTCGAACCGATCCCGGACAATCACACGCGCTATGTCGGCGACGTAAGCGACTTCGCTACCGCCTGAGCGCATTTCATGATTAATCGTCACCGTTTGACCTCGCGCATCCTGGTCTTCGATGAGCGAGATCGTGTGCTGCTTTTTCTTACCAAGGGCTCGGTGCCTGCACAACAGACACGCTTGATCACGCCAGGCGGGGGAGTGGAGCCGGGTGAGAACCACGACCAGGGAGCACGACGCGAACTCTTCGAGGAGACGGGGCTGGACATCCCGGATCTCGGGCCGGCCGTATGGAACCTCGATTTCGCCGTCGACTACGAGGGCGGCGATCACGACACCGGTCACGCGGAGTACTACGTAACCCGTACGACCACGTTCGAGCCATCAAGCGTGAACTGGACACCGGAGGAGCACGTCGATGTGCTCGAACATCGATGGTGGTCGCTGGCAGAACTGATCTCCACGAAGGAGCCCTACGAACCTGAAGAGCTCGTCAGCCTCATCCGTAGCCAGTTGCCCTCCTGCTGACCGGCAGAATTCAGAACGAAAGGCAACCACGTCAGAGGATATCCAGGCGCTCATTGCTGACGTCGAGTCCGGACTCACGGGTCGGCCCGCAGAACAGTGCGTTCGGCAGCGCGGCCAGTGAACCGCGTCGACTCCTCCCGGCGTGCTATTCAGTATCGCTGATAATGCACATTATGTCAAGTAAGAGAAGCTTTATTGCATCTGATGCATGCCAGGCCTTCCTTGGGGCCTCCCCACGCTGAAGTAACTTGAGAGGTAATGGCGCGCCTCGGATGCTGTACTTCCGGGACCCGGATGATCACAAGTGTGAGCGATGAATAGCCGAAGGCACTTATTTCTTCCAGACTGTGTCGGGTTGGGAGAGCCTCGGCGGTATCGCGGCGCGGCGAGGTAATCGCGACGAAGCCATCGGCTACCACTGGAGGGTCTTGACCGAGCAGCCTTCGTTGAGCGGAACCACGGGTGCGACTGAAATATCCCTCGCCGAAGTTCTCCTCGACAAAGGCCGGGCAGTCGACGTCGAATACGCTCTCATCCTGCTCGATTCGTGGATGAGCCGCCACGAATCGAAGTTCAACTCCACCCTTTTCCGATGGCACCTGGCCAGAATCCGAGTAGCCGACCATTTCGGTGACCGTGAGACAGCGCACTCGTCGGCGGTGACCGCCCTCGAACTGGCCGGCAGCGGCCCTCAACTCCCCCGCCACAAAAGCGTCGGGCTCGTAAAGACCAACAAATCCACCCTGCGGCGATTGAAGCGGCTGAGCAAGTAACACCGCAAGGTATTCAAAGAACTTAGGTCTGCCGTGAGCAAGAACTCCACTCCATGACCCCCGCGCCCATTCTGCTCGGCACCTCGAACCTCTTTGGTGCGACAACGCGTGCCACGCTTCACCAGTTGAAAGACTCTATGAGCGCGATCTGCCCGAGCCGGGCCAGCGTCACACTCAGTTCGGCCGCCGCGTGAGATCGTAAGGGTGTGGTTTCTGCACAGGCTCTGAGCGAAGCGGATCGTCGCGTTGTCGCGATGTGGGCTGCGGACTGCGCCGATCGAGCCTTGGGCTTGTTCGAAGCGGAGGATCCGGAAGATGATCGCCCACGAGACGCAATTGCTCGAACCCGATCTTTCGGTCGTGGCGAGCTGGGTGCCGCTGGAGAGATTCGCCGGCGGTTCGTCGCCGGTCGGGCCGCGCGCAGCGTGACCGACCCTGCTGCGGTGGCGGCCGCGCGGGCCGCCGCACAAGCCTCTGGCGTTGCCCACATGGGAGCCCACGCCCTTGGTGCGGCTGCTTACGCCGCGAAAGCCGCTGCCTTGACGACGCCTGAGCGACCCGACGCGGTCGACGATGAGATCCGCTGGCAACTTCAGCACATGAGTGCCGAAGCCAGGTCGGCACTCGCCTGCTTGCCACTGCTCGGCGAGGATTCCGCGGGTCCACTGGGACCGGGGCTTCTCGCGTCCGGGATACTCGGGTCCATCATTCGCAGGCTTCAGGCCGATGTCGCCGCCTCGGAACGACCTGCGCGCTGACCTCCGCGCCGCAAATAGTGCGGACAGACAACATGCTTCATCAGGAGAAGTCACATTGGCCGCGCCACACGCCGACCCCGTCCGTACATCCGCCGGGGTCTGCATTCTGCCGGACGCCACATTTGGCGAGCTCGATAACGAGACTACTAACACGCATCTCGTGCCGGGTTCAGCAGTTCTCGGGGGTGGTCGCGTCGCCGCGCTTGAAGATCCAGCCATTGTCGGGTGGGTTCGAGCGACTGCACCCGTGCACTGCGGATGGCATCGGTGTGTCGGGGCGCACATCCTCGCGGCCGCAGGCTACTCACGGGATGGCTAACGACGACGCATTGGTCGATCGCGCAACAGTTGGCCACCGAGCATCCAGAGATATTCTTTGACGCCGACCCGATCTTCATTCGCGATGGGAATGTGTGGACGGGCGCTCTGGCCCTCGTTGCTGAAGATGTCGGCGAGCATGTTGCTCTTGCAGTTGCTCGGCAGCTCGTCATGTGTGTGAAACAGCCCGGCGGGCAGAGCCACCAACCGATGTGCTCTGATTCGACCTGCCCAAAACTGCCCAAACGGACTTGTGACCTACGGGGTCTCGTACTCGCGCAGCCACCTTTCGAGGATCGGCTGGAGAGCATCCCGATCCGCGGGTGAGAGCTGTTCGACGAGGCGTCGCTCGTTAGAGATGTGTTCGGTGAACGCCGCGTCGATCACGTCCAGTCCTTTCGGTGTCAAGGCGACGATTCGTCGACGTGCATCATCGGTGGCGATGCGCCGCTCGACCAGTCCGCTAACGGTCAGGCGGTCTAGACGTTTGGTCATCGCCCCGGTCGTGACCATCGTGTGCGCCGCGAGTTCGCCCGGCGCCCGCTCGAACGGAGCGCCGGTTCGCCGTAGAGTCGCGAGCACATCGAACTCGCCCTCCCCCAGGCTATGTCGCGCGTATACGGCAGTGAGTTCGTCGGTGAGGTGTGCCGCGAGCCGGTGAAGTCGCCCGATGATCGCCTGTGGTGAGACATCGAGATCGGGGCGCTCTCGCATCCACTCGGCCTGGATCTGGGATACACGGTCACCGATGTCAGTCACATCCCCGATTGTAGCTTCCAGAGAAGCTATAATAACTTCCATGGAAGCTAAATGGCGATGGATAGCCGTCACCGCTATCGCGCCCGTCGCGTGGGGTTCGAACTACTTCGTGACCCGCCAGTTCCTTCCGGAAGGCAATCCGCTCTGGGGTGCCGAGCTCCGTGCGCTGCCGGCTGGCATCATCCTGCTGCTCATCGCCCGGCGCCTGCCGCGGGGCTCGTGGTGGTGGAGATCTCTCGTGCTCGGCGCCCTCAATGTCGGGGCCTTCTTTGTGCTCATCTACGTCGCATCGCAACTCTTGCCTTCGAGCGTCGCATCCACGATCATGGCGACATCCGCCGTCGTTTTGATGCTTCTCGCCTGGCCGCTGCTGGCCGAGCGACCCACCGTGCGTGCCGTGATCGGCGCGGGCATCGGATTGGCGGGCGTATGCGTGTTGCTCATCCAGGGTGGACTGAGCGTAGATCCCTGGGGCATCGCCGCGTCGCTCGCGGCCATGCTGATGTCGTCAACGGGATACATCCTGACCAAGCGATGGGGTCCGACTGAATCCACGCTCGCCGTCACCTCCTGGCAGCTCGTGGGCGGCAGCATGCTCATCCTTCCGGTGGCCGTAGTTTGGGAGGGTGCTCCCCCGGCACTGGATGCTTCGCAACTTGTCGGATTCGGCTACGTGACGGTTGTTGCGACAGCCATTGCCTTCGTCGCGTGGTTCACCGGACTGCGCCACCTACCGGCCGGGACCGTCGGTCTCATTGGACTTCTGAACCCTGTTACCGGCGTGTTGCTCGGCACCCTGCTCGCCGGAGAGCACTTCGGCCTGCGTCAGGGCATCGGCACGGCGCTGGTCGTGCTCGGAGTGCTTATAGCTCAGCGGCGCAGCGTCGCCTCATCTCGGCTGGTATCCGTTTCTGTGCCCCCGGTCGGACAACGCGCTTCGAGGGAAGACGGCTGATGCAACTCAGCGCAGATCGCGCCGCATCAGTACCCGAGGAAACCCGTTGAGTATCGAATCCGTCACCGCGGCCTGGACGAAGCCGCCCTTCTCGAAGAGATCTCGAGTGCCAACGTATGCCATCGTGAGATCGACCTTTTCGCCATGATTGTCGACGGGATGGCCCTCGATCGCGGGCGCGCCGTGATCGCGAGCGCACTGCACGGCAGCAGCCAGCAGGTGATGTGAGATGCCTGCGCCACGGTGTCCAGGCCGCACGCGAGTACACCATACCGACCACACATCGAGCTCGTCTACCTGCGGGATCTTGCGATTCAGGGCGAAGCTGGTGTCGGCGTGCGGAGCATCTTCCAGCCTCAGGTCTGACAGGCAGGGCAGCCTCACCTTCGTGGTATTCCGAGGGCTGCGGTGGTTTTATGAGCTATGGCATCCGCACAGAACAACCCGCCGTACCAGCAAGCAGACGAGCCTCACCGAGGAGGAACCGCCCAGCGACTGAACTGGCTTCGCGCCGGAGTGCTCGGTGCGAACGACGGCATCGTCTCGGTGGCGGCAATCGTTGTCGGCGTGGCAGGCGCAACCACGGCCAATGCCCCGATTCTCACCGCGGGCGCTGCGGCGCTCATCGGCGGTGCGATTTCGATGGCGCTCGGTGAATACGTGTCGGTCAGCGGTCAGCGGGACAGCGAGCGGTCCCTGATCGCAAAAGAGCGACGCGAGCTGGAGGAGACGCCGGAGGAGGAACTTCTCGAACTCGCGGGGCTCTACGAGGCGAAGGGGCTTTCGGAGTCGACAGCGATGCAGGTGGCGAAGGAACTCACCGAAAAGGATGCCCTTACCGCCCATCTCTCTGCCGAATTGAATATCGACCAGAACGATGTCGTCAGCCCATGGCACGCGGCGTTCGCCTCGGCTGTTGCGTTTCTGGTCGGTGGAATCGTGCCACTGCTGGTGATCCTTCTGACGCCGGAATCCGTTCGCGTGGTGGCGACTTTCATGGTGGTGATGTTCGCCCTGGCAGGTACCGGAGTACTGAGTGCGCACCTGGGCGGAAGCGGGAGGCTCCGTGCCGCAATCAGGGTGGTTATCGGCGGGGCGATCGCCCTGGTGGCGACCTTCACCATCGGAGCGCTGCTCGGAAACTCCGGGATCGCCTGACGGCATCGTCGAGGAAGCAACCTCAGCCGTCGCGATTCTCGCGCAGTACTCCCCCAAGTCCTCGACTGCAAGCCCTATCTATCGCTGTGGTGGCTCAATAGGTTGGGTGTCGCCTTCAGGCTCAACGAATCTCGGGAGGGATTACATGAATATTCTCGTCATCATCATTGCTGTCATCGCCGTCATCCTCTTGCTCACGGGAGGGTTCGTGTCATCGCTCAACTTCCTGCTGTGGGTGGGCGTCGTGCTCCTGGTGATCGCGGCCATCGTGTTCCTGCTGCGTTTCCTCACCGGCAACAAGCGCGTCTGACCTCGACACGACGGCGGGTTTCATGGTCGACATGATCATGGGACCCGCCGTTGTCGGTCAGCGCGCAGCGTGAACGGTTGCCCGACTCCCACCAAGCGGCTGCTCGTCCAGCGGCAGCAGGGCTGGTGCGCCGAAGATCCAGGTGAAGCTCGCGACGGTCAGTGAGCCGGCGGCGAGGATCGCGGCGAGCACGATAACTTGGAATTGGGCGGCCTCGAGTGGTGAGGCGCCGGCAAAGACCGCACCAACAAACGCGCCGGGCAACGTCACGATGCCGGTGGTACGGGTCTGGTCGGTGGACGGGATGAGGGCAGTCGAAGCGGCGAACCTCACCGCTCGCAGGGCCGAACGCCGCGGCGTGGCGCCCAACGACAGCCAAGCCTCCATCTCATCCCGCTGAGCGAGGTAAGTCGATCCGAGGGTCCGACCCATCAGGGTGGAGACGGTCATCGCATTGCCGATGATGATTCCTCCCACCGCGAGGAGGTAGCGAGGGCTGAAATCGATCGCCCCGACGACGAAAACCACGGTGAGCGGCACCACAGAGCTGACTGCTACCGTGCCCACGATGAACGGAAGATACCGGGATTTGAGCTGTAGCCGCCGGAAGATCACCCAGGTCGCTGCGATCACCATGACGGCGAGGAAGACAGCGACCCACCGGCCGTCGCTGATCACCCCGTTCAGGATGACACTGAGAATCCCGAGTTGCACAACAGCGCGCGCGATCGCCCACGGCTGCAGCCACGGATGCTCGAGCTTCAGCGCAAGGACGATCCCGAGAGTTATCGCGGCGAGAACGAGAACCGCGACGAGCGTGATAATTGGATTCATGCCACTCCCTCGGTTGCCATCGAAATCGGTTGCCGCGTCACGCCATATCGATGACTCCATCAGAGCATGAATACGGCCAGTCGGATGTGCGCCGGACTCCGTGTCGCTGAGGTCCGTTCCGAGTCACGAGTCTGCCTGCTCCGACTCCACAGCGTCGGCCTCGGGCGTCGATGGCTGATCCCGATGGCCGCCATCCCACTGGAATTGCCCCGATTGCTGCTGATTGAAGACGACCCGCAGCTCGGTCCCCTGATGGCTCAGGTTCTCGCCGAAACCTATGAGGTCACTCTCGTGGCGGATGGGGCGAGGGCGCCGCTGTCGCACTCGAATCGGAGTTCGAGGTGATGGTGATCGACCGACGACTTCCGACACTGGACGGCCTCGGGGTGGTCGATACTTTGCGTCGCAAGCTGATCACCACGCCGATCCTGTTGTTAACGGCACTCGGAACTATTCGTGACAAAGTCGACGGGCTCGACGCTGGCGCCAACGACTATCTCGTCAAACCTTTCGAGTTCGATGAGCTGCTTGCTCGTCTTCGCGCCCTACGTCGCGTGTTCACCGGCGAAGGCCGGTCGTTAAGCGTCGGCGACTGGGAGTTCTATCCCGACAGCCGGACTGTCTACTCCCCCTATGACGGTCGCATTCTGCTTACAGAGCGGGAAAACGACCTTCTCACGCTGCTCGCCGAGAATCCCCAGCGGACCTTCTAGCGCAACCAGATCCTCACGGCTGTATTCAGCGCAGAGGACCGTCCTGGCACCGTGGACACCTACATCCACTATCTCCGTCGCAAGACAGATATCGCTATCGTGCTGACTGTTCGCGGTCGGGGCTATCGACTGGGGCAGCCATGAGTCGCAACATATCCACTCGCCGAATCGTCGATAGCGACGTCCTGGCGGTGCGTAGAGCCTCACGGATGGTCGGCGTGCGCATCACGGTGATGTCGACCGCCGTTGTGCTCGTCGTCATCCTCGCGGTGTTCGTGTTCATACTCTCGGAGATCACGCCGTCGGAGCTCTTCGAGCCGGTGCCGGATCCTGACAATCTCGACATCAACGCGATCACGCTCCTCAAAGCGGCGGTGGTTCTCGGCGTCGTTCTCATCGCGCTTGCCGGATTGCTGAGCTGGTTGGTCACTCGCCGAGCAGTCCGGCCCCTCGGCGAGGCCCTGCGGATCCAGCGTTCTTTCGTCGCGGATGCGAGCCATGAACTGCGGACGCCCTTGACGGTGTTGGATGCGCGACTTCAGATCCTGCAGCGAAAACTGCCTGCCGATGACCCTTCAGCGGACCTCGTCATCGAACTTCGGCGGGACACCCATTCCCTGATCCAGATCGTGAACGACTTGCTCGAATCGGCCGAGGCCGTTGGATCGAGCGGTGTCGACGCGCGGGTGCCGACGGGATTGACTCCCGCCGTCGAACTGGCTGTCGAGTCAATGAAACTGATCGGTGCTGAGCGATCGATCGCCATCGAACTCATCGCGCCGGTCGATGCCAGTATGTACCTGTCGGCCACCAGCGCACATCGCTGTGACGTAGCGCTGCTCGACAACGCACTTCGCTTCTCGCCGGAGGACTCGATCGTCCAGGTGATCGTGGATGTGGGGAAGTCGACAGCGACAGTCACCGTCAGGGACCATGGCCCAGGCATTCGTGGAATCGACCCGGCACGTATTTTCGACCGGTTCGCGCATTCGGGCGCGGCGATCAACTTCACCATCTCCCGGGCCACCGCTTAGCTGACGGCGACCTCTGGTGCCGTTCAGTATCCCTCGGACGCCAGTGGTGGTCTCTGCAACGTAACGGGACGACGTCGGTCCCGGAAGGCCAGAACGCCCACCAACACCGCGATAAGCGCCCCCAGGGCGAGGCTCACCGGCCCGGTTCCCCAACCCAACCCACCTCGGGCGTGTGAAACGCCCATCCAATCGGCAAAGGATGCTCCGAGAGGTCGCGTGACCACGTAGGCGAACCAGAAGATCAGCACAGGATTGAGCTTGCGCGCGCCGAAGGCGATCGCTGGTATCGCAATGATGACGGTGAACAGCGCGCCGGAGGCGAAATAGCCGAGGTGAAGGGTGTGGGCGGTCAGATCACCGGCGGCAGTTCCGAGAGCGAAGGTCGTCAGCACGGTCGCCCAATAGAAGAGTTCACGTCGCCGCGATGTGATGCTGTGGATGGACAGTGTCTTTTCGACGCGGAACCAGAGCACGAATACGACGGTCAGCGCGAGGGCGAAGAAAGCGGTGGAAACGGCGTAAGGAATGCCGACCACGATATGTAGGACGTCCGCAGCCATGGTGCCGAAAACGCTCACCATCACAACCGTGAGCCAATAGACCCATGGCAGGTAGCGATCTCGCGACAGCTGCCAGCAGAGTGCCGCGACCAGCCCGATGAAACCGAGTCCGACGGCAATCACCGGGTCGATCAGTCGCACCAGGAAGTCGGAGGTCGTCTCCCCCATGCCCGTACTCAGGACCTTCACCGCCCAGAACAGAACAGTAATCTGTGGCACCTTGCTCTGCACAAGCGGATGGTTGCGGGGTCGGGTGGCGGGACTCGACGGAGTCTCCCTCGGTGTAGGCGTCATCGTCGGATCAGGATGCCGACAGCAGTCTAAGAATCCGCACAGGACCCAGTCAACCCGTTGCTCTGTCGGAGCGTCGAACGTACGCTCGGTGGAGAACGCAGCATGCATGCACAAAGCCAGCGAAAGGACGCACCGTGGGAGTCGACCAGTATCACGAGCCACCGGAGGAACTCTCTGCCGAGACTCGTACCTTCGCGCGGATGTGCGCCAGTCTCAGCGAGGAAGCGGAAGCTATCGGCTGGTATGTGCAACGCATCTCCGTCGAAGCGGACGAGGACGCCCGCGCCATCATGGAGGACTCCATGGGCGAAGAATTCAAGCACTTCAGCATGGAGCTCGAGTTCCTGCTGCGCAAAACTCCGAAATGGCGCGAGATCGCGAAGGGCATCCTGTTCAAGGACGGCGACATCGTCGAGCACGGTGAAGCCGCGGAGGAAACGGTCGGCTAAGGCGAACTCATTCACTGCAGTGACCCGATCCAGAGTCCGAGAGCCGCGGCGGCGACAGCCACCACCAGCATCCCGGGACCATTCACCACCGCTACGGCATAACGGCGCGACTGGATGAGCCGCACCGTTTCGAAACTCGCGGTGCTGAAGGTGGTGTATCCGCCCATGAGTCCGACCCCGAAGACAAGACGCAGTTCTTCAGGCACCAGGTGGCCTGCCGCGAGTCCGGTGATCACCCCGAGCAACAGCGATCCGCTGATGTTGATGATGGTGGTGCCGAACGGATAGGCCGTCGTCACGCGGTTTCTCACCAGTCCGTCGACGAGAAGGCGGAGTGCGGCTCCCACGCCTCCCGCCACCGAAAGCAGGAGGAAAGTCACGACCGTCACTCGACTACCTCGTCTGCTGCCTGCCGAGACCGATGCGCGCTCGCCGCGATGGCAATGCCCGCGAAGGTGGCGAGTGCACCGAGCACCAGGGTGCCAAGCGCGTAGAGAGCGCCTCTCCAGCCATGGCCATCGGTCAGCAGGATGCTGTCCGTTGCGAGCGAGCTATACGTGGTGAAGCCGCCGAGAACGCCCGTGCCGACCAGCAGGCGGATCTTTCGACGTCGACCCTCATCCGGTCCTCGTCTCGCGAGGGTCTCCAGCAGGGCACCGAGAGCGAAGGCACCGACGATGTTGATGGCGAAGGTGGCGACCGGGATGCCGGCGATCGATGGAATGACCAGGCTCAGCGCTTCCCTGACTGCTGTGCCGATCATCCCTCCCACTGCCACGAGACCGAGGTAGCGCCAGCGGAGGTGGATGGGCCGTGGTCGTCCGGTATAGGTGGAATCGACGTCGAGGTCACTGTCGATAGGCAGCTCGGCATCCGTCGGCGTCGATTTGACCGTGTTCTCCTCAGCCGGGCCGGTCACGAGGCTGGTTCCCATGGAAGAGAATCGTCTGAGCCGACCGGGGCGAGCGGGATGACGACGACGGGACGACGTTGACGGTGAGCCAGATGCACGGCGACCGAGCCGTTGAAGAACTCCTGCATGGTTCCTCGCACGGTGGCGCGCCGGGTTCCCACGACGATCATGGTGGCGTCGAGCAGGTCCGCCAGGTGGCCGAGGGCCTGTGCCGGGTCACCCGCGAGAGCTCGGGTGCTCCACTTTGCGCCCTGAGCGCCCAACAACCGTTTGAGGCGCACGGCCAGTTCGTCGGGAAACTGCTCATCGACCGGGTAGGCGAGGTCCGGATCGAAGGGCAGCGCCCTCACCGTTCCGTCGGGAAACTCCTCAACTGGGTATCTGCCTCCGTCGACCCAGGCGCACACCAGCTGGGCATCGAAATGTGCAGCGAAACTGGTTGCCTGTAATACGACGGATTCCGGCTGGGTCGGCGTGACTCCGACGACAACGGAACGTGTGGGCGAATCAATGCTCACGATCTGCTCCCTGCTGTGATGACATGGCGAGTGGATAAGACAGCACCGTCCGGCGGGTCGGCGGAAAAGTCAGTCGAGGGGCGGCTGGCGACCGTCGTGGCGATAGCCGACGAGCAGGTGATGAACATGCGGGGCTCCTATCTCTGGGCGCACACAAGTGCCGAGATAGGGACTGTTGTCGACCGATGTCGAGGTTGGTTACGGCGAGCCCCACCGCCGCGGCGCCGAAGCGCTGACACCAGCATGCCAGATTCGGTCGCGCAGGCATAGGCCATCGGACCGGCGGTTCTATTTCGCCTCAGGGGGTGGGCAGAACGCCGCGGCGCGCCTACCGTGGGTCTCACGACGTCGTGCCCCTCGGTCGCGACGCGTATTCGCAGCGAGGAGGACAGTTGATGAGTACCGACGACAACACGCGAGAGGGCGACGGCGCCAGCTACACAGGCGAGTCAGCCGAGACGGCGCAGGGGACTTTCACCCCAGAGGAGCCGGATGACGTCAAGGGGAGTTACACCGACGAGCACACGGAAGAGCGAGACGGCGAGTACACCGATAAGGACGAAGACGCCGACGCGCTGCCAGACGGTGGCCCCGCCCCCCTCTCCTAGCTCGACCACACAGGAAGGATGTCGACGATGAGCGACTCACAGGACTACGCAGATCTCAACAAGCCGCTTCCGGATCCCGGACCGCGCGATGGAAAGCACGGGGAGGGTGACAACTGGGAGTACGGCGAACACGGCCAGTCCGAGACGAGTTCGGATGACGAACCACGCCCGGCCGTGACCGAGGATGGCTCCCTCTCCCCGGGGAGTACGGCAACCGGATCCCCGACCGCCCTCGACGAAGACGCAGTGGAGGAAACGGATAAGGATCGCGCGGACCGACACGACTGATCCGCGAAATTGCAGGAGGCCTCGAGCGATCGGGGCCTTCTGTGTACCGTCAGGAAGTTACTGCTTGTCTGTCGCGAAGTCATTCTCCTTCAACGAGACGCACGAAAGCGCTGAGCTGAGCCAGGCCGTCGATATTCGTCGGCAGAAACTCGGTGAGAGCCGGCGAGTAGAGCAGGTACGCGGCCCATTGGGCACGCGAGATCGCCACATTCAGCCGGTTCGCCATGAGGAGGAATTCGATGCCGCGTGGCACATCGGCCGCGCTCGAGGCGGTGAGCGAGACGATGGCGACGGCCGCTTCGCGACCCTGGAACCGGTCGACGGTACCCACCGACACGCCGTCCAAGTCGGCTTCGGCCAGACGTTCGCGCAACAGCTCGACCTGCGCGTTGTAGGGCGCGACCACGATCACGTCGCGCTGTTCCAGCGGTCTGGTCGAGCCGCCGGATGTCCACGCACGGTCGAGCAGGTCTCTCACCAGCGCGACCACGGCGTCCGCTTCCTCCGGTGAGGATGTCGCGTTGTCCCGGTGTTCCACCGGCACCGCATGCAGCCCGGGCGCGACCCCCGCGAGACTGCGATCGGAGGGGTACGAGTGCAGCCTGCCCTCGTAGGACAGTGCGGAGACCGGCGCGCAGAGATCCGGATGCATCCGCCAACTGGTCTCGAGAAAGTAGCCGAACTGCGGCGGGAGCACGTCGTGCCCGGCCGAGAGCCAACCGAGGGCAGAGACATCCACCGGCTCCGGATGGGTGCCCTGGCTCACCTGCGGAAGTTGCTGCGGGTCGCCGAGCAACAGCAGCCGCTGTGCCGAGACGGATGCCGCGATGGTGTTCGCGAGCGAGTACTGCCCAGCCTCGTCGATTACCAGGAGGTCGAGCGAGTCGCGCGGGATGTGGTTCGCGTTGGCGAAAGTCCAGGCGGTGCCGCCCACCACAAATCCGGGCTGCGCGGTGAAGGCACCGAGCGTCGCCGTGCTGAGCGTTGTCCACGGAACGGTGGCGCTGTCACCCGCTCTCGGCACCTTACCGACCAGCGCCGGGTCGAGCCCTGCCTTCACCACTCCCCCGAGCATGTTCTCAACCGCGGCATGCGATTGTGCGACGACTCCGACCTTCCATCCGTGGTCCCGCACCAGGTCGGCAATCACATGGGAGCCGACGTAGGTCTTTCCTGTGCCGGGAGGCCCCTGCACTGCCAGGTAGGACCGGTCGAGGGTGAGGAGCGATTCGCGAATCGCCGACTGTGTGTCGGCATCGGCGCTCAGGGTTCCTCTCGGTGCTGCCCGGCGGAGGATGTCGAAGGCGGCGTCAGGAATCGGCGCGGGCCACGACCGCAACACCTCGTCACCCCAGTAGTGAATCGCGTCGGCCAGCACCTTCGCGCGGGGCGGCGAACTCGGCGTCAGCGCCATCGGGAAATCATCGTAGGGATCACCCGCCTTCGGTAGCTTCTCCTCGATGACGAGGCCATCGGGGACCACCTCGATGATCTTCGCGCGACTATGGGCGTAGCGCGCGCCGGGTTCGATGTTTTCTCCGGCCGGTTGATATATCTCATAGGCGAGATACGGTGCGCGGCCGATCGAGAAGGAGCTGCCGAGCGCAGGCGTGCCGGTGACGAGCAGTTCGCGCGACAACGAACGATCGCGGCCCTCGATGGACCAACCTCTCATCACCGTCACGGCCTCGATACGGAAGACGTCGCGGGTGTCCTGCCAGTCGTCGATCGGCTGGCGCAGCCGGTCGTAGTGATCCCACCAGAAACTGTTGTTCTCTCGGCGGTGATAGTCGATCGCTGCCGCCGCGAGGGAAATCGCGGTCTCATCTGGCGTGCGATCGGTCGGCGGAACGGCATCGATGAGAGCGGACAGGTCGAGGTAGACCTGGTCGGGTTCGCGCTCGACCGTGACAATCTCGAGATCGGCGGGGCTGGCGAGAGCCACGTGACTATCGGCGGCGCGATCGAGCAGCCAGTCGCGCAGGCGGAGGGTGGAGACGCAGTCGTAGGCGTTGTAGTCGGCGATGTCGGCGAGAACCGCGGTAGCGGCATCCGCCTCCCCCGCTTCGAGCAGCTCGCGTGACCGAACGTATTCCGTGATGGAGTCGGCAGCATTGGCGACTCCCTCGCGGAGCCTGTCGCCCATGTAGAGCGGCTCCAGCTTCTTGAGCGAATAGCTGCGGCTGCCGATCACCAGTGCGCGTCGCACGATCGGGTAGAGATCGACGAGCACGTGTTCACGTAGCAGGTCGGCGACCCGTTCCTCACCGACACCGTGCCGGGCGGCGAGGGTCAAGAGGTGGGTGCGTTCGTAGGCTGCGTAGTGGTAGACGTGCATGCCGGGATGCCGCGCACGCCTGTCGTCGATGTAGTCGAGGAAGTCGACGAGTGCCTGGCGTTCGTCGACGAGATCGTGGGCCCAGAACGCTCGGAACGTCTCATCCGGTTCCACCAGCCCGAAGAGGTAGTCGAGGCCCCAGACCGCGCCCTCCTGGTAGAGCGGATCCCCCTCGAAATCGAAGAACACGTCACCGGCATTCGGCTCGGGAAGTGCCGCAAGTGCAGCCGGTGTCGTGACCCGCCAGGCGAGAGCGCCAGGCTCGAGCTGCAGTCTGGCCTGGCGACGCAGGGTGGCGAGGGTGGCATCCGAGATGCCGTCAACCGAATCTGCCTCAGCCAGTTGCTCGATCGTATCGATACCGGCGGCCCGCAGTTTCATTCGTTGGGAGGTGTGCAGGCCCGCGACGAGCAGAACGTCGCGGTGCAGCTGCACCTGTTCTTCGCAGGCGTCGCAGCGACCGCACGGCGCGTAACGTGGGTCGCCCCACTCGGTGGGCAGACGGTCGGCGACGCGTTCGTCGACCATCTGCTCGAGGCGAGCGCGACGCTTGCGATACACCGGAAGGATGTCACGCAGCCGATGTGAACTGGTGCTCTGGTCGCCCAGCAGGAGGTGCACGAACTCCCCCGTCGGAATGCCGAGACGCTGCAGTTGCTCGCTGTAGGCGGCGAGTTGCAGCAGGGCGATGATCTTGGCATGCCGGGCCAGCTTGGTGTCGTAGACCTCGTAGCTGCCGGCGTCATCACGGATGATGAAGTCCGCATAGCCGAGGAAGCGTCCGTCGAAGAATGCAGCCTGGTACACGACCTCCGCGCCCCCGGCGAAGGCGGCTTCACTCTGTGCAGCCGCTTCGGCGATTCTCTCGATGCCTGGGCGTTCGATCTCCACGACCTGCCTGGTCAGACGCAGTTCTTCGAGATAGCGCAGCTCATGGGCATCGCCCAATCGTGCTGTTCGCTCCAGCATGTCGTCGTCGACTGTTGTCGGCATCGGAATGCGACCGAGCTTCGCGTCGAGTTTTCGCATGAGGGCCCACTCGCATGAGGAGGCAGCACTCAGGTCGCTCGCCGAGTAAACGACGGGTGACGGGCCGAGCAGGAACAACCGATCACCTCCGCTCGACTGCAGCCAGGGTATCGGCTGCCGGCGACAGTCGTACGCGGTCGATGCGGTAGGCGGCTCACTGCTCACGGCCCGACCGGAGAGTCAGTCGGCCGGGAAACGGTTTCCTGACGCGTCGATTCAGACGAACCGCACTGCGGACTGGAGCCGAGTGCGTACGTCGAACAGCTCGTTGCCGCCCACCACGCGAGCCCCGGGAACGCCGTTTCTCAGCAGGGCGGGTAGCTGCGACTGTCGCACCACGATGGTCGCGGCCCCACGGATGCTTCCGAGGACCGTCAGTGGATCGCCGAGAGCGTCGTCGGGCAGCACGATCACGAGCGCGGTGAACTTCACCCTGGTTGCCTTGGCGATGACCTTGGCGCTTAGGCCCAGTTCGTGGAGTGGATGCCGGTCACTGACGATCTCACCGCGTTTGAGCGTGACCGGCTGGCCGTAGTCCTCCGAGAGGACGGCGAACAGTCCCGTGGGGCCGAGCACGATGTGATCGATCTTCTCGTCGGGCGTTCCGGTCGCCACGTCGTGCCAGACCGTATAGCCAATGCCCAGCGCAGAGAGCGTGCGAGCTGTCGCTTCCTCCGCCAGCGCATCGGCCAGAATATGACGGATCTCCCGGGGAGCCGAGCGCACCAGCGTCGGGTCGTAGGGGTCGTCCAGTGGTTCGCCGCGGCCTACCCATTCGCGCATCAGCGACAGGTAGCGTTCGCGCCGCCAGCCACCCGGATGTCCGTAGGCGCGGGCCCTGGGGCGAGTGTCCTGCTGTTGGGTTCGTGCGCGCGGTGCCCAGGTGAACCCGGCTTCGGTGCCGCTGATCGTTGGTCGCGCGCGATCGTAGGCTGCGCGGTCATCCGGGTTTCCGATGCGTTCCCATGCCGCCTGCACCGCGACGAATCTCGCCGTGTTGCCGCCAGTGTCGGGATGCGTCTCGCGCAGCAGGCGTCGATAGGCCTTACGCAGCTCGTCATCGTTGACGGTCGCATTCACGCCGAGCACCTCGTAGGGCGTCGCCGAGATGGGACTGTCGGGCATCGCGCTCTTCCTGTCATGCGGGTGTCAACTCATGACGATAGCGAACGGATGCTGGGACCGCGCGGAACGTTCGCTGTCGGCATGGAATGGGAGACCATCTCGAGGCGAACGAAGCGGCCGACCGAAACGTTCATACGAGAATGGGGTCGCGGCGAACCTTCAGGTTTCTCTACGATGGGAATAGCCGCACTTACTTGACGATTTGCAACCACATGACTCTCAACGACATTCCCATCACCACCATTGACGGTGCCGACACCTCGCTCGCCGAGTTCGACGGCAAGGTGAAGCTCATCGTCAACGTCGCTTCGCGCTGTGGCCTCGCGCCGCAGTACGAGAAGCTCGAGCAGCTGCAGAAGACCTACGGCGATCGCGGCTTCACTGTGCTCGGTTTTCCGAGCAACCAGTTTCTGCAGGAGCTCAGCACCGAAGACGCCATCAAGGAATACTGCTCGACGACCTGGGGTGTCACCTTCCCGATGTTCGAGAAGATCAAGGTGAACGGCAAGTCCCAGCACCCGCTCTACGCGGAGTTGACGAAGACGCCGGATGCCGCAGGCAAGGCCGGCAAGGTCAAGTGGAACTTCGAGAAGTTCGTCATCACCCCCGACGGCGAGGTGCACCGCTTCCGCCCGACGACGGAACCGGATGCCCCGGAGATCGTCGAGCTGATCGAATCCTCACTTCCCACGGCCTAGACACTGGTTTCGGCAAGGCCGTAGTCGTCCTGCGCGAACCATCGCACGCCGCGGCGGTGGCTCAGCAGTACTGCACGCACGGCGACCTCGCGCTCGCCGAGGGCTGTGACGATGCCGCGCGCCCATAGCTTGTCTGCCGTCGTGAAGGTCGCATCCGCATAGCGCTCGACCACGACGATGACCGCGCTGGCGTTCTCGGCCTCGACGGCGAGCTCGACGATGCTGGCGAGGGTCAAGAGCGAGGCGTCTGGTTGGGCTGGCGGATCGCTGAAGGGAAGTACGAGCGGCAGCTGCACCTCATGCTGGTCGAGAAAGAGGAACCAGAGTTGGTGCCGCGCGGCTCGGCCCACGAGGGCGGTCACGCGCTGTTCGATCAACGCATCGGTGACGAGCGGCTCGGTTAGCGTCTGTTCGTAATCAGGTACGGTCATGGGTCTATGGTTCTGCTGCCCGGTCGCCCGGGGTGCGCGGCGATGGAATCCGGGGATACTACGGGTGGCCAGCCAGCTGTGAGGGAGAAGCAGTTATCCACAACCGCCGATTCGTCCACAGAACGAGGGTTTCGGTCTGCCGCGTCGTCCGCTCCTGCGAAGCTTGAAGGATGACCGACACCCGCGCTTCTGCCCTCACGATCCTGCGCACTCTGGTCGGCAACGACGAGGCCGATTTTCACGAGGGACAGTACGAGGCGATCGAGACTCTCGTCGATCAACGTCGCCGCGCCCTCGTCGTGCAGCGCACCGGCTGGGGCAAATCCGCGGTGTATTTCGTCGCGACGCTGCTGCTTCGACAGCGTGGGGCGGGTCCGACCATCCTCGTCTCTCCGCTCCTCGCACTGATGCGTGACCAGATCGCTGCCGCATCCCGAGCAGGCGTACGAGCCGTGGCCATCAACTCCTCCAATGCGCATGAGTGGGAAGACGTGCTTCGCCAGCTGCGCGATGACGAGGTCGATGTGTTGCTTGTCTCACCGGAGCGACTCAACAACCCGAGCTTTCGCGACGAGCAGTTGCCCGCCCTCGTCGCCAGAGCCGGACTGCTCGTGGTGGACGAAGCACACTGTATCTCCGACTGGGGACACGACTTTCGGCCCGATTACCGACGACTGCGCGATTTAATCGCCGAGCTGCCCGACGGCATTCCCGTGCTCGCCACCACCGCAACCGCCAACAGCCGGGTGGTGGCGGATGTCGCAGAGCAGCTGGGCCAGGCAGGCAGCGTGGTGACTATTCGCGGTGCGCTGGCTCGTGCATCACTGCGACTCGGCGTGCTGAGGCTCCCGGACTCGAAGTCACGACTGGGCTGGCTGCTCAGTCATCTCGAGGAACTGCCGGGAAGCGGCATCATTTACGCCCTGACGGTTTCGGCGGCCGAGGATACGGCACGGCTGCTGCGCGACGCCGGGCAGGAGGTCCACGCCTATACCGGGCGCACGGATACCGCCGAACGTGAGCAGTTCGAACAACGGCTGAAGGCGAACGACCTGAAGGCGTTGGTCGCGACAAGTGCGCTCGGCATGGGCTTCGACAAGCCGGATCTCGGATTCGTACTTCACCTCGGGGCGCCCTCCTCCCCCGTCGCCTACTACCAGCAGGTGGGCCGTGCGGGGCGAGCCGTCGAGAACGCCGACGTATTGCTCTTGCCCGGCGCCGAGGACGAAGCAATCTGGCAGTATTTCGCGACAGCATCCATGCCGGTGGAAGACAAGGCACTGGCCGTGATCGCCGAGCTCGGCTCCTCTCCCCTGTCCACCCAAGCGCTCGAAGCCCGCGTCGACCTTCGCCGCACACCGCTCGAACTGCTGCTCAAAGTGCTCGACGTCGACGGTGCAGTGCGGCGGGTCTCCGGCGGTTGGGTGTCCACCGGCGAACCGTGGGCTTATGACGCCGAACGCTACGGGCGCATTTCGGCCGCTCGCGAATCCGAACAGCAGTCGATGCTCGACTACGAGACGACCAGCGGATGCCGCATGGAGTTTCTCCAGCGGGCTCTCGACGACGACTCGGCCGTTCCCTGCGGTCGCTGCGACCGTTGCGTCGGCGTTTGGTACCCGACTTCCGTCGGAACCGAGGCTGCGGCGGTGGCATCCGACTCCCTGGACCGGGTGGGTGTCGTCGTCGAGCCACGTGCCCAGTGGCCTGGCGGTATGGATCGCCTCGGCGTGCCGGTACGCGGCAACATCGCCGTCGGCGAGCGGATCGCATCCGGTCGCGCGCTGGCTCGGCTCACCGACCTCGGCTGGGGCAACTCGCTGCGCGAACTGTTCGCTGCGAACGCACCGGATGCGCCAGCGAGCCACGCGATGGTGGCGGCCTGCGTGCGAGTCCTCGCGGACTGGGGCTGGGATGAGCGGCCTGGCTCGGTCGTGAGCGTGCCGTCCCGGCGACATCCACTGCTCGTCGAGTCGATCGCGCGAGGGCTCGCCGAAGCGGGGCGACTCCCCTGGCTCGGCTCGCTGAGATGGCAGAACGGCGGGCCCGCTGGGGAAGCCGGCGGCAATAGCGCCTATCGGCTTGCGGGGGTCTGGGAGCGATTTGCGGCTATCGACATTCCGAAGGGCCAGCCGGTGCTGCTCGTCGACGACCTTGTCGACAGTCGCTGGACGGTCACGGTGGCCGGACGCCTTCTGCGACGGGCCGGCGCGTCGGCTGTACTCCCCTTCGCACTCGGGCTGCGGGGTTGACAACCCTTTCGTGGAAGGATCGCTGCATGATCATCGTGACGACGAACGACATCCCCGGTTATCGCATCGACGCCGTCTATGGCGAAGTGATGGGACTCACTGTGCGGTCGCGTGACTTCGCGGCATCGTTCACGGCGAGCTTCCGCGCGATCGGCGGCGGCGAGTTGCCCGAAATGACCAGGGCGCTCTATGAAAGTCGGCAGCAGGTGATGGAACGGATGACCGCGGAGGCTGTTGGTAAGGGTGCGAACGCGATCGTCGCCATGCGCTTCGACACCTCGGACATCGGCACCAACTGGACCGAAGTCTGTGCCTACGGAAGCGCGGTCATCGTGTCACCTCTCGGCGAGGGTGAGACCGGCGCCACCGCGCAGTCCATCCCGCTGGCGAAGGATCCGAACTACAGGGTCTGACCAGCCGGGCTCAGTCCGTCGAGTACCAGGACGGATCTTCTTCAGCGGTGCTGAAACCATCGGGCGTGTACATGCTCCGCATGATCTCGTCGAAAGTCTCGGTTGTTGCTGATGGCGGGGCGTTGTCGTTCATGACGGTCTTCTTTCTGCTCGGCCGCGGCATCCGTTTCGATGTCGTTCTCCGACTCTGCAGTGCGCGGCTGTGCCTGGTCGGTGATGCCGCCATGAGTTGGCTGAACGTGCCCCGAAGGTGGCGCTGTGCTCGTGGCTCTTTTTGCCTAGCCTCGTGAGGGGCGATGATGCCCGCTACCCGAAGGACACGAAATGGCCCTGCCGCCGGCCGGTTGGTAGGCCGTACCCGATGAACCAGGTCAACTCCGCTACTGGGATGGCGCAGGATGGACGGAACTTCGCCACTCGTCACCGACACTCCCGACATCGGAGACGAAGTCTTTTCGCTCCTGGTACGCCAGCCGTAAACCGAGAACCCGACTGTTCTTGGTCGGCGGCGCAGCAGCGGCCCTCACTCTCATCGTGGTCACCTCCGCCGTCGGCCAAGCCAGCCATCCGACTCTGGCGTCCCATGAGGAACAGTCGCCCGCACTCATGTCCAGCCCGAGTCCCACTCCGGTCGTGATCGAAAAAGACGAGGTTACGACGGCAGCGATGCCTTTTGGCCAGGTTTCAGCCAACGACGCAAACCTTGCGGTCGGCATGAACTCGGTGACGAGCCGATCGACGCCATCTTCGCGTCAACGCTGGTGCGTAGTGATCGGGCATCCATTCACACCTACCTGGAGACGGCTTTCGCCGGGGGTCTTGGCAAACTCGACGTCACGATGCCTGGTGCTTCGGACGGCCACGCATTCTTCACGCGATTCGATGCCGATGTCGAGATCATCGCCGCCAGGGCTGGACGCTCGTCTCCTGGGCTGGTCTTCCCGTGGGCGGAGCTCAACTGGCCGACGATTCCGCCGAGGACCCCACCGGAGAATCGCTCGACGTAGGCTGAACCGGTGGCCAGAGAATTCGCGCACGAACCGGATGCCAAGCGATATGCCTTCCGTATCGACGGCGATCTCGTCGCCGTTGTCGATTATGCGGTCCTCGGCACGTCGGTCTCCTTCACCCACACCTATACGGCTCCGCACCTCCGCGGGCACGGGTATGCCGCAGAGGTCGTCGAGTTCGCGGTCAATGACGTCGAGGCATCCGGTGACCTGCGGATCGTGCCGATGTGCTGGTACGTCGGCGAATGGTTCGAAAAGCATCCCGATCGCGCAGGGCTGCTGAGTCGCTGAGCACGAATCGGCCCTTTCGCTCTGGCGAATCACGGACTACAACGGGGTCATGGATATTCTCGCTGTTAACCCACAAGTCATCGAGCAGTTTCGCGCGGGCCAGGAGATCGAGGGGATGCACCGTGACCGGCTGCTCCTGCTGACCACGACCGGAGAAAAATCCGGCGAGCTACGCACCTCGCCGATGATGTTCCACCCGGAGGACGGACGGATGCTCGTGGTCGCAGCCAACATGGGCTCAGATGACCATCCGCACTGGTATCGCAATCTCGTGGCCTCCCCCAGCGTCACTGTCGAAGTCGCTGACGAAAGGTTCGATGCGACGGCGGTTGCACTCGAGGGCGATGATCGCGAACGGGAGTGGGCGATGCTCAAGGAGACCTATCCCTTTTTCGCCGACTACGAGACGAAAACCGAACGGCAGATTCCCGTGGTGAGCCTGGTGCGAGTGCCGACCGCAGCTTAAGGTCACCCGTCTCTCCTCTGGTGAAAATTCCAGCGTCGCGCATCCGATAGCGTCGTCTGTATGGGTGATAGCGGGACAGGGCGGCGACAGAAAGCCCTCACCCTCCTGGTTGCCGGTACCTTCTTCATGGAGAACCTTGACGGCACCATCCTGGCCACAGCGGCGCCTCGGATGGCGGACAGCTTCGGAGTGAACTCCGCGGCGATCAGCGTCACCATCACCGCCTACCTACTCACCCTGGCCGTGCTGATACCGCTGAGTGGATGGCTCACCGAGAAGTTCGGCGCACGGCTGGTCTTTCCCGCTGCCATCGTCATCTTCACGCTGGCATCCGTTCTCTGTGCTCTCAGCACAAGCCTGCCGGAGCTGGTGGCTATGAGAGTACTCCAGGGGATCGGCGGAGCCATGATGGTTCCGGTCGGTCGACTTGTCGTGTTGCGCGTGACAGAGAAGCGCGACCTCATCAGGGCGATCGCCTGGCTTACCTGGCCGGCTCTGGTTGCCCCGGTGATCGCTCCCCTCGCCGGTGGCCTCATCACCACCTATGCCTCCTGGCAGTGGATCTTTCTGATCAACGTCCCACTCGGCGTGATCGCCTTCATCGCCGCCCTCCGTCTCGTGCCGCGAGAGCAGCGTGACCAGCCGCCGTCGCTCGATTGGCTCGGACTGGCGCTCACCTGCGGCGGACTCGGCGCCCTCACCTGGCTCGGAGCCGAGCTTGCCGGTGCTGACCCGGCAGTGGATGTGGTGGTGATCTCCGCCGTGGCTGGGGTTGTGCTGAGCGCACTCGCCATCGCGCATCTGTTGAGGGCTAAACATCCATTGCTCGATCTGAGGGCGTTGAAGGTGCAGACCTTCCGGGTGACCCACGCCGGCGGTTCGCTGTTTCGGCTGACCATCGTCGCGGTGCCGTTTCTGCTCCCGCTGCTGTTCCAGGACGCACTCGGCTGGTCGCCGGTAACCTCTGGCGCGCTGGTGCTCTTCGTCTTTATCGGCAACCTGGCCATCAAGCCTCTCACCACTCCCCTGCTGGTGCGATTCGGTTTTCGCACGGTGCTGCTCGCGTCGAGTTTTGCGGCCGCCGTGAGCATCGGACTGATGGCACTGCTCGGTGGCGCCACCGCATACGCGCTGATCGCGGCATTGCTGCTCTTCAGCGGGGTGGCCAGGTCTGTGGGGTTCACTGCCTACAACACGATCGCCTTCGCCGATATCAAACCGCGGGACATGACCTCGGCGAACACCCTCGCATCGACGATCCAGCAGGTCGCGGCGGGGTTCGGCGTAGCCGTCGGTGCGGTGGCCCTGCGCGCCGGGCAGGTCGTCTACGGCGTGGATTCAGGGCTGGATGCCTATCGGTTCGCGTTCGTAGTGTTGGCGATCATCACCCTCGGTGCGACCCTCGAGGCCCTGTTCATCGACAGGAACGCTGCAGACGATCTGCGCGTGGCCCGCGCCAGGCGAGGACGCGTCGCCACCCGACCTAACCCTTGAGCGCACCCGATGAGAGTCCGGCCACATAGAACTTCTGCAGGCCGATGTAGAGGGCGATGCAGGGAATCATCGCGATGACCGCTCCCGCCACGAGGGTGCCGAAGTTGACCTGGCCGTAGGCACCGGTCTGCAGGTTCAGCAGCGCGATCGGCAGGGTGTACAGGCTGTCTTTGGTGAGGAAGGTGAGGGCGCCGAGGAACTCGGTCCACGAGGCGAGGAACGCGTAGAGCGCTGCGGTAGCGGCCCCCGGCAGCAGCATCGGCCTGAGTACCGAGACGAGCATCCTTGTGCGACTTGCTCCGTCGACGTGGGCCGAGTCTTCGAGTTCCGAGGGGATCGATTCGAAGGCGTTGCGCATCACGAAGACCCCGAAAGGCAGGTTGACAGTGACGTAGAAGAGGATGAGACCGAGCAGCGAGTTGGTGAGCTTCATCGCGTTGAGTTCGAGGTACAGCGGCGTGAGGATCGCCTGGAACGGAACCATCATGGTGACGAGGATCAGGCCGAAGACCACCTTCGAGCCACGGAAGCGGAACTTGGCGAAGCCGTAGCCGGCCAGCGTGGCGACCACCGCGGTGATGATCGCCGTCGAGATTGACACGATCAGGCTGTTCAGCAGTCCGGTCAGAAGATGCGAGGACGGGCTGAAGATCGCGGCGAAGTTCTGAAAGCCGAAATGCCAGAAACTCGACCAGGTGGGCGCGGCGATAATTACCTCGTTGGGCTGAAACGCGCGCAGGATTGCCCAGAGCAGTGGCAGACCGAAGATGAGGGCCGATCCGACTCCCGCGATCACGAAGAGGGTGCGCTTGACCCGCGTGTCGCGTGGATGTCCGACGCTCCCCTGACTTCGTTTGCCACGACTCGCGCGGGGTGCGTCGCCCGCGCGATCGGAAACCAGAACCGCGGTGCGGGTGGTTGCTGTCGTCATGATGTCATCCTCGTCATCGTCGGTGTCTGCAGGCCAGCGGTTTGTTCGTTGTCACTCATCGCGGTTGCGGAGTGCCCAGAACTGGAAAGCGGTGACGAGGCCGACCACGATGATCAGTGCGAAAGCCTCAGCGGTCGCGGCACCTAGCTGCAGCTGAACGAAACCACGGTTGTAGATGTAGTTGACGATGGTCTGCGTCTCGGTGCCCGGCCCGCCCTTGGTCAGGATGTAGAACTGGGTGAATGCGAGTAGCGAGCCGATCACCGAGAGGATGACGCTGAGCGCCACGGTGTTCCTGATCATCGGCAGCGTGATCAAGCGCTCCTGCTGCCACCAGGTCGCTCCTTCGAGGGCGGCTGCCTCGTAGATCTCGTCGGGAATTCCCTACATGCTCGACATGAGGAGCACCATGGTGAGGCCGGAGACCGCCCAGACCACGAGAACGCAGATGAGCAGCGTCGCCAGAGGGCCATTCACCAGCCAGGCCGTCGTGCCGTCGGTGATGCCGAGCAGCTTGAGGATCACATTGAGCAGTCCGGAGTTCGGTTGAGCCTCGAGTACCAGCATGAAACTCAGGGTCGTGAGACCGACGACGTAGGGCAGAAAGAAGATCGTGCGCAGCACCGTGGATCCGCGCCGCTTCGACCGCACCAGCACGGCCAGGAAATACCCGAGTACCAGAATCGGAACGGTGACGATCGTCGTATACAGCAGCGTGTACAGGATCGACTGCACGAGGGCTGGATCCTGGAACAGCGTCAGATAGTTCTGGATGCCGATGAATCGGTAGTCACCGATCAGCGGCCAGTTAGTCAGCGAGATGTAGACCGCCACCGCCAGCGGTGCGAGTGCGAACACCAGCACGAACAGCACGGCGGGCGTGACCAGTGCAAACCCGGTTCTCGGCGGATGGGTGAGCGATGACCGTGGAGCGTCGCGTTTCGGACCGGTTCTCGGCGTTGTCGCGAGCGTGCGTCGCGCTGCTGTCGTCGATGACATGGCGAGCCTTCCTGTGGGTTTCAGGCCTGGGCCTGGTCGAGGATTCTGTCGTAGGCCATTTGGGCCTGTTTCATAGCCGAGGCGACGCTGGAGCCGAAGACCGCGGCGCGGAACATCGCCAGCCACGGTCCGGCGGCCTGGTTGTAGAGCAGGTTGTAGGCGAGTGTCTGCGGTGCGTAACCCTTGTCGAGGTTGTCGAGGGGAAGCGCGGCGAGGGGGTACTTCTTGCGGTAGGCATCGGTGGCGGCATCCGCTCGGATCGGGAAATAGCCGCCGTCAGGCAGCGCACTCTGCTGCTCGAGGTCGGTGGCGTACGTCATGAACTCCCAACCACCGGGCGCATTCGCGGCACCGTTCGGGATGCACATGTTGTCGCCGCCATCGAAGAACGCGGTGCCACCCGTCGGTCCCGGCAGCAGCACGGCGTCCATCTTGGCGCGCATGCTCTTCGAGGCTGCGGGCACGACCGCTCCGTAGGAGGTGGGCATCATGCCGACGGTGCCTGCCCGAAAATCTCCGCCCCAGCGGGAGGCGTCGTCGGTGAAGGATGCCCGTGACACCAGGTCGTCTTTCCAGAGCTGGCGATAGAACTCCAGCGTCTGTTGAACGGAGTCGTTGCCGACGATGTCGCCGCTCTGCGAGCCGATATCTCCCTTGATCAGATCGCTCTTGGTGGCCCAGATGTGCGGCTGCACAACGAAGCCGAGGGCACCGGGAGAATTTCCGGGGAAGGTCCAGGCGTAGGTGTCGTCGCCGAGCTTCCTGATTTTGCCTGCCGCCTCGAGCAGACCGGCGAAGTCCTTCGTGCTGCTCTTCAGGTCGACATCCGCTCGATCGAAGAGTTCGGTGTTCACGAACAGCATCGAGTTGTCGGCGAGGTACGGAAGTCCGAAGTATTTGTCGCCTCGCGCCAGGAGGTGGAGGTGCCCGTTCGACAGGTTGTCGACGTAGGACAGCTGGTTGATCACGTGCGTGAGATCGGCGAAGGAGTCGCGGAAGATGAACAACTGGGAGTTGATGTCGTCGATGTCTACGACATCCGGCGGCTCTCCCCCTCTGATCGCCGTGGCCAGCTTGGTCACGTACTGCCCGTCGGGAACCGGCGTGAGGTTCACCTTCAGGTCACTGTGTGCTTTGTTGAAGCCAGCGACGGCGGCAGTCAGGCCGGTCTGGGTGGCCGATCGGCACCAGACCTCGACGGTGCCGGTCGCCTTTCGAGAGAAACTGCTGCTGCTCGAATTGATCGGCGGAAGTGTGCCGGCGCATCCGGCCAGCGTGAGTGAAGCCGCGCCGAGGATCGTCCCGGCGAGAAACTGTCTCCTGTCCATCCGGGTCACCTGCTCGGCAGCCACACGCGCATCGGGCCGATCTCGCGGTTGGCCCAGGCGTAGTACGGAATGGTGGTCAGTGTGACGGACTGCGGATGCGGCGGCCCGCCGGTCGGGTTGGCTCCCGGGTATCCCTCGCCCTCGTCTCCGGCTCGCGACCTCCGATAGGGCCAGGCGGTATCGGCGTGCGACGACGGGGCGGAACCCTGCAGATCGACGGTGACGATCCCGCCGAAGAGATCATCTCGTGCCGTGGTGCCGATGGTGGCGTCCGCATCCACCAGGACGTCGTCGACCGCCACATCGGGCGCGTCGACGTGTTCGAGGGCGTAGACGAGCGGCCCGCGTTCCACGGCAACCTGTCCGCGACTCGCATCGATGCGGGAATCGGCGGAGTACAACCGCACGGTGGTGTCCAACTCGAGCACCACCACATCGCCCGCGGAGAATTCCCTGGTGATTCGTGCGTAGGAACTCGGGGTCGTCTCGACGTCGACGGACTCGCCGTTGACGGTCAGCGTCGCCGAATCGGACCAGGCCGGGATGCGGAGGTCGAGGCTCCAGGTGCCTGTCGACTCCAGGATCTCGACGGCGATCGAGCCGCTCCACGGATAGTCGGTGCTGACTCGCACCGCTCCGTTGTCCCCGGCGAAGCTGCCGTTGGCGTACTGGTGCAGCTGGAGGTTTCCGTCCGATCGGGTGGCGAGGTAGGCGTCGAGGCTCGCGAAGGTTCGCATGATGTTCGGCGGGCAGCAGGCGCAGTCGAACCAGCCGCGGCGGCCGTGTGCCGGCGATCGATTCTCGTCGGCGTGGGCATCTGCGCGCAGTTGCAGCGGATTGACGTAGAAGTATTCGGTGCCCGAGAGCGATACGCCGGGCAGGAAGGCGTTGTAGAGCAGCCGTTCCATCGCATCCGCGTAGACGGGCTTGCCGGTGGCCAGCAACAGCCGCCACGCCCACTGCACTCCCCCGATGGCAGCGCAGGTTTCGGCGTAGCCACGATCCGTCGGGAGTTCATAGGGGTCGCCGAATGCTTCCCTGTCCCATCGCGATCCGAGTCCGCCGGTGATGAACGCTTTGGACGACATCATCGATGCGAACTGGCGCTCCAGGGTTTCGACGAGCGAGTCATCGCCGAGCTCAATGGCGACATCCGTGGCACCGGCCCCGAGGTAGACAGCGCGGACGGCGTGCCCTTCGACGGTCGTAGCCTCCCTCACCGGAATACGATCGGAGAAGTAGGTCGGTTCGGCGCCGTACTTCTCCAACAGGCCGTGTCCGCGGGCGTCGGTGAAGTATCGGGCCAGCTCGAGGTAGTCCCGGTTGTCGGTCTCGCGGTAGAGCTCGACCAGGCCCATCTCGACCACGGGGTGTCCGTCGACGTCGTGGCGCTTGTCCTCACCGAAGGTCGCGACGAGATGATCGGCGAGTTTCACCGCGACATCCAGCAGACCTCTGTCACCGGTGGCGCGCACCTGCGCGACCGCCGCTTGGAAGAGGTGACCGGCGCAGTAGTGTTCGTGGCTCCACGGCAACTGTACGTAGCGGCCCTCCGCGGCGTGCCGAACCTGCTGCACGGAGTCGAGGTAGCCGTCATCCGCCTGCGCCGCGGCGATGAGCTCGGTGATCTCACGCTGCATGGTGAGTAGATCCTCGGCCGGAGCACGTCCGTATTCGAAGGCGAGCGCCTCCAACCATTTGTAGACATCGGAGTCCATGAAGATCGGTCCGATGGCTTCGCCGCTTTTCAGTCCTGCGGCGAGGCGCAGGTTGTCGAAGTTCCCGGCCTCCTCAAGGCGGTGATAAGCCGATCGGATCGCGTCGCGTCCGTTTCTCTCCTGCCGCACCGACCAGAAGCCATCAGTGATCTGGGCTGCCGATGGGGCGAGCGGATGAAGCTCTACCCGAGCGTGATCGGAGGGAAGCACCGGACTGGCGCGATGCGGTGCTGTGGTCACGCCTGTTGCGGGCGACGGCGACGTTGCGGTCATACTTGCTCCGTAATTGTGTCACGATAATGTCATTCCGTGGAGACGGAATACGTTTTCTGTTGACAGGTTAGGGCGGTAACGGAAATCGCGCAAGTGTCGCGCTCCGAGTATTCATGCCACTATTTACAATGAAGTGAGTGCGCGTGGTCGAGCAGCGAGCGAGGCATGCCTGAGGAAAGGACTTTGCCGTGACCGGTGATGTGGGCAACAGGGGTTCTGCCTCTGTCGTGCGCATCACCGACGTTGCCGCCCTGGCCGGAGTGTCGATCGGTACCGCGTCGAAGGCCCTGAACAACACCGGCCAGCTGCGCCGGGAGACGCGAGAACGGGTGCGCGACGCCGCCGAGAAGCTGGGTTTCATCATGGATGCGCGTGGTCGCGCGTTGTCATCGGGACGCAGCTACACGGTCGGAATGCTGACCACCGACTCCTTCGGGCGATTCAGCATCCCCGTAATGCTCGGAGCGGAAGATGTACTCAATGCCGGCCAGATGGCTGTCTTGATGTGCGACACGCGTGACGATCCGGTGCGTGAGCAGCACTACCTCCGTTCGCTGGCATCACGTCGTGTCGACGGTGTCATCGTGACAGGCAGAAACACTGACTATCGCACCCCCGTCGATCTCGGGATGCCCGTCGTCTACGCATTCAGCCCCTCGAGCGACCCTGCCGATGTCTCGATAACCCTCGACGATGGTCGTGGGGCGGAGATGCTCGCCGACCACCTGATCTCGATCGGCCGCCACCGCATCGCCTATGTCTCCGGGCCCAGCCGACATGCTGCGGCGATCAAGCGTGCCACGGCAGCAGAGGCCCGTTTCGGCGATCGACTGGTGGGTCAGAGCCTCTATGGGGAATGGTCGGAGCGGTGGGGCAGGCAGGCTGTCGACATCCTGGTGCGGGAGCACGGCGATCTCGACGGCATCGCCTGCGGCAGCGACCAAATCGCTCGAGGCGTCTGCGATCGGCTGCGCGAACTCGGCAAATCGGTGCCCGCAGACATCGCGGTGACAGGTTTCGACGACTGGGATGTGATGGCGATGGCCAGCCGGCCCCCCCTCACCACCGTCAACCTGCGCCTGGAAGAACTCGGTCGCCTCGCCGGCCGCGCGCTGCTCGACCTCATTGCTGGACGCCCGGTGGCACGCGAAGGACTGGTCGTCGAACCCACGCTCGTCATGCGCGAGTCGACCATCGGCGGGTGACCTGATCGGGCTACCCGCGATCTGGAGACACGAGGTTGAGGGTGGGGAAGAGCACGTCGCGCTGCCGCACGAACGTAGGCTGAGTCCATGGCGTCTACCGCACTCATTGGCCCCGTCGTCGCCCCCAATCTGCACGTGATGACTTTCAACATCCGTCGACGGATGACGAACCTGAACCCGAGACTGGTCGACCGGTGGGAGCATCGCCGCCCCCTGCTGAAAGAGATTCTCGAAACCGAGCAACCCGCACTGCTCGGCGTGCAGGAAGCGCTGCCCGACCAGGCGAGTTTCGTGCGTCATGCGCTCGGTGAACGCTACCGTTCCATCGGGTACGGCCGCGAGGTCAATCGGCGTGGAGAAGGATGCCCGATCTTCTACGATTCCACGCGGCTTCAGTTGCTCGATTGGCGGCAGACAACGCTCTCGGAGACGCCGGACGTGGCGGGATCCACCACCTGGGGCAACCGCGTCCCCCGGGTCGTCGTTGACGCCACCTTCCGTGACATCGCGACGGGTATCGAGTTCCAGGGCGTGAACACCCACTTCGACAATCAATCCCGGGAAGCCCGGATGCGCTCGTCCGCTGAGGTTCGACGCATCGTCTCCGCATCTTCCCTGCCCGCAATCATCACGGGTGACTTCAACACGGACGTGGATTCGGACCCGTACGACGCGATCACCGCCGGAGGCGTAATGATCGACTGCTGGAACCTGGCGGAAAAACGCCTCACCGACGCCTGGGGAACCTTCCTCAACTACCGCCCACCGCGACACGAACGCAAACGAATCGACTGGATTCTCGTTACACCGGGGGTCTCGGTGCAGAAGGCGGGGATCAATGTGACGCGTTATGAACGCGGCTGGCCGTCGGATCATGCGCCGGTGCAGGTCGTCGTGGAATTCCACTGAGCTATCCCTCGCGCGGTGCTCGGCCGCTCATTCAGCGACGAAGATAGATGGATGATCACTCGACGCGAGGCTGCCCTCCGCCTGGACATCCCTCTCGAAATGGCTCAGCGGCACGACATCCCGAGCCGACTTTCCGAGGCGGAGTTTGCCGAACTCGAGGCGACCCCGCCGGCCTGGCTGGTGCAGTCGCGGGCGAACCGCACGGGAAAGAAGCCGGTATGGGTGCAGCTGAAGTGTGACATCTGCGGTTTCGAGGAGGCGGCTCGCCCGAAGAAGTGGTGGCCGGCATTCACCTATCTCAGCTGCGACTGGCATCTCGCCGGCGAACTGCCAGTGCCGGCGGTCGGGATGAATCGACGTGAGGTCGACGGGATCGGGTCGCGATTCGTCGGGATCGTGGACGAGCCGGTCTAGGAACTATTCGCTCCGTCGGGCTCGAGGCACCGTCGGGCTCACGAGTGCGTGACTGCCGCGAAGCAGCTGTTCGACGAGGTCATCCGGCACTCCACTGCCGAGTTGCACCGTCACCCAGTGCTTCTTGTTCAGATGGTAGCCGGGAGTGATCTGTGGATACTCCTCACGGAGGGCGATGCTGTCTTCCGGATCGCATTTCAGCGACACGTCGAACGAGTCGGAGGCCAGGGCCGACAGCGCGAAAATCTTGTCATTGCCGCTGGTTCTGAAGACAGATGTCTCCTCGCCGAAGGGGAACGTCTCGATCGCCTGGGGCAGCGCGAGGCAGAACTCCCGCAGAGCATCCGGTGTCATGAAACGACCCTAGCGAGAGCCACCGAGATTCATTTGCCGAATCGGTAATGTCTGTGTCGGCTAGACCTTCGCGGAGTTCATGGCGTCCGCTGTCAGTTCGACGGAGCGCAGACGGTCGGCGATGAGCGGTGACTGATGCGCCACGATCAACTCGTCAGCCTGGGCGGATGCGGCGAACTCCTCAAGAAATCCGCGTACCTCGGTGGGCGTTCCGACGGCCGAATAGCGCATCATGTTGGCGATCTGCCGCCCATCCGGCGTTGTCAGGAAGGCGTCGATCTCGTCGTCGTCGTAGTCCCGCGCGGCCGGTCCGCGGGCGACGAGGCCGCGCACCCTGGTGCGACGCGTCGACTCGAACTGCTGGCTGGCATCCGCCGCATCGTCGGCCGCGACCGCGTTGACGCCAGCGATCGCCCAGGGCTCCGAAAGCTGCCCGGATGGCTTGAAGTCGTTGCGGTATACGGACATCGCCTCGTGCAGGGCGTCGGGGGCAAAGTGCGACGCGAAGGCGTAGGGAAGCCCGAGCGCGGCTGCGAGCTGCGCTCCGAAGAGTGACGATCCGAGGATGTAGAGGGGTACGTTGGTTCCCGCACCCGGGATCGCCTGCACGCCGGGAATGAGCGACTCGCCGCGCAGGTACGCCTGCAATTCGAGCACATCCTGGGGAAACTGCTCGGCTGACATCGGATCGCGGCGCATCGCTCGCATGGTGTTCTGGTCACTGCCGGGTGCGCGGCCGAGGCCGAGGTCGATGCGTCCCGGATAGATGCTCTCGAGGGTTCCGAACTGTTCGGCAATGGTGATCGGCGCGTGGTTCGGCAGCATGATGCCGCCCGCGCCGAGTCGGATCGTCGTGGTCTGGGCCGCGACGTGTCCGATCAGGATGCTGGTGGCCGAGGATGCGATCGTCGGCATGTTGTGATGCTCGGCATACCAGACGCGTCGATAGCCGCTCTTCTCCGCAATTTGCGCGAGAGCGACGCTGGCCGCGAAACTCTCCTTCGCCGTCTGTCCGGGGGCGATCGGCGCGAGGTCGAGTATGGAGAGTGGGATGGTCATGCGGCGGTGCCTTCTTCGGTGTCGTTGTGATGCGTTGATGGTGGCAACGTCGCGGGCGGGTGAATCGTTCCCGGGGGGCCGGCATCGGTCTGCCTGGGTTAGATCTTCCTCGTTGGATCTTCTCCTCCACAGGCGGTCCCAAAATCTAACTATCCACAGCAGGATACCGGCGTTGAACAGCATAAAAGGAATGTCGGTGGCATCCACGAGAATGGTGTTATGAACGAGATGGACGAACTCTCCGAACGGGCAATTACCCTGCTCGCAGAGGTCGCGCTTAGATCGTTCGACGGTCTTTCCGTGCTGGACGACGAGCAGTTGTGCCTCCTCCTCGAGCGGTTCGAGAATGCCGGCCGATTCATCGACACGCTCCGCGCTCTCGCCGCGGCGGAGGTCGACGATCGATCGCGGCGCGAGCTTGGCGGTTCCGGGCTCGCGCGACGGTTCGGGCAGGTCCGGGGTGTTCACGTGGTAGAGAAGATCGCTCGATGTTCTCAGGCCGAGGCGAACCGACGCATTCGGATGGGGCAAGCGATCAGGCCGTCTCTCTCGATCACCGGAGAAGCCCTTCCACCCCTCTATCCACATCTGGCTGCGGCCATGATGGCAGGCACAGTCGGCGTGGATGCTGCCTCGAGCATCGTGAACTCCCTTGGGCAGGTTTCTCGTACGGCGACAGCACTGGCGGTGACGGGTGCAGAGGTGGCTCTCGTGGGCGAGGCCGCCCACACGAGCGCCGATCTCGTCGCCTTCGAGGCACGGGTTTGGCGGGAGGCTCTCGATCCCGACGGTGTCGAGCGACGCGACGAAGCATTGCGCCACCGACGATCGTTCACGGTTGGCCGCGAGGCGGGCGGCATGACACCGTTCCGCGGATGGGCCGATCCGGTTTCCGCGGGATTGATCAGGGCCATGCTCTCCGAGGGAGCCAATCCACGGTCTGCCCCGCGATTTCTCAGCGCGGATGACAGAGCACCCGGTGCAGAGACCGTCGTCACCTCGGACGGGCAGATGACTGATGCACTTCCTGATCCACGATCACGGGAGCAGCGACAGTTCGACGTTCTGATGGGAACCCTTACCGCCGGCCTTCGACGGAGCGAGACACCGAGAGGCACCCGATCACTGACGACCGTCATGGCCGTAGTGCGTCTCGAAGACCTCCGAAACGGTACCGGGGTGGGGTGGATCGACGACGTGGAAGAACCGGTTTCGGCGGCCACGATCGGGCAGCTCGCCTGCGACGCGGGATTCCGCAGAATACTGCTCGGAGACCATGGCGAGGTTCTTCATCTGGGTCGCCGCGAGCGACTCTTCACTGCCGCCCAACGAAAAGCTCTGGCGGTGAGGGACGGCGGCTGCGTCTGGGAGAACTGCACCGCTCCCCCTGGTTGGTGCGAAGCGCACCATGTGATCGAGTACGAGAACGGCGGCCCAACCGATATCGACAATGGCGTGCTGCTCTGTTCGACGCACCATCACGAGCTGCATGCGTCCGAGTTCACCATGACGATGATCGCCGGCAAACCGCATCTTCGTGCGCCGACCTGGATCGATCCAGATGGTACGTGGCGGCCGGTCGGCAGGACTCGTGCATTGGTAGTCGCAGGAGCCGTGCGGTGACGTGGTCCGGCAGGCAGTTGTTTTCATCGAGATTCGACGAGCTCAAACGTGAACACCGTCCGCACGAAGTCACGTGGGTCCGTGTCATGGCGGGCCTGATCGCCCGGCGTAGGGTTAATCGATGTCTTCGAGCCACCACATTCCCCGCGGGCGAGCGAGTCTTGAAGTCCTGCGGGCCGAAGCGGCCGAGGAACGGGACACCGTCATCCACGAGCGGTTGCTGGCTGGCGAAGATCCGTGGAGCTTCATGGAGGAGGTTCCGACAGTCGACGAACTCGTCGTCTACCTGCTGCGAGCGGATGCGATCAATGCCAACGATGGTGTGCTGCCCTCGGCGTCGAGGGAGTACCGCGTGCTACGGCAGATCGCACTCGAGCATCCCGCCCTGACCCAGACGGTATGGCGGATGCTGCCCCGAAACGGCGTCGTCGCCCGGCAGAGTTAGCTGAAGGTGCCCAGGGCGCTAGCCCACTGAACGTGCCGCGATCCGGTTCTCGGGCGGGGCGTCGGACCCTGGAGGGAAACTCACACAATCATCACGATTTGAGTGCGGTGGGCGAGATTTCGGTGCGGCGAGCGTAGAGTCCGACCCAGGCCCGCGGCGTTGCTGCACACCTGGGGAGGGGGCTCCGATGGGCGTCAGAACGCGAACGCGGTCGTGCCTCCCGTGTGAGTTAGCGTTGCGCCGTGTTCCGCGTTCGGGTCGTGCGGCATGACAAGTCGGAGCATCAGCGACCAAGCGCTTCCGACGCCCATCAGCAACCCGTCCGTGCAGGAATACGGGCACCGTTCCGGGTTCATCGCGGGACTGCTCGGCCTGGTCTTCTTCGCCGCGCTGGCCGGTGTCCTGGTCGCGGCGCTGGCGGTGCCATCCATTCTGGTGGCGAGTCGTGGTGCGAACGCCTCCATCGGATACTTCAACGACCTGCCCGACTACATCACGCTCGGCCAGCTGCCGCAGCGCAACACCATCTTCGCCAACCGTGATGGGCAACCAGTGCCGATCGCCAGCATTTACGACCAGAACCGCCAGGAGGTCGCCTGGGATGGTGTGTCGCAGTTTCTCAAAGACGCGACAGTCGCCGGCGAGGACCGTCGTTTCTACGAACACGGCGGTATCGATCCCCAGTCGATAGTGCGCGCCGCCGCCGGAAACGTGGCCGATGCTGGCATCACCAGCGGAAGTTCGACCATCTCGATGCAGCTGGTGAAGAACATCCTGATCCAGCGCGCCCTGGAGATCAAGGACCCAAAGGCCGAGAAAGCCGCCTACAGCGCGGCAATCACCGACACCCTCAACCGCAAGCTCAGGGAGATGCGCCTCGCCATCGGACTCGAGAAGCGCTACACGAAGAACGAGGTGCTGCTCGGCTACCTGAACATCGCGGGATTCGGCGGCACCACCTACGGGATCGAAGCCGCGGCCCAGAAATACTTCAGCGTCAGTGCCAAAGATGTGACACTCCCCCAGGCCGCGAGTCTCATCGCGATGGTGCAGCAGCCGAACCTGCGCAATCTCAGCTCTCCCAATCACTACGCGGCCAACAAGGAGCGTCGCGACCTGATCCTCACCGACATGGAGAGCCTCGGATACATCACCAAGATCCAGATGCAGGAGGCGATCGCAACACCGATCGAACCGAAACTGCTGGGGCCGACCAACGGATGCCTCTACGCCGCCGATGCGAAGTTCGCCTGCGACTACGCGCTGCGGCTCGTTCCCACGCTGGCCTCGCTGGGGGCCACCCCGGAGGAGCGCACGGCAGCCTGGGCTCGCGGCGGTTATCAACTCTTCACGAGCATTGACCTCAACCAGCAGGATGTGGCGCAGGCGAATCTCTCGGCAAGCGCGCCGGCCACGGAGACCCGTTTCGCCCTCGGTGCCGCTGCGGTTTCGGTGCAGCCGGGTACGGGGCGGATCCTGATCATGGCGCAGAACAAGGGCTACGACAATTCCGCGGAGGGCAGCGGCGCGGTCAACACGGCAGTCAACTACAGCACCGACAAGGCGTACGGCGGGTCCGCTGGATTCGCCACGGGCTCGACCTACAAGATTTTCACTCTCACTGACTGGCTGGAGACGGGTCACCGGCTCTCCGATGTCGTCGATGGAACGGTTCGGTCCTTCCCGCAGTCGAGTTTCAAGGGCACCTTGTGCGGGGAAACATTCTCGGGAGCGCCATACAAGCCCAAGAACGACTCCCCGGGCGAAGGCGGATCGATGACGGTTGCCGCTGCAACCCAGAATTCGGTGAACGTCGCCTTCATCACCATGGCCCAGAAACTCGACCTCTGTGCCATCCGGTCAACGGCCACGGCCATGGGTGTGCACCGTGCCGATGGGAGGCAACTCGACGACTATCCGTCGGCGACTATCGGCACGAATGAGATCGCACCGCTCACCATGGCCGGCGCAATTGCCACGATCGGCGCCAACGGTGTCTACTGCGCTCCGACCATCATCGACAAGGTCGTCGGACCGGATGGCAAAGAACTGCCGGCGCAGCCGCGGCAGTGCACGCAGGCGGTGGCGCCGAACATCGCAAGCACTGTCGCATCAGCGCTCTCGGCCGTGATGAGGGCGGGCACCGGCCAGCCGGGAAACCCGAGGGACAATGTTCCGATCGTCGGCAAGACCGGAACGACCGACGACGCCGATCAGAACTGGCTCATTGCCACGACGACGAAAGCCTCCCTCGCCGTCTGGGTGGGCAACACGGATGGCGGCAGGCGTAACTTTCGCCACACGACCATCGCCGGCACCAACGGCTATAACACCAAGTTCAACATCTTCCGCGCGACGATGAAATCGCTCAACAGCAACCCCGAGTATCGGGGTGGCGCGTTCCCGGCTCCCGACCCTCGGCTCGTCAACGGGACGGGCGCGCCGGTCAGAAAGTAGGTTGTACCGGTCTAGTCGAAGACCTCGATGGAACAGGCGTGCTCCAGGTGATCGGCACGTTGCGCATCACCAGCACGGAGTCCAGCGTCGCCGATCCTGTCGGCAGCGCATCGAAGAAACTGGAATCGATGCTGAGTGCGTCGGCCGAATCCACCCACCACTGGTCGGTCTCGAGTTTGAGGCCCTGCAGCCTGTGTCCATCGCGTGCTGGCGACCAGCCGACAGATCCGGCCTGGAAGAACGCGGAGGCGTCGGCGAGAGTCGGGAAGAGGCCGCTGGTGAAGGTGGGCGAGATCGCGACATCCGCCCGCACCGTCATACCGGGCGAGGTCATCGAGACGCTGATCCGGTCAGCCGTCTCCGAGCCCTCGAAGCGCGCATGGTGGTGGACGCCGGGGAATACGCGTCCGCCGACAGCGACCGGCAGCCAGGATGCGCTGTGCCGCTCTGGGATGTAGACGCCATGGTGAGTACCGGCTTCGTCATCCCATTCGACGGCGATGCGGTGCGCGGCATTCTCCGCTCCCCATCCGATCTGCGGACGGAACCAGGTCGGCCGAAGCGCTCCGAGGCGAAGAAGGCAGACGCCTGCGACGGCACTGCCGTCGACGATCTGCGGGCGCAGCGTGTCGGGCAGCAGTGACTGCGCGACGTCTGGATCGAGGCGAAAGTTGATGAGCAGACGCCGTTCGATATTCGCCGCCAGGGCGGGAATGCGCATATTCATGAAGTTGCCTTCGTCCGGTGATTGCGAATGCTGCGGATCACCATCTGCTCAGGGCAGACGGTGGAGAGAAACTCCCCCAGCGACAGCGCCAGCCTGTCTTCGACGAGCGAGTACAGGATGCGGTTGGCATCGCGACGCTCGGTGACGAGACCGGCGCCCTTCAGCACGGAGAGGTGACGCGAGATGGACGGCCCGGAGATCGGGAAGTTGGCACCGATCTCGCCGACCGCCAGTTCGCCGTCGCGGAGATCCTGCAGGATCTGTCGACGCGTCGGATCGGCAAGGGCCTTGAACACGTCGGTGGTCCCCGGGGTTTCTCGCATATTAGCAATATAGCAATATAGCTAAATAGTTATCACGGGTTTGTGGATCACATCCCGGCTCAGAAGCGTCGCTCCGGCAACAGCGGCGGGCATGATCAGCACGGCGCCCAGCGGTACCAGGAAGAGCAGGTAGGTGAGGATGCCGAAGCCGAGGCTCGTCGCGCGGCTGGTGCCGAGCATCCGTCGCCGCTGTCGAAGGGAGAGCCCCCTGGCGTTGAAGGCGAAGCCGGTGAGTTCTACGGTCAGGAACCAGCCGCCGATAATCGCGCCGAGCACCGGGACGATGACCTGCCCGACCACGGGAATGAAGCCGAGGACGAAGAGCACGATGCCCGCCAACACGGTGATGGCGAGCAGGCGGATGCCGGTACCGAGACCGCGTGCCACGGAACGCCAGAACGACTCCTTCAGCTCCGCAGGTGCTCCGCCGGAACGCTGTTCGACGGCAAGCCAGATCTTCTCGTAGAACGCGTCGCCGACGGCGAGGGTCAGGGTGGCGAAAGTGAAGACGCCGAGCAGGATGACCGCCCCGACCAGCGCCGTGCCAGCCAGCACGCGGATGCTGCCGCGCCACGGTTCGTTCCAGCCGCCGGCGAACGGGGTCACCCAGACCGCCAACGCGTTGAGGTTGATCAGGAAGACGACCAGCGCCGCGGTGTAGACGGCACCGACGATGAGCGCGGGGAGCGCGCCGAACAGCATGAGCCGGGGTGAGGTGATCCACATGCCGAGACCACGGCCGAGGTAGCCCATGCCGGCGAGGAATCGGCGGACGGTGCCGGGCGCGAGGGTTGGCGTCATCCGTTCAGGGTAGAGGGTCGATCTGGGATCGTGCTGGTGCGGACCGTGCTGGCCTGGACCGTGCTGGCCTGGCCACGCACGGGTTGGGGACCGGGCTCTCTCGGGCATCGGGTCGGTGGCGCGTGAGACGATGAACGGATGCTGCCCGACGTCGCTCCGCTGGTCGACGTCGCGGACATCATCCGCCTCGTCGGACCAGCTGCCTTTCAGCGCGGACGCGACTATGCCCGCGTTGGGGCCGTCTCCGGCCTGGTCTGGGACGCCGCTTTACGCATCCTCACCGCGACGGTTTCGGGTACCCGGGCCTATTCGGTCAGTGTTTTGCTTGCTGCCTCCACGGGTGAGCGAAGCCGCCCGCTGGACGGAACCTGCAGCTGCCCGGTCGGTGACGACTGCAAGCACGTGGCTGCCGTGCTGCTTCAGAGCAACACGATTCACGTCACAGGGTCGTCCCTGGTCGCGAAGCCCGAGGCGGATTGGAAGACCGCGCTCGGATCGAGTGCCGCTCCGCCCGCGCAGGCCGGTGTGCCGATGGCACTCCAGTTCGAGCTGCGAGAACAGCTGGCACGATCGCGCAGTCGGTGGAACGGACCTACGGCGAAACCCGCAACCTCCCCGCTGGGTGGCGGCATGAACTATCGCCTCGGCATGCGGCCTGTCATTCGCAGCAGCGCAGGAAAGTGGGTGCGTGCCAATGTCACCTGGAATTCGCTCGGCTACCAGCTGCACCGCCTCGACCTGAAACCTGAACAGCACAGCTGGTTCACCCAGTTCGCCGCGCTGCAACGCGCCACCCGCGAGGCCTTCGGTACGCAGGAACCTGACTGGCTGTACGCCGACGACTTTCAGAGCTCGCTCTTCTGGCAGATGCTGGCGGATGCCGGATCCCGGGACATCTCACTGGTCGGCGTCAAGAAAGACACTGTCGTCGAGGTCGCGGGCTCGGCATCCGTCGCCATCGACGCCCGGTCCGACGACCACGGGTTGCGGCTCTCGACCGCCGTGTCGATCGATGGTGTGGCCATCGACGGCACGAGCGTCGGCTCCATCGGGGATCACGGCGTGTACACGCGATCGCTTACGCGGATGACGCTGGCTCCGACGGTTGCGCCGCTCACCGAGCAGCAGCGCGGGCTTCTGGCACGGGCATCCGATGTGCTCGTTCCGGCCGGTGACATCGACGAGTTTCTGCGCGACTACTACCCCAGACTGCGCCGCGCCGTCGAAGTCACGAGCGCGGACGCCTCGGTCGTGCTGCCCGAGGTCGAGCCACCGGTGCTCGTGGTGACGGTGACCTTCACGCCGAAGCAGGCGCTCAAGTGGGGGCTGACCTGGGAAGGCGAACGAGACCCGGATGCCGAATCGGGGATCTTCGAACCAGCGGCCGAACTGCTGCCGGAATCCTCGGTGCTCACCGGTCTCGAGGCGGCGGAGTTCTCTGCCGAGGTGCTGCCGCGACTCTCGGCATTGCCGGGCGTTCGGGTGCAGGTGGTCGGCGACCAGCCCGACTACCGCGAGCTGACAGAGTCCCCGACCATGCGTATCACCACCGTGGAGACCGCGAAACGCGACTGGTTCGACCTCGGCGTGCTGGTGACCGTCGAGGGTCGCACCGTGCCGTTTACCCCGCTGTTCAAGGCCCTGTCGAACCACAGGCCGAAGCTCCTGCTGGTCGACAACTCCTATCTCTCGCTCAAACATCCCGCCTTCGACGAACTGCGCAGACTCATCGAGGAGGCATCCGATCTCGACGAGTGGGAGACCGGTCCCCGCATCAGTCGCTACCAGGCGAGCCTCTGGGCGGAGTTCGAAGATCTCGCCGACGAGACAGAGCAGGCGCGCTCCTGGCGTGCGACGGTCGGCGGACTGATGGCGCTCGACTCCATAGCGCCCACTCCCCTGCCGGCCGGTCTCGACGCGACACTGCGCCCCTACCAGCAGGACGGATTCACCTGGCTCGCGTTCCTCTGGGAGCATCGGTTGGGCGGCATCCTCGCCGACGATATGGGCCTCGGAAAGACACTGCAGGCACTCGCCCTGATCGCGCATGCCGCCTCGGAGGCTCCGTTCCTCGTGGTCGCGCCGACCTCCGTTGTCTCGAACTGGGCGACGGAGGCAGCACGATTCACGCCGGGCCTGAAAGTGCGGGCGGTCACCTCGACCCGTCAGGGCCTGCCAGACGATGTGGATGTCGTCGTCACGTCATACGCGCTGTTCCGTCTGAACTTCGCGGCCTACCAGGCTGTCGAGTGGGCAGGACTGATCCTCGACGAGGCGCAGTTCGTGAAGAATCCGGCGTCGAAGGCGCACGAGAACGCGCTCTCGTTGAAGACACCGTTCAAGCTCGCGATCACCGGCACCCCGCTGGAGAACAGTCTCATCGACCTCTGGTCGCTGTTCCAGGTCGTGGCGCCGGGGCTCTTTCCGTCGAACCGGCGATTCACCGAGGAGTACGCGCGGCCCATCGCGAGCGGTGCGGCACCTGAGCTGTTGGAGAGGTTGCGGCGTCGCATCCGTCCGTTGATGATGCGACGCACCAAGGAGTTGGTGGCGACCGAACTGCCAGCCAAACAGGAACAGGTGTTGCGAGTCGACCTGGTGCCGAAGCATCGGAAGCTCTACGACACCTTCCTGCAGAAAGAAAGACAGAAGCTGCTCGGCCTCATCGAGGATCTGGATCGCAACCGGTTCATCGTCTTTCGTTCGCTGACACTGCTGCGGATACTGAGCCTGGACGCCTCCCTCGTCGATCCGGCCTACGAGGGCGTGCCGTCCGCGAAACTCGAGGCGCTGTTCGAACAACTCGAGGATGTGATCGCCGAGGGCCATCGCGCGCTCGTCTTCAGCCAGTTCACCTCCTTCCTTCGACTGGCTGCGGCCCGTCTCGACATCGCGGGAATCGCCTACGAATACCTGGATGGCTCGACGCTGCGTCGCCCGGAAGTGATCGCCCGCTTCAAGCAGGGTGACGCCCCGGTGTTCCTGATCAGCCTGAAGGCCGGCGGCTTCGGACTGAATCTCACCGAAGCCGACTTCGTGTTCCTGCTCGACCCGTGGTGGAACCCGGCGACCGAGACCCAGGCCGTCGACCGCACGCATCGCATCGGACAGGAGCGGTCGGTCAACGTCTATCGGCTCGTCGCGGCCGACACAATTGAAGAGAAAGTGATGGCGCTGCGGGATCGCAAAGCGCAGCTCTTCGATGCCGTCATGGACGATGACGCGGTGTTCAGCTCGGCACTCACCGCCGATGACATTCGGGGACTGCTCGAGGGGTAGCGCCTCTCCTCCACAGTTCGTTTCACCTTCGCTATCGCACGATTGCCGTCGGCGCAGCGCATCGCTGTGCAGGACTTTCCTACTCTCGACCCGTCACCTATCGAGAGGGAATGCCCATGAGAGCGTCGAGCCACGCTGTTCCACCGCCTGCTGTTTCCGAGCACCGACACCGATATCGGTTGTACCAGGTCATCGCCGCTATCTTCGCCATGGTCGTCGGGGCCCTCATCCTGGCCCAGCCGACCAGCGCCGATGCGGCCATGCTCGGGCCGGGGTACGAGCGGCATGGCCAGGCGACCAGTCATCTGGGCGGATACCTCGACCCTGACGGCAGTGTGAGCTATTGCATCAATGCCGGCGCACCGAGTGCGATCGGCGGGGTGACAACGGATGCCGGCCTCTCCGACCAGGTCAACGGCCTGAGCCCCGCCGCGATGCTCCGGCTGAACGTGGTGCTCTCCCGTCACGGCAATACCGCAGAAAACAACACGGCTGCGGCAGTCGCCATGGCGGTGTGGAGCATCGCGGGCAACGCCGACTACCAGGCCGAGGGAGGCGACGCCTTCGTGCTCGGTCGAGCCCCGGTATCTGAACGGGCGGCGATCCTCGCCCTCGCGAACGACTTTCGGGCGGAGGCCGCGGCCTACATCGCCCCGGTGGGTTCAGCGATGATGACACTGAGCATCGATCCGGGTGATGATTCGCTCGGCCTGCTCGATCTGACCACTACGCCCGCCTCGGCCAGCGGCACCATCACCCTGACGAACGCCGTCTTCGCCGACTCGAACAGCCCGACCCGCACCGGTGTGCCGACAGGGGCGAAGCTTGCGATCCGTGGAACGCCGCCCTCAGCGGAGCCCTATCGGGTGAGCGCCGTTGGTGACTTTACAGCTGCCGGCGGACCTTCGGCGAATGTGCACCTGTATACGACCCCCGGCGCGCAGACACTGACAGCCTCGGGTACCTCCGCTCCCCTGGTCTTCTCGGCAGCGGCGAGGGATGAGGCCGATCGGCTGGTACCCCGCCTTACTACCGTCGCTCAACCGACGGGGATCGTGGGCAGAACCGTCATCGACACGGCGTCCGCGATCAATGTGCCGAGCGCCGGCATGCAACTCACCTGGGCCGGATACCTCCAGCCGAACGACGTGGCATCGCCGACCTGTACTGCCCAGACGCTCGTCTACTCGTCGACGAAACCCCTGACGATCACCTCCGACGGAGACTATCCCTCCGAGGAGTTCCCGGTCACCGAGGCCACTGTCGGAACGATCCACTGGGTTGAGACAGCTCGTGTTCGAGGATCAGTCGTCGCCCAGGGCATGTGCGGAGCGGCGAGTGAGACCTCGGTACTGTTTCCCGCCCCGCCGCACCTGCCGGTGGTGAGCGGATGACCGCGCGACGGATCGTGCTGGTCGTGGCCGCCGCTGCTGTCGTGGCGGGACTGCTCGCACTGACGATCGCCCTGTCGCAGGGTGAAACCTCTCCCCCGCCGCGGAATCATCCGAACGGTCCGGTGGAACATCGGGCAGAGCCCTATCGTCCTCTGACAGCTCCGGCGCTGGCGGCCCTGCCTGAAGCGCGATACGACGCGGTCATCGCTGGGCTCGTGCCTTCCGCCCTCGGGTCGGCCGATGCGGCCTATTCGATCGCCGCCGATATTCCGGTCTACGCCGCCGACCGAAAGACCGCGGTCGCTCGGCTTGCCGCGAAGAACTTTCTCGGTGAACCCACAGTGGTCGTGCCCGTCGCTAGGGATCGCGACTGGGCTCGCGTACTCACCCCCGCGCGGCGAGCGCTCCCATCGGCGAACGGCGGTACTGCTCCCGCGCAGACGGCCGGATGGATTCGCATCGACGCGCTCATCGACCCTGTTCCGCTCACCCGTAGAATCGAAGTCTCGATCGCTGCCCAGACGATGTCGATCGTCGCCGGCGACACCATCGAGCAGAGGTTCCGTGTCGGCATCGGCACTCCCGACGCTCCGACCCCGCAGCATGTCACCGGGTACCTGCAGGCCAGATACCTGGATGCCGCGCAGAACCAAAGCACGCATCCGGTACAGCTCACCTCCCTGCACTCGTCCGCCTCCGACGAACCCCTTGGCGGTGGCGACGGCGGACTGATCGGTGTGCACTACGAACGGACGGCGACCGGTGCCGTGTCCCACGGCTGCATTCGGTTGCCGTCGGAGGCCATCGAAGCCGTCAACGCACTCTCGCTCGGCACCCTGGTCACCATCACCTCATGACGGTGATCGCTATGTTTCGGCATGTGACGAGGCTGCGTGACATCCCGCCACCGGTCTCGCGGGGCAGAAGGACCGATCAGTCCGGTGCGAAACGGTCAGGCCGGCGCCAGGAACGCCTCGATTGCGCGGGCGAGAGCTGCGGGGTCATCCACTCCGCACAGTTCGCGGGCCGAGTGCATCGACAGCAGAGCGATTCCGACGTCGAAGGTGCGAATGCCGAGACGTGTCGCGGTCAGCGGTCCGATCGTCGATCCGCACGGCACCGCGTTGTTCGAGACGAACTCCTGATACTCGACCCCGGCCTGGGCGCAGGCACGACGCCACTCCGCGGCACCGAGAGCATCCGTGGCGTAGCGCTGGTTGGCGTTGACCTTGAGCAGCGGTCCGCGACCCACCAGAGGACGATTGACCGGATCGTGTCGCTCCGGATAGTTCGGATGCACGGCGTGCCCGGCATCCGCCGACAGGCACCATGACCCGGCGAAGGAACGCGCCTGCTCTGCCAACGAGTCGCCGTCCTTGATCCGCGCCAGGATGTCGGCCAGGAATGGGCCACTCGCACCGGACCGGGTGTTGCTGCCGACTTCTTCATGGTCGAAGGCGGCGAAAACCTGGATGGCTTCGTTCGCGGGCTTGGCTGAGGAACGCAACAGCGCTGTGAGGCCGGCGTGCACCGAGGAGAGGTTGTCGAGACGCCCGGAGGCGAAGAGATCGCTGGTGAGCCCGAAGACCTGCGGCGTTGCGGTATCGGCCACGACGATGTCATACCCGGCGACCTGTTCGCCAGCGCGACCGGCGAGGCCTGCGAGATGGGCCACGATATCGGCATCAGCGGGGCTTCCCGTACCGATCACCGGGTTCAGGTGCTGCTGCGGATTGAGGGTGAGGCCTTCGCTGTTGACGCCGCGATCGAGATGCACGGCGAGTTGCGGGAAGCGCAGGAACGGGCCGGTGCGCACCAGCGTCGTGCTGCCGTCGTCGAAGGCGAGGCGTCCGGCGAACTCCAGTTCGCGATCGAGCCAGGAGTTGAACAGCGGGCCGCCGTAGACCTCGACACCCGCCTGTAGCCAGCCCTGCGATCCTGTAGTGGGCTTCGGCTTGAGCTTGAATCCCGGCGAATCGGTGTGCGCTCCCACGATCCGGAACGGCGTGGTCGGGGTGACTCCCGTCGGAACTACCCAGGCGACGATAGCGCCGTCGCGACGTACGAAGTGGCGGGCGGCGAAGTGGCGACCGGTGAGGTCGCGATCGACAGGCGGTTTGCCCCGCTTCCTGGCCGGAATCTCGGTCCAGTCGTCGTTCTCGTACAACTCGGTGAAGCCGGCCTCGACGAGTCGACCGGCGGCCTCGGCGACCGCGTGGAACGACGACGGCGAGGCCTGGATGAAGCTGGCAAGGTCGGTCAGATGGTCGAGCGAGTCAGTCATGACCCCATTCAAGCACGGAGCTAATCAGCTCTCCGGCCGCTGGAACCACGGCGGATAGACCGCGACCTTCGGCTTGTGAGCGGAGCCATGCAGGATGGGGCGAACGGCATCGCGCGCCTTGTCATGGGCCACTCCGATGAGCGTCACCAGCTCGAAGGGGAAGGCCTCCTTCACCAGGAACTCGGCGGCGATGATGGAGTTCTCGTCGTCGTGCAAGCGCCGTAGCATCCGCTCATTGGCGTCTTCTGTCGAAACGAAGCGGGTGAGGGATCCGGCAGCGTCACCATCGGCGACCACCGTGTCGAGGTCTGTGGTGTGCTTGACCGTGCTGACCAGGATGACGAATTCGGCGGGCACGGCGTGACGCGCGTCGGGTGAAAGGCGCACGTCGGCCGCTCCGAGGCGGAGGTCCTCCCAAAGAGTGGCGTTGGGGGTGAGGAAGAACGGCACATAGCTGGCGACGGGGCTGCCCATGGCATCCGCGGTTCGGCGTGACTCGCGATTCTGGGCAGAGGAGATGTCGACGGTGGGGGCCGCGTCGGCGAGCAGGCCGCCTGCTGCGAGGATGCCGGCGAGGTTGCTGACATGCGTCACGTGGTAGATCCGCTGCTCGCCCACGTTCACCGTGGACTTTTTCGCCGAGGCGGGGGCGGACCCTGGGACCCTCGCGACACGCGAGCGCACGGCTTTCGCAGCCGCTTCGGGCACGGCCTTGGGGAAGCAGATGTCGCAGAGACCCGCCTCGAGACCATGGATACATTCGACGGCCACAGTGAAACCTTCCCTGGCCCCGTGAGAAGCGGATGCCAAAGACCACGTTACGGGGCTTTGGGCTCACCGGGACACCCGGCGCACAATGCTGTAGCCGATGCGCACGTCGTCTGCCGCCGCTAGCCTCGGAGGGTGAGCAACGAGAGACCGACCAACAACACAGCACCCAACGACACAGCACCCAACAACACAGCACCCAACAACCACAAACAGCTACCCATCGATTCCGATTCTTTCGACAGCCTCGCCACGCGCGGCCTTCGGCTGGGGCTCGTCGACACGGACTCCGCAGAGTTCTCCCTCTGGCTCCAGGCCGAGGCCCGCGGTTTTCACTCGCCGCGCCTGTCGGACGAAACGATCGCCGACCAGGTGCGCGTGCTCGCCGATCGCCGTACCACCGGCGTCTGGGACGAGTCGGCGGCGGATGCGGCCTCACCGATCGCCTCCGTCAGTTCATGGCCGACTGAGCTTACGGTGCCCGGTCACGCCAGTGTGACGTCCTGGGCGATCAGCGCGGTCACCGTGGCACCGACTCACCGGCGGCGTGGCATCGCGCGCGCCCTGCTGGAGGCAGAGTTGCGCACCGCTCACGCCCTCGGGGTTCCGGTGGCGATGCTGACGGTGTCCGAGGCGACAATCTACGGCCGGTATGGCTTTGGGCCCGCCGCGATGGGCGCCGACTGGACGATCGACACGCGACGAGCGAAATGGACAGGACCTGCGGCATCCGGTCGTGTGCAGTTCGTCACCCTCGACCAGGCCGTGGCTGCCGGTGTGGAACTCAACGAGCGAGTGCGACTCGACACTCCTGGTGAGATCGGATTCTCCGGTTTTCTCTGGGAGCGCAAGCTCGGAATTCACGTGGATGACAAGACGCAGGCGAAGCAGCTGCGCTACGTGCGCTATGACGATGCGGACGGCGTCGCCCAGGGGCTCGCGATCTATCGCGTGGTCGAGATCCCGGAAGGCGGATTCACCCACACCCTCGATCTGCAGTACCTCGTCACGGCCACTGACGACGCCTATGCGGGACTGTGGCGCTACCTGCTCGAAATCGACCTGGTCGTCGAGGTGACGGCTTCGCTTCGGTCGGTCGAGGAGCCGATCTCCTGGCAGGTCTCCGACTACCGGGCGGCGCGGAAGAAAGACGAACGCGATCATCTGTGGACGCGAATCCTCGACCTGCCGACAGCCCTCGAAGCTCGTCGTTACGGCGTACCGGGGCGCTTCCTGCTCGAGGTTGCTGACCCGCTGGGGTTTGCCCAGGATCGGGTGTTGATGACGATCAACGCGACCGGCTCGGCACTCGTGGTGCCGTTCGACGGCGCTGTTCCGGACGACGCGGCAGCACTCTCGCTGTCCATCAACGAGTTGAGCGCCCTCTACCTCGGCGGTATCTCCGCAGTCCTGCTCGCGCGGGCTGGGCGGATCACCGAACTCACCCCCGACGCCGCGTCCGCTGTCGACCTGTCGTTCCGGTCCGCCGTAACGCCCCGGCTGAGCATCTGGTTCTAAATGCCAGGGTTCCTGTCGCAGGCCTCGCGCGCGGCGCTGGAGCGTCTGCTTGCGGATGGCGACGCCTCGGTTTCGCCGCTGGGGAGGATTGCCGGCATCCGTATTGTGCTTGCCGCCCTGGAAGCCGAGCCCGCACTGCTACAGGGTGTGCGCGATGCGCTGGCGGCGGATGCGACCTGGGACGAGATAGCTGAGGCGGCACAACTGAAGCCCGCCGCTGCGAAGTGGCGCTGGCAGGGCACCGACGAGGAGATCGCCGCGCGGCTGGAGGCCGGACGCAAACGATCGGCGCGGCCGAGCAGCGTACCGACAGATCTTCCCGGGTACTCGGTCGCGGACGCCGCCCGAAAGCTCGGCGTGACGGCTCAGGCGGTGTACCTGCAGATCTCGCGTGGCAAACTCGAGGCACAGACGGTGACCCTGCCCGATGGCCGCAGCTACAAGCGCGTGATGCTTGGTGTCCGCTGAAGATATTCTGGTCATCGTGACGAAGACGTTCCCTCCAGCCCTGGCCGTGCCGACCGCCAACCCGCCGCTTCGCCGCATCTTCCGCGTGCTCCGGCTGGCGCTCGGGTTGCTCATTCTCTCGGCGATGATCACGCAGATCGTCGACCAGGTGACTCACGACGCATTCAAGCCCGTCGAGTACTTTGCCTACTTCACCATCGAGTCGAGCATGATGAACGTCGTAGTGCTGCTCGTCGGTGGTTTATTCGCGCTGCGGATGCGCCGTGACACTGAGCTGTTCACCAGCGTGCGGGTGGCTATCTTCTCCTATGCCGTGGTCACCGGGGCGGTCTACAACCTGCTGCTGCGCGGCATCCCCGCGACCGGTTATGCGGGACTTCAGTGGCCCAATGAGATCATGCACGTCTGGATACCGATCTTTATCGTGATCGACTGGTTCGTCGTGCCGGGGCGAGCCAGGGCTCCGTGGCGGCAGCTCTGGCTGGTCATCAGCTACCCGATCGCCTGGCTCGTCTTCACCATGGTGCGCGGCGCGGTGAGCGGCTGGTATCCCTACCCGTTCCTCGAGCCCAGCGGCCGGGGCGGGGTGGGCAGCGTGCTGGTCTACATCGTGGGTATCGCCGCGTTCATCATCGCCATCGCATCGATAGCGATCGGACTCAGCAGGATCGGCGTCCGTCGTCGAGTGGACCAATAGCCTGCGGTCGTCTGCGGCACCTTCCGGGGTTTTGCGGGTACAGTGGCGCTGAGATGTCGTTCAGTCGCCGCAGTTTTCTCCTCGGGGCGGGTTCAGGGCTTTCCCTGCTCGTGTTGACGGCCTGCACCGATCCCGAACCGGCGCCAACCACGACCGCCAAGCCCTCTCCCAGCGCCAGTTCGACGGTGCCGCGGCCGAAGGCCATGCAGCGCAGCAACTGGACCAGCGATCCCTATTCGCGCGGCTCGCACAGCTTCGTAACCGTCGGTTCGACTCCGCAGTTTCGCGACGACCTCAGCCGGCCCATCAACGGCCGCGTATTCTTCGCCGGCGAGGCGACATCCAGCGACCTTCCCGGCTCGGTGCTCGGTGCGCAGAATTCCGGAGCGCGGGCGGCGGGCGAATTATCGGATGCCGCAGACAAGGGTGATCGCATCGCCATCATCGGCGCGGGCGCTGCCGGTGCCGAAGCTGCGCGCCGACTGGCCCTCGAGGGTTTTGACGTGATTGTGATCGAGGCACGGAACCGCGTGGGCGGCCGCATCGATTCCCGGGTGTCGAAATCCTGGCCGCTCCCGGTCGAGCTCGGCGCCTGGCGGTTGGACAAGACGATGGATGCTGTCCTCCTCAGCCAGCTGGCCGAACTGGGTATCGCGACCAACCCGGTCACGGGATCGCTCCTGCAGGGGCCGAAGGCCATGGCGCGGGCCAACCTGGTCGGACCGAAAGCTGTCGAGACCGCCGTCACCTGGGCTGGTGAGCAGAACAAGGACGTCAGCGTCACCGACGCACTCGACGGTTCTGGTGCGACGAAAGGCGTCTCCGATGCCGATGGTTTTGCCGGGGCGGACCTCCTCGCCCAGTACCTGGCCTCGCTCGCGACGGTGAACGGCGCCGGTAACTCCAAGCTCTCCGCCTGGTACGGCCTGGACGCCGTGCCCAACTACGACAGGCTGGTCACCGGCGGCTTCTCCAACCTCATCGACGACTCACTCCACGGCGTGACGAAGTCACTGTCCACCGCGGTGGTCGGCATCTCCTACAGTGACTCGAGCGTGAGCCTGCAGCTCGGGACCGGCGAGTCGCTCAAGGTCGATCGGGTGCTGGTCACCGTGCCGCTCGGGGTGCTGCAGAAGGGCTCGATCCGCTTCGATCCGCTGCTGCCGTTTTCGCACCGCACCGCGATTTCCTCGCTCGGAATGGGTGCTGTCGAGACCGTGTGGCTGAGCTACGACAAGCCGTTCTGGTCGACGGATGCCGCGGCCTGGAGCCTCGTTGGAACCGACGACGACATCAGCACCTGGTTCAACCTGAAGGCGGTGACGGGCGAAAACGTGCTCGTGGGACTCGCTGGAGGGGATGCCGCGCGTCGGGTCGCCAAGCTCAGCGACGACGACCTGCTCGCATCCGCCCTGCGCGCGCTCGAGCCTTTCGCGGCCAGCTGAGTTCTCTCTCCGCGATGGGGCGCAGGCGACTGAGCCCGACGAGCCCGCTCGAGATTCCGCCGAACAGGGCGAGGGCCACTGCTCCGAACAGGAAAAACTCTCCGACGCTGCGCAACTGCGCGGGATCGAGGAAGAAGTAGGGGTACCAGCCGACGAATTCACCACGGATCAGGGTGACAACGCCCCAGCCGAGGGTAAAGACCAGCACGAAGGCCACGGTGCGCCAGAGCGCCCGTCCACGCCCGGGAGCGATCACCCAGTCGAGCAGCGCGATCGTGGGCAGCCAGAAGTGCAGCACCTGGTCCGACCATGGAACGTCGAGACGGAATCCGCGCGCTCCGGCCTGCTGGATGAGGAAAGCGAAGACGACGCCGGAGGAGACGGTGCCGCTGAGCACGCAGGCTCGCAGGGTGTCGAGCCATGGCGGGTCATCCGTTCCCCTCAGCGCGAGCGCGCCGGCGATGATGGACACCACCAGGAACAGGATGTTGCTCTGGATCGTCAGGTAGGCGAAGAAGTTGCCGGGGGTGAAGGTCGCCGAACCGAGCCCCCAGATGAACCGGGCGACGAGTGCGACGAGGCAGAGTGCTGCACAGGCCAGCCGCAGCATGCCGAACACCGCCCGAGTCGTCACCGTGCTGCCCACTTCCGTCGCGGTGCCTCCGGTCGGATCAGGCGTTTGCCGCACAGGCAGTCTACGAAGCTCGGCGTCTGTGCCCTCTGACACCGTGCCCGGTGACACGCGGGTGTGAGAGACGGCCAGCGGTTACAAACCCGGAACGTGTCGGATGTTCGAACGCACCAGCTGGACGGCCTCGCCGACACCGCCGTTCAGCACGACCTTCGACATTGCGAGCGAGAAGCCTTTGACCTGGTCGAGCGTGATCGCCGAGGGCAGGGACATGGCCAGCGGATCGGTCGCGATATCCACCAGTGCCGGGCCGTCGTGGTCGAGGGCGGCCGTCAGCGCGCCGCGAAGCTCCTGCGGGTCGTCGACGCGCTGCCCGAAGATGCCGAGGGCGTTGGCGACAGCCGCGTAGTCGACGGCCGGCACATCCACGCCGAAATCGGGATAGCCGTCTACGAACATCTCGAGTTTGACGAGACCGAGGGTGGAATTGTTGAACACGATGATCTTCACCGGCAGCTGGTAAGCGGCGACGGTGACCAGCTCGCCCAGCAGCATGGAAAGACCGCCGTCGCCGGAGATGGTGGCCACCTGGCGGCCTGGGTAGGCGAACTGGGCGCCGATCGCCTGCGGTACCGCGTTGGCCATCGAGCCGTGCAGGTAGGAGCCGAAGATGCGTCGTCGGCCGTTCGGAGTGATGTACCGCGCCTGCCAGACATTGCCCATGCCGGTGTCGGCGGTCACGATCGCGTCGTCGGCGAGCAGTTCGTCGAGCACCGACACCGCGAACTCCGGATGAATCGGCGACAGTGTGTCGACGTCGGCGTATTTGCCGACGACACTCGTGAGTAGCTTGTGATGGCGCTTCACCGTCCTGTCGAGGAACTTGCGATCCTTCTTCGCGCTGACCAGCTCGGTGAGCGCGGCGATGGTGGGCAGCACATCGCCGTGCACCGGATGGGCGACACTGGCGCGACGGCCGAGATGCGAGGCATCCGCGTCGATCTGGGCAATGGTGACCTTCGCCGCATCCGGCAGGAACTGTTCGTAGGGAAAGTCGGTGCCGAGCAGGATAACGAGGTCGGCGTCGTGGATGCCGGCGTGTGCTGCACCGTAACCCAACAGGCCGGTCATGCCGACGTCGAAGGGGTTGTCGTACTGGATCCACTGCTTGCCGCGCAGCGAATGCCCGACCGGGGCCGCCAGCAGATCGGCGAAGGCCACGACCTCGTCGTGGGCACCCTCGACTCCGGCACCGGCGAAGATCGCGACGGTCTTCGCGGCGTCGATTGCGTCCGCGAGGGCTCGCACGTCATCCTGGTCCGGCACGATCGTCGGGCGCTTCGTCAGCTTGAACGATGGTGCTTTGGCGGCCACTTCGAGCTCGGCGACATCGCCGGGAATGGTGACGACCGCCACTCCCCCGAGGCCGACCGCATGTCGCATCGCCGCGTTGATCACGCGTGGGGCCTGTGCGGCTGTCGAGATCAGTTCACGGTAGTTCGAGCACTCGACGAAGAGCCTGTCGGGATGCGTCTCCTGGAAGTAGCCGCTGCCGATCTCCGTGCTCGGGATGTGGCTGGCGATTGCGAGTACCGGTGCACCGGAGCGATGAGCGTCGAACAGGCCATTGATCAGGTGGAGGTTGCCGGGGCCGCAACTGCCGGCGCAGACGGCGAGCTCGCCGGTGAGTTGCGCCTCCGCGCCCGCCGCGAAGGCGGCTGCCTCCTCGTTGCGTACGTGGATCCAGTCGATCCCGCCCTTCGCGGATCCCCCGCTGCGGCGTACAGCGTCCACTATCGGATTCAGGCTGTCGCCGACGATTCCGTAGATGCGATGGACGCCAGCCTCGATGAGCTGGGCGATGAGCTGGTCGGCGACAGTTGTAGGCATGCGCCCAGTTAACGCCCCAGAAGCTGCGAGGTCCATGCGTCGATTGACTCAGCGTAGGCGCAGGATGAATTCGTTGCGGGAGAGGCACTAGCCGTTTACTTTCATGCGGTATTCCTCATTCATGGACCAGATCACGGATGCCGTGCTCGCCGCCGCAGGATCACCATGGGTGTATCCGGTGCTTTTTCTCCTGACCGTTCTCGACGCCTTCTTCGTGGTGTTGCCCAGCGAGACCGTCGTCGTCGCGCTGGGAGCACTCGCTCTCTCCGGGCATGGTCCCAACCTCTTCGTACTGATAGCCGTAGCCGCAGTCGCGGCGGTGATCGGTGACAGCCTGACCTTCGCCCTCGGGCGACGGGTCGGCCTTACGCGCTTTCGATGGATGCGTCGGCCGCAGGCGGTGCGCGCCTTCGCCTGGGCCAGGCGATCTCTCGACCGGCGGGCTGCCGTCGTGCTTCTGACCGCTCGCTTCGTGCCTTTCGGTCGGATCGCGGTCAACCTCACCGCGGGAGCGACCGGATTCGACTACCGACGATTCCTTGGCCTGACCGCCATCGCGGGCCTCTGCTGGGCAGCATACAACGCGGTGATCGGAGCGGTCTTCGGCGCGTGGTTCGGGGGAAACCCGGTGCTGGCCGTCGCGGTGTCGATCGTGGTGGCGGTCGGGCTCGGCATCCTGGTCGACCGCGTGTCGGCGCGGATCGCCCGTGTCAGAGCAAAGACGCCCGCAGGTGAATCGTTGCCGGACTCTGGCTAGAGCTTCCTGACACGCACTCAGCCGACAGCTTTCTCCAACCTCGCGAGCAGCGCCGTTCCGTCCGGAACGCCGAGGCCTGTGCAGGCATCCCAGCCCGGTGCTGCCGCGAATTCTCCGTTGTCGCCGGAGGTGACGTCGCGAAAACCTTCGCCCGTCGCCTTCGTCGTCGCGTCGGCGTAGAGCGTGGGCTGCAGCAGTCCGAAGCGCTTGCCTGTCGATTCCGCGAGACGGGCGATCAGGGCGGCCCAGAGCGGAGCGACGGCGCTGGTTCCGCCGTAGACCTTGCGTTCGCCGTCGACGAGCACCTCGTAGCCGGTGGTGGGGTCGGCGACGGCCGCGACATCCGGCACTCCCCGTCCGCCCGTGGCGATCGTGGGCGTGGGCACGGCGACGCCGCCCTGCCAGGTGGGCAGCGAAAACACCGTGCTCACTCCCCCGCCGGTGGCCCCACCGCCGGAACCGTTGTTCCACACCGTCTCCGATTCGACAGTTCCCGTGGTCGCCCGCAGGCTCGTGCCGCCGCAGCCGAGAACGTGAGGGCTGGATGCCGGGAAGTCAGCGTGATTGCGGCCATCGCTCGCGCCATCCGAGCTTCCGTTGTCGCCGGCGGCCGCGGTGACGGTCACACCGAGCGCGGCTGCATCGACGAAGGCATTGTCGAGAGCCGTGCGGGCCTGAGCGGTCCAGGCGTCCTCGTTCTGTCCCCAGCTGATGCTGATGGCCGTTGGAGTGACGGAGGCATGGGTCGCCTCGCTGACCGCGTCCACGAATCCCGCATCGGTGTTGGGCGCGAAATAGACGGCGATCTCGGCACCGGGGCTCAGTGCGCCAGCAACCTCGATATCGAGCAGAACCTCGCCGTCGGCGCCCGCGGCATCCTGCCCCGGGGCGTTCTTCGCGCCATCGACTCCGATGGCGGTCACCTTCGGGCCGGTGATGCCGAAACCGGAGAAATATTCGTCGAGCTCTGCCTGTCGATAGCCTCCACCGAGTTCGACGATGGCGATGGTCTGCCCTTTTCCGTCGGTACCTTTCGGAAAGCGGTAGATCTCGCCCAGTTCGATCGGTGTGTAGCTCACAGAGACAGCACGCGCTTCGGCCACCCGGAACTCCGCTCGCGCCTGCGGTCGATCGTCCAGACCGAGCACGGCGGTGACCACGCCGCCGAGCGATGCCGGCAGCATCAGCCCACCGGTGCGATGCCGGTGCTGCACCTCAGAGCCGTCGAGGGCCCGACTGGTCACGGCTTCGAGGCGCACACCGAAGACACGGCTCATCGTCGAGGCATCCCCGGCGATGCGGATGCGGCGCGAGGGAATGCTCGTAAACACCATGCGCAGTCCGAGCGAAGTCAGGGTCGAAGTCACCAGCTCGACGTCTGCGGGGTCCGCTCCCAGTTTTTCGGCGAAGTCGGCGGGATCCATCGGGGCGCCGCCAAGCGAGGTATCGGCATCCGCTCGCCGTCGAAGTACCACCGTTGCCTCGATCTCCCCCTGGCGTTCGAGATCGACAGCCCGTGGCGCGACGCTGTCGGCTGGAGATCGCTCGCTGCCGGGGAGCGCTATCAGGTCGATCGGCTCGGATGGTTTTGGACCTCGCTTATCGGACATGGTTCCGGTCTACCTCTCGTTGACGACGACTACAAGGGAGCCTGGTCCTTGCCTCACACCGACCGCCAGCCGTTCGTGGTCAGATGCGAGCCGGCCTGAGGCCCCATCTGGAGCATGCCACCGTCCACCGACCACGAAGCTCCCGTGACGTAACTGGCCTGTCGGGATGCGAGAAAAGCGATGACCGATGCGATCTCAGCCGAGGCTCCCTGCCGACCGAGCGGGATGCCGGGACGATCCTCGAGCTCAGGCTCGTCGTCGTCCTTGCCGTTCATGGGCGTTGCAATCTCGCCAGGGGCAACGGTATTCGCAGTGATCCCGTAGCTGCCGAGTTCGAGGGCGAGGGTCTTCACCAGTCCACCCAGGCCGTGCTTCGCGGCGTCATAGGCGCTCGAACCGATGCGCGGCTGACTTTCGTGCACGCTGGAGACCGCGATGATGCGTCCTCCGCGATTCGCCTTCACCATCCGTCTGGCTGCGCGCTGGATACAGACGAAGGCCCCGTCGAGATCGGTGGCGATGATCGTGCGCCAGCTGTCGACGTCGAGGTCGAGGAACAGTTGTGACTGGCCCATGCCCGCATTGTTGACGAAGACATCGAGTCCGCCGAGCTGATCGGCGAGCCCGTCGATGACATCGCCGCAGGTGGCCAGATCAGCCGTGTCGAGCTGTGCGACTACAGCCGCCCGTCCTGCGGCTCGCACCATCTCCGCCGTCGTTTCGGCGCCGTCCTGGTCGCTGTGCCAGGTGATCCCGACATCCAGGCCGGCCTCTGCGAGAGCGACAGCCGTTGCGCGGCCGATGCCGGAATCGGAGCCGGTCACAATGGCGAAACGCGGCGAGAAATCCCTGTGGTCATTCATGTCTTTGTCCTCCCTGGCCAGATGTCATGGCTTCACTACGACCTTGATACATCCGTCTTCCTTTCGCTGGAATACGTCGTACATGTCCGGTCCCTCCTCGAGCGAGCGATGATCTGGCACATGCTGTACTCCCCACTCTGCGGCGATCGGGGTGGTCACCCGATGTGCCTCGCACGGCACAAGGCGGGAGTCGAAACAGGTCGAAGCTCAGCACACTTGCAGCATTCAACAGAATGGTTGACTGCCATAGCCGCCACGGGTTTCTGCGGCGATCGACCACCGGAAGACTGGAATAATGGAGGGTGACTTCTTCGATCCCTCCCCTCGGACTCCTTCTCGACGTCGACGGCCCGATCACCAGCCCGGTGACCCGTACGATTGCCATCGCCAGCATCGTCGACGACCTCGTGACTCTCGCCAATGTCGGTCTTCCCATCGCCTTCAATACCGGGCGATCGGATGTCTTCGTGCGCGACCAGGTGCTGAAGCCGATGCTCGCCGCCGGCCTCACCACCTCGGCGCGGGTCTACGGCGTCTGCGAGAAGGGAGCCGTTTGGTTCGGCGGCACCCTCGACACCTTCGGCGGCGTGCAGGTCGATGAGTCGGTCGCCGTGCCCGCGGACGCGGTCGCTGAGCTCAGAACGCTGGCTGCCGCGGAGTTCGGCGACACCATGTTCTACGACGAGACCAAGCGCGCCATGGTTTCGTTCGAACAGCGAACGGATGTCTCATCCGCCAGCTATCTCGCCGCACAGAAGCTCTTCGACTCCCGTGCCCAGCAGATTCTCGACGCCCATGGTCTGGACGGCTTCCGCGTCGATCCGACGATCATCTCCACCGACGTCGAGTCGATAGACCTCGGCAAGGCTCTCGGGGCTCGCCGAGCGATCGAGCTGATGAGCGCATCGGGCGAGATCCCACACCTCTGGCGCACTGTCGGCGATTCGCGCAACGACTATGCGATGGCCGATTACCTGCACGAGAACGGCTACGAAGTGGCTCATGTCGACGTACGCCCGGCCGACGGCGTGCCGGACAAGCCGTACCGGATCATCACGGAGGGCGACGCTATCCACGATGAGGCCGGTGCGCGGTTCCTCGCGCACTGGGTGCGCGAACTGGCCTAGGCGCGTCGCGACCGGGCGCAATGGGCATCCGCGCGGCGGTTTGTTATCCGCGCGGTGGTTACAGCATCAGCGCGGATAACAAAACCCCGCGCTGATGGTTAGGGGCTCCTGCGCAGTCTCAGGCGCGCCGCCACCGGCGTCCAGAGCAACAGGGCGACCGATACTCCGAGCACGGCACCCGCGGCCGTATCGCTGAGCCAGTGGGCAAAAAGGTAGGTGCGGCTGAAAGCCATCGCGAGGATCCAGACGACCGCCAGCATCCAGACCCAGCGGCGGGCCAGAACCAGTGCGAGCGCCACGACGATCGCGGCCGCAGCAGTGGTATGGCCGGAGGGGAAGGAACCGGAGGCCGCAACCACGATATTGTCGGCTGGCCGCTGACGATCGACGAGTTGCTTGATCACTGTGGAGAGCAGGAAGCTCACGCCAACGCTGAGACCGATGAACATCGCGGCCCATCTCCGGCGCAGGAAAAAGAACACGGCCATCACCGCGACGGTGACCAGGGCCATGGCGATCGTGCCGCCGACCAGGTTGAGTGCGAGCGACGGGTACTCCAGCCACGCACTGCGGTGCTGCTGGAGGAAGCCGTGCCACGCGGCATCCACCGCCGGCAGTGTCGAGCCGAAATAGAGATGGATCAGGTACCCGGAGGCAAACACGGACAGGATGCCGAGCACCCCGATCACAGCGAACCCCGGCCGTGCGGAACGCACAGCGAATGCTGTAGCCATGTATCAACTTTCGTCCGGAGTGTTCACCGACTTTACCGACGCGACGCTCGGCAGCTGCCATGAACGGAGCCGTGAATAGTGAGAGTGCTCACAGGAAGGCATAGCCGTTGATGCCCCGGCAGGCGGAAGATGGGAGCATTCAGGTGAGGGCTGGAACCGGGAGGGCGAGCGCCGATGAAAATCCTGATCGTCGAAGACGACCCGGAGATGGGCCAGCTCATCGACCGCGGACTTACGGCTGAAGCCTACGAGACCCGTGTCGTCGACAACGGGGTCGACGCTCTCATCGCTGTGGCCAACGACGACTACTCGCTGGCTGTCGTGGACGTCATGCTTCCGCAGATGTCGGGTTTCGAGATCTGCCGACGCATCAGGGAGACGGGCAGCTTCATGCCGCTTGTGCTCCTGACGGCGCGCGACGCCGTCGAGGATCGCGTCTTCGGCCTCGATTCGGGGGCAGATGACTACCTCACCAAACCCTTCGCTTTCGTCGAGCTGAGCGCGCGCATCCGTGCCCTGTTGCGTCGAGATGCCACGGCGGACAAGCTGACAGTCGCCGTCGGCCGGCTGCGACTCGACTCGCTCAGTCTCGCGGTGACCGTCGACGGCCGTCCGGTGTCGATGAGTCCCAAGGAGTTCAGCCTGCTGCGTCTCCTTGCCTCGCAGGCGGGTAGCCCCGTGAGCCGCACCCGCATCCTCGAGGAGGTCTGGGGAACGACAGAGAACATCGATCCCAACATCGTGGACCAGTACGTGAGCTACCTGCGGCGCAAACTGGAACCGGATGCCGCCTGGGTGCGCATCACGACGATGCGAGGTACCGGGTACCAGCTCGAGGTTACGAGTTGAGGTTCCTGCCGCGACTGACGATCCGTTGGAGGATCACTCTCGGCACCCTCGCCATCGTCGCGGTGCTCGCGGCCGCCGCGGTGTTCGCCTTCCGCGCGCAGGTCGGGAGCATCCTCAGCACCACAACGACCACCGTGCTCAGCCACGACTCCGCACCCTATGTCGCCGCGATCCTCGCGCACCCGGACGAGAAGGTGGACTCACCAGGACGGGGCCAGCTGCTGGCGGTCGTCGATCCGAGCGGCTCAGCGGTGGAGTCGAGCCTGCCGAAAAGCCTGCGTGCCCAACTGCATCGAATTCTCCTGATGGGCGAGGAGGTCAAATCCGTCGTCGTAGGCGACGACACCTATCGTGTTCTCAACAAGACGGTGGTCACCGATTCCGGCGAATGGCACGTGGTCACTGCGCGCAACCAGGACTCCTCCATCCTCTCGCTCGATCGAATAACCCAGGCGCTCGTCGTCGGTGCCGTGATCATCGTGATCGGCTTCGGCATCGCATCCTGGCTGCTCACCGCCGCGGCCCTGAGACCTGTCAGTCGAATGCGACGGCAGGCCAGGGCACTCGTCGCAGAGGGGTCGACCGAACCGCTGCCCGTCGGCCCTGCGAGAGACGAACTGTCGGCGCTCGCAACGACGTTGAACGAGTTCATCGCCGATGTACGCCAGTCGGTCGACCGCGAACGCCAACTGGTCTCTGACGCCAGTCACGAACTGCGCACTCCTCTCGCGATCCTGATGACCCAGCTGGAGCTCGCGCACCTGAACAGCGGCGACGCTGCGTCTCTCGAAGCGGAGATCGTGACAGCACAGCGATCGGTGGCGCGACTGTCGGGCCTCGCGACCGGACTGCTCGAACTCTCGCAGATCGAGGCGCGGCCCCCGGAGAGCGGAAGCGGCTGGGATGAGCTCGCGGCAGAGCTCGCGGCATCCGTCGACAGGTCGCGGCTGCTGGCTGTGGCGAAAGGGGTCACCATCGACTTCGACGTCACGGCGGAACCGAGTGATGCCAGCTATCTCATCGCTGCCGGTAATTTCGGCAGGTTGGTCGACAACCTCAGCACCAATGCGATCGCAGCGGTCGATGAGGGCGGATCTGTGCGCATCGCGCTACGGCACTCCACAGGCGAACTGGTGCTGAACGTGGTGGACGACGGCCCCGGCATGACGGAGGAGTTCTTGCCGATCGCCTTCGACAGGTTCTCGCGACCGGACGAAGCGCGAGCCAAGCGCACCGGTGGGAGCGGCCTCGGTCTCTCCATCGTGCATGCCATGGTCGCCGCAGCAAACGGGCGGGTCACCCTGGCCAACTCCGACGGATTCAGCGTGATGGTCACCCTTCCGACGATATAGCGCAGCCAACCTGAGTGAACTCTCACCCCGGGAGGCCCTGAAACAGGGCTAACACCCGGCCTTGCTCATGAGCATGAATTCATGAGCACCGCCCTGGTCGAACGACCACTCTCCGTACCGCTTCGCGTGGTACTCGGCGGGATACGCCTGCGCTACCTCGCGATCGGGCTGGGAGCACTCGGCTGGTTCGTCACCTTCCTCGGGTCGTGGATACCGTCGTTCTGGGGTGATGAGGCGGCCAGCGTCATGTCGGCCGAACGTCCGATCTCCACCCTGTGGAGCGAACTGGGACGGGTCGACGCGGTACACGGCACGTACTACCTCTTCCTGCATTTCTGGATCGACCTGTTCGGGGCATCCGAACTGTCGGTGCGGTTTCCCAGCACGATCGCCGTCGGTGTCGCGGTGGCCGGTACCGTGGTGCTCGGCGGACTGCTCTTCAGCCGTCCGGCGGCTCTCATCGCGGGGATCGTCTGTATCCTGCTCCCCCGAGTCGGTTACATGGCTGCGGAGGGGCGCTCCTATGCGATCGGCACCGCGCTGGCTGTCTGGCTGACAGTGTTGCTCGTCACGCTGATGCGTCGACGTGCGACCGGCGTGCTGCCCTGGCTCGGTTATTCCGTGCTGCTGGCGGTCTCGATCTACGTGTTCCTGTACTTCGTGCTCATCGCCGTTGTGCATGGCATGGTGCTGGTGCTCTCCAAGGATGGCAGGCCGCTCATCCGTCGGTGGCTGGCCGCCGCCGTCGGTTCAGCGCTGCTCGCCTCGCCCCTGTTGGTCTACGGACTCGCCCAGCACGGCCAGATCAGCTTCCTCGCCCACCGCAATTACGTGACCTTCGAGCGACTGTTCGTGATCCAGTGGTTTGGCGATCCGTGGCTCGCAGCGGCCTGTTGGGCTGTCATCCTGGCCGCTGTCGTGTTCCTCATTCGTCGGCGTTCGGCAGGAGGCGTGCTCGTCGTCGCCTGGCTGCTGGTTCCGATGAGCATCCTGTTCGTCGGGAACAGCGTTATCGCGCCGATGTATTCGATTCGCTATCTCTCCTTTAGTACGCCGGCCGCAGCCCTTCTCATCGGAGTGGGAATCGGATGGCTCGGCCGCAACTGGCTCCGCGTGGCGGCTGTCGTCGCGCTCGTCGCTCTCGCCATACCGACGAACCTCTTCCAGCGCACGCCCTACGCGAAGGACGGTGGCAGCGATCTTCGGCAGCTCTCCGAGGTGGTGGCCCAGAATGCGCACAGCGGGGACGCGATCGTTTTCGACAAGAGCACCAAGCCGTCCGGTAGGCCCCGGCTCGCGCTGCACCTGTACCCACAAGACTTCGCGGGACTCAAGGATGTCGGCCTTCTGACGCCGTATATGCGGCTCCCCGGACTGTGGGATCGTGTCGCGCCGGTGTCCGAGATCGGCGGGGCGCTGACATCCACCCCCACGGTCTGGGCAGTGGAGCTCTCGAACGCGACCACCCCCGCCGACGTGCTCGACCTCCAACAACTCGGGTACACCGTTTCGCGCGAAATACCCGTCCATCGAACCACCGTTTACCAACTGACCAGGGAGACACCATGAACAGGACACTCGTCATCATCCCGACCTATAACGAGCGGGAGAATCTTGCGGACCTCACCGCGAGAGTCCTGAGGAGCGCCAACGGGGTCGACCTGCTCGTCGTCGATGACAACTCGCCGGACGGCACCGGTGCACTGGCCTCGGCCCTCGCCGCTGCCCACGATCGCATCCATGTGCTGCATCGCGCCGGCAAGGAGGGGCTTGGAGCCGCCTACCGCGCGGGCTTCGCCTGGGGACTGGAACGCGGCTACGAGCAGCTCGTTGAGATGGACGCCGACGGCTCTCACCAGCCTGAGCAGTTGCCTCTCCTGCTGGACCGGCTGAGAACCGCGGATGTCGTGCTTGGTTCGCGCTGGGTGCCAGGCGGGCAGGTGGAGAACTGGCCATTCCGCCGGATGCTGCTCTCGCAGGGTGGAAGCCTCTACGCACGAATCGCGCTCGGCCTGCCATTCCGTGACGTGACAGGAGGCTATCGCGCTTTCACCGCCGAAGCTCTCCAGGTGATCGGGTTCGACAGGGTGCTCTCGCAGGGTTACGGCTTCCAGATCGAGATGCTCTGGCACGCCTATACCGCGGGACTCAGCATCGCAGAGGTGCCCATCACCTTCGTGGAGCGGGTGCACGGTGTCTCCAAGATGAGCTCTGGCATCGTACGCGAAGCCATCGGGCGGGTGACGTTGTGGGGCATCCAGGGGCTGCCTGGCCGCATTCGCGGGACCGTGCCCCTCGACAGAACCGTGTCGGTCGACAAGACAGTGCCTCTCGACAAGCAGCATGGCCACGTCGCGCACGTCTAGGGCAGCGCTCGGTCGCCAGCTGCTGAGCTTCCTGCTCGTCGGCGGGGTCGGCCTGGTCGTCGATATTGTCGTATTCAACGCCCTGCGCACGACTGTGCTCGAACCGCACTACGTGCACAGCGGGCCGGTGATCGCCAAGGCTATCTCCACCTCCCTGGCAATCATCGTCAACTGGATCGGCAATCGGCTCTGGACCTTCCGTGCCCAACGCCGCACCGGTCGTCGCACCAATGTGATCCGCGAGGGTGTCGAGTTCGTCGCCGTGAGCCTGGCCGGCGCTTTCATCGCCCTCGGCTGCCTCTGGGTCTCGCACTATCTGCTCGGCTACACCTCGCTCATCGCCGACAACCTCGCCACCAATGTCGTAGGCCTCGCCCTCGGCACTGCTTTCCGTTTCGCGCTCTACCGCTGGTGGGTGTTCTCTGCGCGGCGAGGAACTGCGGATGCCGCGGCTCCTGCGCTCGCGGTCGCCCCTGCGTCCGTTCCTGTGTCGTCAGAACCACGATCTGCTGGGGTCGCTGTCCCGTCCCTCCCGAAGGACCCCATCGCCTAGCTGTCCCCATCGCCTGAGGTCGACACGCCGCTCGAATGTCGGCGGCAATTGACATATTCGAATGTATGTTCTGCATGTCTGCTTGAGTGCAGTAGATTTGTTTGGTGAGCGAAGAGCCTGTTGGCGGTGTGGATTATCCGCGGACGTTTCAGGAGTTTCGGGAGTGGTTCCCGGACGATTC